>NZ_JADZBI010000016.1 GCF_020852195.1 Hyphomicrobium sp. | reverse complement strand
TTGTTCTGCTGGGCCTCTTCAAGCGTGTCGTCGTCGGAGAGGAAGTAGGCGCAGGAGTACTGCATGCCCTTGTCGAGGAAGAGGCGGTAGAAATCGTTGCCGATGTCGTAGTGGTGGGCGACGTTGCGTTGCGCCTGACCCACGGGGTTGGCCTGCTGGAAGCGCTTCAGGCCTCGCGAGACCGTGCGCAGTGCCTTTTGCAGCGGATAGGAGCCGAGCGAGAGGCGATTGACTGAGAACAGGGTCAGGAAGTCGCGCAGCGTCGAGTTCTCGAAGCTCATGCGGCCGTCCATGTAGGCCTCGCCCGCGGCGAGTTCGGGATTCGTGAACAGCTTGCGATAGAGCGTCGGATCGGTGAGGCGCATGGTGACCTCGGGGCCTGGCGCGCGGCCGCCGAAGATGTGCGTGCGGCCCTCGGCGTCGATCACCTTCAGGGTGCCGAGGCGGACGAACGATTTCAGCATGTGCGAAAGCGGGAACATGGGGCCTCGCTGTTTCTCTGCGTGATCAGCACACCCGGCGCTGCACGCCACCCTCCCCGTCAAGGGGAGGGTGAAGGTTCGTTGGCGATCTAGGCGGCGTTCTTTCCGGCGCGGGCCTGCTCGGCCGCAGCGCGGATGGCCTTGATGTTGGCTGAGTAGCTGTCCTTCGTGCCGCCCTTGAAGACGGCCGAGCCAGCGACAAGAACGTTGGCGCCTGCCGCGGCGACCAGGCACGCCGTTTCCGGCGTCACGCCGCCGTCGACCTCGAGGTCGATGGGGCGGTCGCCGATCATCTCGCGGACACGGCGGATCTTGTCGAGCTGGGCGGGAATGAACGCCTGGCCGCCGAAGCCGGGGTTCACCGTCATCAGGAGAACGAGGTCGAGCCGGTCGAGCACGTGGGCAATGGCACTCTCATGCGTCGCGGGATTAAGCGAGACGCCGGCACGACAGCCCGCGGCGCGGATCGCCTGCAAGGAACGGTCGAGATGGGGGCCGGCCTCGGCGTGGACGGTGATGATCTCGGCGCCGGCCTTGGCGAAGGCGTCGATGTAGGGATCGGCAGGCGCGATCATCAGGTGGCAGTCGAAGGTCTTGCGCGAGGCGCCCCGGATGGCGGCAATCACCGGCGGGCCGAAGGTGATGTTGGGCACGAAATGCCCGTCCATGACGTCGAGGTGGATCCAGTCCGCGCCCGCGGCATCGACGGCCGCAACCTCCGCGCCGAGCTTGGAAAAGTCCGCCGACAGGATCGACGGCGCAATGATGAGCGGCCGGGGCATCGAGGGTGCGCCTTCCCGTTCGTGGTTTCGAGCCATCCCCCTACACGGCGCGGTGCGGCCCGGCAAGGGTGGAGCCGAAGCGATCCCACGGAGATGGTGAAAGAGCGGTGCTTTCCCGGTGGTCTTCCGGGGCCGCACCAGGGCTTACGGCGCTCGAGCGGCGAACCAATGTCCCGGATCCATCGCTCGGCCGTCCTTGCGCACCTCGAAGTGAAGGTGGGGGCCGGTGGTAAGCCCCGACGTTCCAGCGGCTCCTATCTCCGCGCCCGCCTCTACGCAGGTGCCTTGTGCAACCCCGATGCGACTCAAGTGGGCATAGGCGGTCTGCAGCCCGCCGCCGTGCTCGATAACGATCATGTTGCCGGACGGACCGTCGTAACCGGCCGCCGTCACGCGGCCCGACGCCGCTGCGCGGACGGGCGTACCTATCGACGTTCTGTAGTCCCAGCCCGGGTGGAGCTTGGCATAGCCGAGAATCGGATGGCGGCGGTAGCCGAAGCCCGCGGCCAGAGGGCCGTTGGTCGGCTTGGACAAGCGAAGCGTACCCGGGTTGGCGTCCAGGGAACATGCCCCTGCCGGCGGCGTCGAGGCCACGGCGAGGAGGATCGCGCTGGCGATGGCGAGCGGGCTGTTCTGCATCCGGCGACCTCCGTCGATGTGGTGGACGCAGAGTGCTTTCCAGTTTGCGCCGATTTCGCGGCCAGTGCAAAAACAATCCGCCCGAGACCGCGGATTGGGGACGCGTCCTCGGGCGGAAAGGGTCGTTGCGGGCGCTGTTGGTCAAACGGCGCGCGCTCTCAGTGTCGTCAGGCAGCCTTCGCGGCGGCTGTCGGAACCTCGGAGATCGTCTTCAGGACCTGCGAAGCGATGGCGTAGGGGTCGCCCTGCGAGTTCGGACGGCGATCCTCGAGGTAGCCCTTGTAGCCGTTCTTCACGAACGAGTGTGGGACGCGGATCGAGGCGCCGCGGTCGGCGATGCCATAGCTGAACTTGTTCCACGGCGCCGTCTCGTGCTTGCCGGTGAGACGCATGTGGTTGTCCGGGCCGTAGACAGCGATGTGGTCCTCGAGGTTCTTCTCGAACGCCTTCATCAGCGCCTCGAAGTAGTCCTTACCACCTACGGTGCGCATGTACTCTGTCGAGAAGTTGCAGTGCATGCCCGAGCCGTTCCAGTCCGTGTCGCCGAGCGGCTTGCAGTGGAACTCGATGTCGACGCCGTATTTCTCAGTGAGGCGGAGGAGCAGGTAGCGGGCCATCCACATTTGGTCGGCAGCTGTCTTAGAGCCCTTGCCGAAGACCTGGAACTCCCACTGGCCCTTGGCCACCTCGGCGTTGATACCCTCGTGGTTGATGCCGGCCGCGAGGCAGAGATCGAGATGCTCCTCGACGATGCTGCGGGCGACGTCGCCGACGTTCTTATAGCCGACGCCCGTGTAGTACGGACCCTGCGGGCCAGGATAACCGGAGTCGGGGAAGCCGAGCGGGCGGCCGTTCTTGTAGAAGAAGTATTCCTGCTCGAAGCCGAACCAGGCGCCGGGGTCGTCGAGAATGGTGGCGCGCTTGTTGGAGGCGTGTGGGGTGACGCCGTCCGGCATCATGACCTCGCACATCACGAGAACGCCATTGGTGCGAGCGGGATCGGGATAATGAGCAACCGGTTTCAGCACACAGTCGGAGCTGTGACCTTCGGCCTGCATGGTCGAGCTGCCGTCGAAGCCCCAGTACGGGAGATCGGCGAGATCCGGAAACGTGCTGTAGTCCTTGATCTGCGTCTTGCCGCGCAGGTTGGGGACGGGCGTGTAGCCGTCGAGCCAGATGTATTCAAGTCTGTACTTCGTCATCGATTGCTCCTCGTTTGAATCGAAGGTCGCGCGCCTTGCCACCGACGGCCCAGGCTCAAAGGCGTGTGTTGGATTCGCTCGCTGGGGCTGTCTCGCAGACGAGGTAGCGAATGCGCCGGGATCTGTTCCCGGCGGAAAGGCGGCGCACGTCATCTGGCGAACCGCCTGCACTCATCCGACTACTGTATTCCCCGAAGGAAATAGCGTTGTTTGGTAGCGAACAAAACACGCGCCTTGTGTGTTGAGTGGCTAGTGGAGAGGCAGAAAGAAGAAGGCCGCCTCGCAAAAAATGCTACCCAACTAAGCAAAAACAATCATGCCTATAGTTTATGCAAATCATGATTTTTAGCGAGCAATCTGTGCGAACTTCAGGCAAAATGCGCCCGATCGACGCTCTGATTTACACGCGTCACTAGACCCTGAACTAGAGAGACGAAACGATGACTACGATTACCAATCGCGAGACCGCGAAGATCTACCAGTTCCCTCCCGGCGGGCGAGCCGGAGTGCGTATCGGGCGCATGGTCGTGAAGCCGCTCGACGAGATGCAGGCCGCCGCTGCGACACGTGCCGTGATCGGCGGTAGCTGGTACCACGAGGAAGCCATCCGTGAAGCCGACCAGGTCGGGAAGCGGTAATGAAAGCCTACAGCAAAGTTTGAAGCGCGCAGGGAACTGCGCGCTTCAAACTCCGAAGATCGACCAGCCCATTCTCTTCGTTAAAGATTCGAGCGCGATCCTCCCGAGATGGGAATTGCCGTTCGAATCCAGCCCCGGCGACCACACGGCGATGGACGCCTTGCCGGGAGCAATGGCCAGAATGCCGCCGCCGACCCCGCTCTTGCCCGGCAGGCCGACCCGATAAGCAAACTCGCCCGAACCGTCGTAGTGACCGCAGGTCAGCATGACCGCGTTGATGCGGCGTGCGCGCTCGGGGTGGACCACGGACATGCCGGTGGTGGGATTGCGGCCGAGGTGGGCGAGAAATCGCCCGGCGGTCGCGAGCTGCCGGCAGGTCATGGCGATGGCGCAATGGTGGTAGTAGACGCCGAGCGTGAACTCCACCGGGTTCTCGAGCACGCCGAAGGATTTCATGTAGTTGGCAAGCGCAGCATTGCGGAAGCCGGTACGCTGCTCCGAGGCCGCGACGGCTTCGTCGATGGCGATCGTCTGATCGTCGGCGAGAAAGCGCATGAAGTGCAGGATCTCCCCGAGCGCCTCGCGGGGCTGATGGCCCGACAGGATCAGGTCGGTGACGGCGATGGCGCCGGCATTGATGAAGGGGTTGCGCGGGATGCCGCGCTCGTACTCGAGCTGCACGATGGAATTGAAGGGGCTGCCGGACGGCTCGCGGCCGACACGGCGCCACAGCCGGTCCCCGACCTTGCCCAAGGCAAGGGTCAGCGTGAACACCTTCGAGATGCTCTGGATGGAGAACGGCGTGTCGCTGTCGCCTGCCGCGGCGACGTTGCCCTCGGCGTCGATCACGGCGAGGCCGAATGCATCCGGGTCCACGCGTGCAAGCTCGGGGATATAGGTCGCAACCTCGCCACGGTCCGTTCGCTGGCGGATCTCGTCGGCGATTTCCTTCACGATGGTATCGAGGCTGGACACGGCGCTGCTCGTCTTTCCGAAATTGCGATTCTCGACCGCGGAGCCTACTTGCTCCGGGCGGCGCGCGTCATGCTCCAATGAGTCGCGCGGGATCGCCTGCGGCGCCTGAATAGGCTAGCCTGCGTCTTCCGACACATCCACAGAACACGGGATCTCCAGATGCCGCGGCAGACTTTCGATAGCGGCAGAGCGCGCGCCGGGCCGCTCGGAGCCTTTCCCGAAGGACCCAGCCCGTCCGGCACGCGTTCGTTCAAGGAGCGTGTCGGCGCGCTCAAGAATCTCGGTCCCTTCATTGTCATGGTTTGGGAGACCAACCCGGGCCTGACGCTCGCGCTCATCGGCCTGCGGCTCGTTCGCGCGCTGCTGCCGGTGGTGACGCTCTACGTCGGCAAGCTGATCATCGACGAGGTGGTGCTGCTGGTGCAGGCGCCGGACAAGCCGCCCTCGCTCGCCGCGTGGCTGGACAGCGGACGCCTCTCGTGGCTCGGCGTGCTCATCGCGGCCGAGTTCGGCCTTGCCGTGCTAGCGGACGTCCTGGGTCGCGTCGTGTCGCTCGTCGATAGCCTGCTGGCCGAGCGCGTCTCCAATGCGTCGAGTGTGCGCCTTATGGAGCATGCCGCAACGCTCGATCTCGAGGATTTCGAAGACGCCGAGTTTCAGGACCAGCTCGAGCGCGCGCGGCGCCAGACGAGCGGGCGCATGACGCTGATGGCGCAGATGTTCAGCCAGGCGCAGGATGTCGTAACTGTCGCCAGCTTCGCGGCGGGGCTGGTGCTCTATGCGCCGTGGCTTATCGTGCTGCTGGTGCTGGCGCTGTTGCCGGCGTTCCTCGGCGAAGCGCACTTCAACGCGCGCAGCTATTCGCTCGCCTACGTGCGCACGCCCGAGCGGCGCGAGCTCGACTACCGGCGGCAGACGGCGGCCAGCGTGGAGACGGCCAAGGAGGTCAAGATCTTCGGCCTCAACGGCTTCCTGATCGAGCGCTACCGGCGCCTGGCGTCGGACATGTACGCTGCCAACCGCAAGCTTGCGATCCGACGCGCGAGCTGGGGCGGGCTGTTCACGGCCATCGGCACCGTCGGCTACTACACGGCTTACGCGTATATCGTGGGTCGCACGCTGACGGGGGACTTCTCCATCGGCGACCTGACGTTTCTTGCGGGCTCGTTCCGGCGCTTGCGCAACCTTCTCGAGGGCCTGCTCGCTGGGTTCTCGACGACCGCCAGCCAGGCGCTCTATCTCGACGATTTGTTCAGCTTCTTCGAGATCCAACCGGAGATCCATTCGCCGGCGAAGCCGCTGCCGTTTCCAAGACCCATCCGCCAGGGGTTCCAGTTCGAGGATGTCGGCTTCATCTATCCCGGTGCCGACAAGTGGGCCGTGCGCAACCTGAGCTTCACACTCAAGGCCGGCGAGGTGCTGGCGCTGGTAGGCGAGAACGGCGCCGGCAAGACGACGCTGGTGAAGCTGCTCGCGCGCCTCTACGATCCGGACGAGGGCCGCATCCTGCTCGACGGCCGCGACCTCAAGGACTACGACCTCGATGCGCTGCGCGGGCACATGGGCGTCATCTTCCAGGACTTCGTGCGCTACAACTTCACGGCCGCCGACAATATCGCGGTGGGAAAGATCGAAGCGCGGGAGGATCGCGCGCGGATCGAGGCGGCGGCGAAACGCAGCCTGGCCGATGAGGTGATCGCGGGGCTTCCGGCCGGCTACGACCAGATGATCGGCAAGCGGTTCAAGAACGGCGTCGAGCTCTCGGGCGGCGAGTGGCAGAAGATCGCCATCGCGCGCGCCTACATGCGCGACGCCGACGTGCTGATCCTCGACGAGCCGACGGCGGCGCTCGACGCGCGCTCCGAGTTCGAGGTGTTCCAGCGCTTCAAGGAGCTCAGCCACGGCAAGACCGCCGTGCTCATCTCGCACCGCTTCTCGAGCGTGCGCATGGCAGACCGCGTCCTTGTGCTGGCAGGCGGCAGGGTCGAGGCGGCCGGGACGCACGAGGAGCTGATCGCACAGCGGGGGCGCTACTCCGAGCTGTTCGAGCTACAGGCCGCCGGCTACCGGTGAGGCGGAAATACTCTGTCCCGTGCGCATGTTAGTTCTCTCAAATCGGCAGTGAGCATGGGCGCTCTCATGCGAAGGAACTGCGCCGTCGTCACAAGACCGCGCGTAGGCTATTGTCGATATTTGCCGCATACGCATCACTGCGGCACTTTTCGTTCGCGGCTGGCATTGGCAGCACGGGGGCTTTTGTATGGAACGGACGACGCCGGGCGGCCTTCATCCTCTCTTATCTGTCGTGGCCGTCATCGGATTGGTGGGTGGTGGGCTCTTTGTGCTCCCCTATGCACTTGGCTTTGGATATGCATGGAGTGCGCTCCCTGTATACTGGACCGTCTGCAAGGACGGCTCGTTCAAGTCCGATATCAGTGCGGACGAGTACCGTATTTTCCTCTTGAACCGAGGGTGTGATCCCGAGGCTGCTGCGAGGCAGATCGCCGAGGAGGTGCTGAAGGATCCGCAAGCCGCCGACAGGGCGGTCCGGGTCTATCGCGGAGAGACGCCCGCAGTCACGGCGGAGGACCGCTTTGTTGACAGCATGGCTGATGGCAGCCTGATCCAAGGCATCATACATTTCCGGCTGCATCGCTTCAGGCCGTTCGACACTTACGATCCGAACTGTCCGCCGGAGTCGAACTGTCCCAAGCCGAGCTTTTTTTCCGACGACCTCATTGGAAACCTCATGTCCAACTATGTTGATTACCTTGACGGACCGATGCACGACAGCATCGCGGAAGGCTCCCGGCAGGTCGCGCAGATCTGGCGCCAGGGACCGCTGACCCGAGGCATTCTGCTGGTTGTCTACGCGGCGCTGGCGGGAATTGCCGTGAACGCGATCTATTCGCTTATCTTCAAGTCCGCCTAGCGTCGAGATTCATCGTGCTCCGGCGCTCGATGCCGGTGATCGCAGAATTTTTTAATGGATCCCGTGGGAACAAGAGCGGATGCGCGACGTTGGCGCCTCAACCGAGGCCTCAACTGCCGGAGCGTTCGCATGCCTCAACTCACCCATTCCCAGGCTTTCCGCTTTGTGCTCGTTGCCGTGGCACTCGCTGCCGCGATGTCCCGTGGAGCCTTTGCGCGTGATCTCGACGTGCCTTACGTGCCGACGCCGCAGGTTGTCGTCGACAAGATGCTCGAGATGGCCGAGATCAAGAGCGACGACGTGCTGATCGATCTCGGCTCGGGAGACGGGCGCATTCCGATCACGGCCGCGAAGAAATACGGCATTACCGCGTCCGGGGTCGATCTCAATCCGGTGCGGGTCAAGGAAGCCAAGGCGAACGCGGAGAAGGAGGGCGTCACCGACAAGGTGGAGTTCCACGAGCAGGACCTGTTTCAAACGGACCTCACCAAGGCCACGGTCATCACCATGTACCTGCTGACCGAAGTCAACATGAAGCTCAGGCCGAAGCTGATGAAGCTCAAGCCCGGCACGCGTATCGTCTCGCATGCCTTCCTGATGGGAGACTGGACGCCCGACAAGACCGCGACGGTAGATGGCCGTGACGTCTACATGTGGGTCGTGCGCGAGAACATGATCCGGGAGACCTCCGTCCGGAATCCCGCCGACTGATCCTGCAGCCGGTGGAGCGATCTGCGCCACATCTTTTCGGCTGCTCCCTTGTCAGGTGCAGTCCTAGAAGAACGTGCGGCGCTTACGCTCGATGAGCTGCAGGATCATCGGCGTCAGAATGAGCTGCATGGCGAGGTCCATGCTGCCGCCCGGAATGACGATCGAGTTGGCGCGCGACATGAAGCTGTCCTTGACCATCGACAGCAGATACGAGAAGTCGATGCCGCGCGGATTCTTGAAGCGGATGACGACCATGGATTCGTCGTTGGTCGGAATCCAGCGGGCGATGAACGGATTGGAGGTGTCCACGGTCGGGATGCGCTGGAAGTTGATGTCGGTCTCGGTGAACTGCGGACAGATGAATTTCACGTAGTCCGGCATGCGGTGGAGGATGACGTCGGTGATCGCCTCGGACGAGTAGCCGCGGGTCTCCTTGTCGCGATGGATCTTCTGAATCCATTCGAGGTTGATCACAGGCACCACGCCGATGCGCAGGTCCGCGTGGCGGGCGATGTTGACCTTGTTCGTGATCGCTGCCCCGTGCAGGCCCTCGTAGATCATGAGATCAGTGCCGTAAGGGACCTCCTCCCAAGGCGTGAACGTGCCGGGCGGCACGCCGTAGACCTCGGCTTCAGTCTGGTCGTGCACATAGTGGCGCGCGCGGCCGGTGCCAATCTCGCCATACGTCTTGAAGAGCAGCTCGAGCTCCTCGAGAAGGTTCGCGTCCTCGCCGAAGTGACTGAGATTGGGATTGCCGGCGGCGGCCGCTTCCGCCATGGCCGCCGTCATCTCGTTGCGATTGTAGCGGTGGAACGAGTCGCCCTCGATGAAGACGGCCGAGATCTTCTCGCGGCGAAAGATCTGCTCGAACGTGCGCCGTACGCTCGTGGTGCCGGCGCCCGAGGAGCCTGTGACGGAGATGATGGGATGCTTGGCGGACATTTTTCTTGTTATCTCGGGCGTGTGGATGCAACTCGGGTGTGTGCGCGTTTCGATCAGGTCCTGAACAATCCCCGGCGTCCGAACAGCGGCGAGCGCTCGCCCGCGCCATGCGGGTCCTGGTGAAGGCGCACAAGATACTCCACCTCCGTCCGCGATCCCCCCATGAAAGGCGTGCGTTGGTGAAGGGTGCTCGGGGTCAGGCCGAGGATGCGCTCGGAGCCGTTGGTCGCGGCGCCGCCCGCCTGCTCGATGATCCATGCCAGCGGATTGGCCTCGTAGACGAGGCGGAGGCGGCCCATGGTGTAGGTCTCGCGCATGTCGCCGGGATAGAGGAAGACGCCGCCGCGGATCAGCAGGCGGTAGATGTCGGCCACGGGCGAGGCAGTCCAGCGCATGTTGAAGTTCTTGCCGCGCGGCCCGTCGAAACCGCGCAGGCAGTCGTCGATGTAGGTGCGCATGGAGTCGCCCCAGTGGCGGTAGTTGGAGGCGTTGATGGCGTACTCCCGCGTGGTCGCCGGGATCGCGACATCGGCCATGGTGAGGATGAACTGCCCGGCGGTGCGCTGGAGCGTGAAGATGTGCGTGCCGCTGCCGACGGTGAGCACCAGCGACGTGTATGGTCCGTAGACCACGAAGCCGGCTGCAAGTTGGGCTTTTCCGGACTGCAGGAAGCTCGACGTGTCGACACCGTTGGCGCGGGCGGGAAGGACGGTGAAGATGGTGCCGACCGAGATGTTGGCATCGATATTGGACGAGCCGTCGATGGGATCCACAGCCACGGCGAGGGGCGCGCCCGGGTGGATGGGCAGCGCCCATTCCAGCTCCTCCGAGCCCAGCGTGGCGACCGGCGCCTCCTTGAGCGCGGAAACGATCAGGTCGTTGGCGCGGACGTCGACCTCCTTCTGCGGATCGGCGCCGCTCTGGCGGCCGGTCTCGGAGCCAAGGGCGCCCGCCAGCGGCCCGAGGTTCACGAGGCTGCCGATGCGGCAGCAGGCCTCAGACAGGCGGATGACGGTGATGGCCACATCGGCCCGTGCGGGATCCTTCTCCGCCCAGCGGTCCAGAAACGATCCCAGGTCGATCTGGTCTGTCATTACGCCCGTTGTCCTCCCTGGCGCCATTTGGTGCCGCGCGCGGCCCTGCCGAGCGAAGCGAATTTTTTCTTTCCTCATTCGAGGGTCAGTCGGCGCTTTCCGCAAGCTCGGCTTCATACGGGGCCGACCGAGATTCCTTTTTGATGATTATTTCTTAGGACTCCATCGCATATCTTTCAGCGTGTAGATATATTATATTACACGCTATAGGTGCATAGAATGGCGGCGGGGGGTGGCATCGAGGCTGGCCGGGAGCGTTGGTTTCGCGCGCGGCCCCTGGTTCTCGACGGCGCCCGTGGCTCAGCGTGCCGCGTGTGGGGTTTCCTCGTCGGTGTGCTGGCGCTCTCGGGTCTGCTGGCTGTGCTTCAGCTCGCAACGTCGTTGTACATGCTTGCGGTTTACGACCAAGTGGTGCCCGAACGCAGCGGGGCAGCGTTGGCTGCGCTGACCGGCCTCGTGGTCGCGCTGCACGTCGTCGCTGCGGTGCTCGATGTGATGCGGGCCCGTATCGTGTGCCAGGCCGGCCTCAGCGTTGCGGAGCGTCTCGACGGTCGCGTGCTCGTGGCGCCGGCTGCCGCAGCGGACGCCCGAGGCTTCGCGATGCTCGACGATGTGGAGCGGGTGCGGCGCTTTCTGACCAGTGGTGGTCCGTGCGCCGCTTTCGACGTGTTGTGGCTGCCAGTCTTTATCGGGGCCGTTTTCCTGTTGCATCCCGTGCTTGGGCTTTTCGCCCTGACCGGTGCGGGTCTGCTCGCTGGCCTCGCCGTGCTGGGTGAGGCCTCAGAGCGGCGGACGGGATACCGGATCGCGGAGGCGCGGCGCGACCGTTATGTGCTGCTCGGCGACTTGCGTATGGCGCGATGGCGATCCGGGGATGATGTGCGGCTGCACTGGCAGAGGCTGTCGCGCTCCTATTCCGAGGCGACGCTTGCCGCGCAGGCGCGTCTCCTCTCCGTCGCCGCGGTCGGGAAGGGCGTGCGTCTCACCCTGCAGTCCGGGGGCTTCGGGCTCGGTGCCCTGCTCGCGATCGAGGGCATGCTCAGCCCCGGGGGGCTCGTTGCATCGTCGCTGATGCTTATGCGGGTGTTCGCCTGTCTCGACGGGGCGCTGACGCACTGGAGCGGGGCCATGGCGGCGGGCGAGAGCTATGGACGGCTCGTCGAGGCCGCGGGACCGGGCCGCGGGAGCTAGATCTTGAACTCCTCGATGTCGCGGAAGGCGGCGCGGAGGGCGTCCGACCATGCGTTGGAGAGCTTCTTGAAATACTCGTCGTTCTGCTCGATGCGCTTTTCGCGCCGCACGTCGAGGCTGTCGCGCTCGTAGAGCAGAATGTCGATCGGCATGCCCACCGACAGGTTTGAGCGCAGCGTCGAGTCGAACGAGAGCAAGATGAGCTTGGCCGCCTCGCCGAGGCTCATCTCCGGCCGCGCGACGCGGTCCAGGATCGGCTTGCCGTACTTGTGCTCGCCGATCTGCAGGAACGGCGTGTCGTCGGTCGCCTCGATGAAGTTGCCCTCGGCGTAGATCTGATAGAGGCGCGGGCGCTCGCTGCCGATCTGCCCGCCGAGGATGAAGGAGGCGGAGAAGCCGCCCTTGCTGGCCTCGAGCGCGGCGCCGTCCTGGCGTCGCACCTCGCGCACGGCGTCTCCGACAAGGCGGGCCGCGCGGTACATGGAAGGCACGGTGAAGAGCGTGGGATGCGGCGTCTCGGGCGTCGCCAGCGCCTCGTTGAGGTTGCTTACGACCGACTGCGTGACGGCCAGGTTGCCGGCTGACAGGAGCACGATCACGCGGTCTCCCGGCTGGCGCCAGAAGTGGAGCTTGCGGTACTGCGCGACGTTGTCGACGCCGGCGTTGGTGCGCGTGTCGGCGGCGAAGACGATGCCGCGGCTGAGCCTCATCGCGACGCAATAGGTCATCGCGAGCGTTCCTTTGCCGTTGGGCAGCTATTGCTGCTGTTGCTGCTGCTGACCGCCTTGCTGCTCAACTTCGACCTTGACGTCAAGGGCTTCGTTCTCGCCACCCCTCTGGGTGCCGCGGATCGGCGAGGCGGAGCCGGCGTCAAAGCCGCATGCGAGGCGGACATAGCGCTCGGTGGGGCACATGCCGTTGGCGGGGTCGAAGCCCACCCAGCCGAGGCCGTCGATCCAGACCTCCGCCCAGGCGTGGGCGGCCTCGGAGGGCGCGAGGGTGCCCGACAGGAAGTAGCCGTTAACGTAACGGGCGGGGATGCCGATAAGGCGGGCGGCGGAGATGAAGACGTGGGCGTGGTCCTGGCAGACGCCCTTGCCGTCGGCGAGTGCTTCCGCGGCGGTCGTGTGCTCGTGGGTGGCGCCTATCTCGTAATCGACGGCATCTTGCACGGTGCGCATCAGCGCATGCATGCAGTCGAGGACATCCTTCGGCACCTTGCCGTTGCTCACGGAGCGGGCGAGATCGCGGATGCCCTTGTCCGGCGCGGTCCTCTCCGTCTCGCGCAGAAAGACGCGGCGCGGGGCCACCTCCGTCAGTCCGCGCACGATGCCGCTGCGATCCTCCGTCTCGACGATGCCCGACGCCTCGATGGTGATGCCGTCGTGCAGGCCGCTCATCGTGCTGAGGTGGACGATGTTGCCGAAGCCGTCGCGATACTCGATATGCTTCTCAAAGCCAGGCGCCGAGATTGTCCAGGCGAGGACGTCCTGGCCGTCGAAGGATGGCGGCGTCAGGCGCAGGCTTTGGATCGAGTAGCGCGCCGGCGTCCCGTAGCGGTAGGTCGTGACATGGCGAATCTCGATCAGCATCCGCCCCTCAGGAATTGAAGTGGTACGCCTCGGAGACCTCGTGCGCGACGCGATTGTTGCGCCCGATGAACTCGAGCAGGAACTCGTGGAGGCCGGACTGGAAGATGGTGTCGATGTCGCCCTTCTCGAGCAGCGCGAGGGTCGATTTGGCGGTCTCAAGGCAGGGCTTCTCCTCGCCGTAGAGCGCGGAGAGATCATCGAGGGCGTTGTCGATCTCGCTATAGCAGGCGCGCAGCGAGCGCGGCATGGCGCGGTTCAGGATCAGGTAGTCGGCAATGCGCCAGGAGCGGTAGCTGTCCTTGTAGACCCAGCGGTAGCTTCTGTGCGCCGAGACCGATCGCAGGATGGCTTCCCACTGGGCGTTGTCGACACCGGAGCCGATCATGCTCGTCGAGGGCAGGAGCACGTAATACTTCACGTCGAGGATGCGCGCCGTGTTGTCGGCCCGCTCGAGGAAGGTGCCGAGCTGGCTGAAGTAGTAGGTGTCGTTGCGAAGGATCGTGTTGAGGAGCGCGCCGCGATAGGCTGCCGAGCGTTCCTTGATCCAGTCGAGGATGCGCGGCAGGGCGTCGGGACGCAGCGTTTCGGGCCGGATGGACTGGAACTCGAGCCACGAGCCGTTGAGCGATTCCCACATCTCGCGGGTCAGCGCCGTGCGTTGGGCACGGGCGTTGCGCCGGGCGGTGGCGAGGCAGGCGTGGATGCTCGACGAATTGGTGATGTCGAAGAGAAGAAAATCGACCACGTTGCGAGTGCTCAGCGTGCCGTGCTTGGCGTAGTACTGCTCGGCGCAGCCGGCACTTTCGAGGGTCGAGGCCCATTCCTGCTTGCCGTCTTCGCCGACGCGAGGCAAGAGCGCGATACGGTAGCCGGCCTCGATCAGGCGGGCCATGTTCTCGGCGCGCTCGACATAGCGGGAGAGCCAGAAAAGATCGTTTGCGGTGCGCCCTAGCATCGTGTTGTGCGCCCTTACCCTATGGCGTTTCTTGGTCGTTGTATGGACCTTGTCGAAGGCTCAGTCCTGGAGCACCCACGTATCTTTCGTGCCGCCTCCCTGACTCGAGTTGACGACGAGCGAGCCCTTGCGCAGCGCAACGCGCGTCAGCCCGCCAGGAACGAGGCGCACCTCGTCGCCGATCAGTACGAAGGGCCGCAAGTCGAGATGGCGGGGAGCGATGCCGTCCTCGACCAGCGTAGGGCAGGTCGACAGCGACAGTGTGGGCTGGGCAATGTAGTTGTCCGGCTTGGCCTTGACGCGGGCACGGAACGCCTCGATCTCCTCCTTGGTCGCGGTGGGGCCGACGAGCATGCCGTAGCCGCCCGAGCCGTGCACCTCCTTGACGACAAGATCGGCCATGTTCTCGAGCACGTACTTCAGCGCGTCGGCCTTGCGGCAATTGTAGGTCGGCACGTTCTTCAGGATGGGCGGACGGCCCATGTAGAACTCAATGATCTCAGGAATGTAGCTGTAGATGGCCTTGTCGTCGGCGATGCCGGCACCGGGCGCGTTGACGATGGTGACGTTGCCGGCGCGGTAGACGTCGAAGAGGCCGGGCACGCCGAGGACCGATTCAGGGTTGAAGGTCAGCGGATCTAGGAAGGCGTCGTCGACGCGCCGATAGAGCACGTCGACGCGGCAGAGGCCCTGCGTCGTCTTCATGTTGAGCACCCCGTCCTCGACGACGAGGTCGGGAGCCTCCACCAACTCGACGCCCATCTGGTCGGCGAGGAACGCGTGCTCGAAGTAGGCGCTATTATAGAGGCCCGGCGTCAGCACGGCGATGACGGGATCGTCGTCGAGCCTCTCAGGGGCTACGCTTTCGAGGGTCTTGCGCAGGTTGTCGGGATAGGTCTCGATGGGAGCGACGCGGTTCTCGGCGAACAGATTCGGGAACATGTGCATCATCGTCTCGCGATTCTCCAGCATATAGGAGACGCCGGACGGCGTGCGCGTGTTATCCTCGAGGACGTAGAACTCGTTCTCGCCGGTGCGTACGATGTCGATGCCGATGATGTGCGAATAGATGCCGAGCGCCGGCTCGACGCCGATCATCTCGGGGACGAAGGCGCTGTTCTGGATCACCAGCTCGGCCGGGATGCGCCCCGCCTTGATGATCTCCTGGCGGTGGTAGATGTCGTACATGAAGGCGTTGAGTGCCTTGACGCGCTGCTCGATGCCGGCCGTCATGCGGCGCCATTCGGCGGCGGCGATGATGCGCGGGATCATGTCGAACGGGATCAGGCGCTCGGCCGCCTCGGTATCGCCGTAGACAGCGAAGGTGATGCCGGTGCGGCGGAACAGCAGCTCGGCCTCCGCGCTCTTCTTACGGAGATCCTCGACGCGCAAGGATTTCAGCCATTCGGCGACAGCAGCGTATGGCTCCCGGACGCCCTGTCCGAAGCCGTTCATCTCGTCAAAGGCTGGCTTCAACTCCGCGACCCTGATCTGCTCCATGTTCTACTTATGGCAAGAGCCGGGCCAATCTTCGCGCATGAGGAAAATCCAGCGTTTCCGGGGACCGGACTGGTCTCTGATGCCTATTGCATTACCATGTGCTCGTAGAGTGTGCACCCCTGATCCGCCGGAAGATGAAGAACTGGGCAGGTCTGGGCGGCCGCCCGCGGAGTAGCGCACAGCGCGACGGGCCCGGCGATCCGGTCGCCGTGCCCGCTTTCGTACGATCGGTCAGGGCTGAATCTTCTACGACCTTGGCATCAGAACTTTGTCGATGGCGTGAATGACGCCGTTCGACTGCATCACGTCGTAGATCGTGATGTTGGCCCAGCCGCCGTTCTCGTCCTTCAGCATGATATTGCTCGGACCGTTCATCGACGCCCACAGCTTGCCGCCGGCGACGGTCTTGAGCTCGGCCGTGCCGCGACCCTTCTTGATCCATGCCTTGAGGTCATCGACGGTCAGGCGACCGGCAACGACGTGGTAGGTCAAGACGCCGGTGAGCTGATCCTTGTTCTCGGGCTTCAGCAGCGTGTCGACGGTGCCGGCGGGGAGCGCGGCGAAGGCGGCATTGACCGGGGCGAATACCGTGAATGGGCCTTTGCCCGAGAGGGTGTCGACGAGGCCGGCGGCTTTGACCGCGGTAACAAGCGTCGTGTGGTCGGCGGACTTCACGGCATTCTCGACGATGGTCTTGGTCGGAAACATCTCCTCGCCGCCGACCATGACGGTGTTGGCGAAGGCGGGGGCAGCCAATGCAAGCACGCCGGCCAGCACGAAAGACTTGAGAAACTTCGACATGACGGTTCTCCTTGATTGCGTTCTCGATCGCGAGGCGAATGGAGCGCTATGGCTCCTTCGCTTCGTGATGGGCTCAGCTACGACCGGCGCGGCGCCGGCGTTTCAGAATTCGCGGCAACAATATTTTTCGCGCGTCGGTGATCCGCGCGGGCGCGTCCTACGTCCGCTCGGACCGGTTGCTCGTCACGGCCGGCTGCAATGTGGGCCTTGACGCCGCCCAAGTTTCGTTCTTTAATTTCTGTCATGACAGAAATAACAGTACAAACAGCCGCGCTACCGCCTGCCGTCGAGCGGTTCGTGGTTGCCTGGGGCGAGATGGGCGCCGTATGGGGCGTCAACCGCTCCGTCTCGCAGATCCATGCACTGCTCTACGTCTCGGACCGGCCACTCGCGGCCGAGGAGATTGCCGAGCGGCTCCACCTCGCGCGCTCGAACGTTTCCACCTCGCTCAGGGAGCTCCTGGCCTGGTCGCTGATCCGGCGCGCCTCGGTGCTCGGCGATCGGCGCGATTTCTACGAGGCGGAAGCGGACGTTTTCGAGATGGTCCGGCGCATCGCGGCCGGCCGCAAGACGCGGGAGATCGATCCCGCGATCCTGGCCTTGCGCCAATGCCTCGCGGCGGCCGAGGACGACCCGCGGGTCTCGGGCGAGGTGCGCCGCCGGTTCCGCACCATGCTCGACTTCACGGAGGGCGTGGCGCGCAGCTTCGACGAGGTGCTGCAACTGCCGACGCCGGTGCTGGCCAAGCTCATCAAGATGGGAGGCGCCGTGGCCCGCTTCGCGGGGTTGACCAGGGGTGGGCGCGCCAAGCGCACCCGGGGAGACACGTAGAGGGCTCTGACCGGACAATCGATGGGAAGGAATCCGCCAATGATCGCCTTGCCTGCCGACGACGCGCCTCAGACCGTTCCACTCTCCGAGGAGCGTCCGCATCTCGAGCTCGGTGATGGCGTGGTCGATCTGCGCTTCCGCGCCCTGGTCGGAGAGGTGGGATGGGCGCGGCTGCCGGTCGCGGTGCAGCGGCGCTTCTCGAAGCGACTCGTGTCCGGCGACGTCGTACTTTATGCCGGTGAGGTGCTGGAGACGCGTCTTTCGCGCGTTGGGTGGCTACTATCCTTCCTCGCGCGCGCCATCGGGGCGCCGTTGCCGCTCGACGACGGCATGACGGGTCCCACAACCGTCGCGGTGATGGAGAACGCCGGGCTCGGCGGGCAGAGTTGGACGCGCACGTACGCGCGTGCCGGAAGGTTCCCCCAGGTGATCCATTCGGCCAAGTGCTTCTCCGGGCCTACCGGTCTCGAGGAGCATGTCGGATGCGGGGTCGGCATGTCGCTCGCGGTGGCCGAGGAGGAGGGGGCGCTGGTGTTCCGTTCGGTGCGGTACTTCCTCACCATCGGGCGCTTGCGCGTGCTCGTTCCTCGGCTCATCGAGCCAGGCACCGTGGAGGTCGTGCATCGTGACAAGGGCGGCGGCGCGTTCCAGTTCACGCTCGCACTCCGCCATCGTCGTCTCGGGGTTCTCATCGCGCAGACGGCGCGATTCCGGGATTTGTGAAAGAGGTCAGTCTCGGCACTCGCCGTCGTGGCTCTTGCGGGCGGCGGCCGCGATGCGCATGCAATCGTTGGCGTAGGTCTTCCCGTCGCAGCCGCAGACCGGCTGGTAGATCTTCGTGCAGGCTTCGGTGCGGACCACGCAGGTGCCCGTCGGGTCGTCGTCCTTGCATTTGCCCGGCTCGACCTCGCAGAAGAGGCCGACCGAGCAGTTCGGCCCAGCCGGTCCGCCGCAGGACTGCCCGACGCCGGACTGCGCTGCGGCCGCTGCGCTCATGCCTACCGCGGCGATGGCGATGGCGGCCGTGCGTCGTATTGCGAGTCGGAGCCAAGTGGACACTGTCGACCTCCAAGGATGTCGTGATCGTGTTTCGGCCTGGAGCGTGATTGGCCTGGATCGGATCGCAATCACACCGCAGGTCTTTGGCGAGACCTGTGATTCGCGCTTCGGACCGATAGGTCTGAGGCGATCATGGTCTAGCACCAACGCTCGAAAACCCTATCGGTTCTTCGGAGTTTTCCGCGCGGTAGCGTGGCCCCTTCACCGCCTTGATTTGATTGTAGGGCCGGATCCGCGAATGTCGCGCTCGTGCGACGTTCGTCGCGAAGACGGGGGCGAACCCATGATCGGGTCGGCTAAGGAGTGGGCATCGCTTTTGGGATTCGACCGCGATGCGGACGAACGGACCATGGCAGCGCGCACGCGCGTGCTGGCGCGGACGCTTGCCTATCTTGAGGACCATTTCTCGGATCCCGACGGTGCGCGTCCGACGGAGGCGCTCATCGTGGAGCTCGGGCAATTCCTGGTGCTGGCCGAGGCCATGGAGTCCAAGGGTCGCGGTGCGAAATTCAAGGAGCTGTACGAGACGGTCGTCGAGCTGCATCTCAATTGGGACGAGACCGACCGCGAGGAGGCGTTCCAGACCCTCGCCAAGAAGGCGGCGCTGTTCAAGGGCATACTCGCGTTCTCGGATGCCTGGCTTGGGACCGAGACGTCTATCCCGCGCCACCGGCCCGCGGCCGAGGCCACGCCCTTGTTCGACGAGGCGGACGTCAAGACGCGGATCGTCAACCCCTCCTATTTGCGGCCTTAACGCGGGAAGACGGGCCTCGGCCGGTGCCGCAGGCGAGGCTCATTTGTGCAACGACGGCACAGCGGGTCTCGCTGCTCTTGCGCGGCGGGCGCTCACCCGCTATTCAGCAGCGCTCGGCTCGCAGGCGCTCGGTGATCGACCACGTCATCGCGCGCGATCCGGGCCCGGCCGGAGAGGTGGCAGAGTGGTCGATCGCGCCGCACTCGAAATGCGGAGTACTCGCAAGGGTACCGGGGGTTCGAATCCCTCCCTCTCCGCCATAACTTATTGATATTGATGCATAAAATGTGAGTCTCTGCTATGGCCGGGATTTTCTCGGGCGCTGTCCGCGACTTAACGGCGGACGTCCGTCGGCAAGCGACCGGAGAGACGCATATGGTGCCGAGTCCACCGACCTCTAGCGCCGAAAGTCTCCTATCGACTTTGAGGTGGTACCGGTGTGCCTTCGATTGGCTCGGTCCTATTTGAACCCGAGCTGACGCTGCTGGTCCGGCCAACTGGCGCTCAGGGCGTGCACCTGCTTGAGCTTGTGAGTCCCGAAAATCAATGCTGTGGCCGATGACCGCCGCAGCCATGGCCGCTCCGACCAGACTTGGGACGGCCACAACATGGACCCGTACGCGGACGACCTGGCGGAACTGATCGAGGCGCTGGATCTGCGTGATCTATTCCTCGTTGACCATTCGACGGGCGGGAAGCGTGATCTCCACCAACGCCGATGCGACGGCGTTCAACCGGTTATCGGAAGTACCCTCCGTCATGCGACAGTGCTGACGTTCCCAGAAGCAGAAGTGGGCGACCATTGATCAACCTGTGCGGTGGCTCGAGGTAAATGGTCCGCTTTGGCGAGAAGTGCGGATACCGAAGGTATGCAGGGATGCAAATCGTCGTTTACTCACGTCTGCTCTCGCGTAGTCGCTGAAAAATGAGACTCGTTGGCATTTGTAGCTTACGGCGTGCTGGCTTGAGCTACTTGATTCAATGCGCCGAATGCATCGAGGCGACAGAACGTTGCGCCGGTGTTGTTCACGTTCACATGCCCACCCGGCGCATCGACGACCTTCTTGGCACCTTGCATGATCCAATTTTCGATTTCCCGACATTCGGCTCGGGTGCCTCGCGTCCGTATGTTGAGCTGCTGCATGAGGGCAATGACACCCGCAACCAGCGGAGCAGCAAGGCTGGTGCCGCTTTCGCTGGTAAACCTCCCATCGGCGTGGGTTACCAAAACTGGCGCGCCCGGGGCGATGAGGCGCGTAAAAGCTTGATTACTGGTTTGCGGCAGGCGCTGCGAGAACGGCGCCATGGCGTCCAAGTGCGATTGGAACGTTTTGGCATTTCCGAACGAGTAAGTGGTGTTCGTCACCGATGCACTGGAATGTACCGCTCCGACGCTGACGATTTCAGGTATCACCGCCGGATAGCACATCCCAACGGACGAAGCATGCATTGCGTAGGCGTTGCCGGCTGCGGCGACGATCGGGATCCTGGCCTGGCGCAATGCCGTGATCGCAGTGGAAATGCGGTGGTGGGAAGAGGTGAGCTCCGCCGGGAGACTGGCCAGGCTCGAGTAATTTTCGTCGTTGCCAAGCGAGATGTTGACGGCAACGAGATTTGGTTGGCCGACAAGCCATTCTAGCGCAGCGGCAATTCTGTCCATCAAGTTGGTCGTATCGCGATTATCTCGGATGACTTTGATGGGGAGGATCTTGGCCTTTGGCGCCACGCCCAGGTTAGCGTTGCCGGCAATCAACCCTGCGACGCTGGTGCCGTGACCGTAGCTGTCCGACGTATCCGTGCTGCTCTGTCCGCCGAGGAACGCGACGCCCGGAAGGACTCGTCCCCTGAGGTTGGGATGATCTGCCCAACAACCGGAATCGATGACGGCGACGATGGCGTCCTCGCCGCGCACATTGAATTGGGACGCCGCCTCCAAGGCCCGGATATGGAGCAAGGCAGGCGAGAAAGCGCTCGCCATCGGCGCTTGCTTGGTGGTCCAGCTGCCCTTGATGCTCTTCCAGAATCGCGTGAGGATGGATTCGGAATCTTCTGCAAAGGGGTTCTCTGGGTCGGACTCGAAGCCAATAGTTGGCAGCTCGTCGGGTTTATCCGCATTGAAGTCGGGCAGCGACCCGAGATCCAAAGGTGACTTCGGCTCAGTCATTGCGCCATCCCTTCGGTCGTATCGAGGACATTGAAGACAGGGATGCCAAATGTGCGCAGCCACGCGATGACTTCGGGATGCCCAACCGACGTATAGATTCCGCCACCGCCGCATCGCGTCCTCGTGCGATGTCTCACACCGCTCAACGCGCGCGACGTAATTCCGACGAGCGTAACGGTCTTCATGCTGCCGCCGGAGACCGGGTCAGGAGGCATGTAGAATATGGGCGATCCGCTATCGCCCACGCACGAGTCCGAGGTACGAGCAGAGAGGCCGAGCGGTCCATCCGCAAGAACGAACTCGCGAAAGCTGCTGCATACGCTATCGGCAAATCGTCCTGCGCCACAGTACAGCGACGCAATCGGTATGGCCGCGACGTGAAGTTCCTCGGGCAATCCGCCGTCGTCGGTTTCTCCGTAACCCGCACCCACGAGAAGCTTGGTTTCGTCGTTGTCCTGAAAGATCTGCCCTGTCGTTGCGACGCTCAATCCAAGGTACGCCACACGTTCGGGGGAAAAATCGGGTTGGGGATTACCGCCGACCCTCTTCCCGGCATCGGAGCGCTTTTCGATGCTTAGGATGGCCAGGTCGCGGCCAGCCTGCAGTTCCGGGGACAGCTGGCACGAAAACCCCTGGAACAGATCCGGGGCGCGGGCCAGGACGAATTCGTTACTTGCACCCGTAGGGTCGGCATTATTGGTCTCGTTGAGACGGTGGTAGCGAATGGTGTAGCTGTCGAGCTTTCCGCACGTGCAGTGGGCCGCAGTGAGGACGAGGTTGATCGCGATCAGAACACCTGTGCATCGGCTTGGCTCGTCTAGGATGTTGTCGAAGTCGATGCGCACGAGGTCGCCGAACACGCAGTTGCCTGTCCGCGTGCCACCTAGATACTTTGGAGTGACGTCCGTAGGCGACGAAAGCGGATCGGCACTCGGCTCACCGGTCGTCCTGGCGACGCATGGGTCGACGACCTCGTGAATATCGAGCTCGCCGCTTTGGAGGCTGCGCCAGGGCAGCTCATAGGACCGATCCTTGTCCTCGCCATCCTCGATGGCTCGGACGGTCGCCTGTGCGCAGGCGGGCTCTGTCGACGCCATTGCTCCGAGGATCGCCAGTAGCGCGGCAATCCAATTCGGCATGCATCGGCGCATCAAAGGTTCCTCTGCAGGATCTCTCGGCAGGTGGCCGCGGGATTGGGGACGTTGCGGTGAGCCGGATCATTCAAGCAGGTAGACATGGCATCCGGCTCGGCGGCCGAGCGCACCACCGGCGCGTACCCCTGCAAGATCATGTCGTTCGTGTCCAGTGTCAGCGCGCGGTTGGCGACATTGATGCCCCGCGCGTGGTTGTATTCCTGCATTGTGTTAATGAGCTGCTCATTGGCGGCGATAAGTGCGAGCTCGTTATCAACGCTGTTGCTGACGACTGCGAGCGTGACAGTCGGAATTTTTTGAACGACCTGCACCACCTCGACGGCGAAGTCGCTCAAGGCGTACAGCTCACTCTTCTTGTCGACAGCAACGCTTTGCATGACCCCGCTCTTGAATTTTACATCCGTTTCGGCGTCCACGAATACGGAGCGTTCAACGCGCAGCAGGAAGGGAGGCGCACCGTTCGGCATGGTAAGGCGCATGCTGCCAGCGCGATACCAAGGGGCCTCTTCGAGGCCCGGCTGGTCCTGCTTCATGATGACGAGGAGATGCGTGAGCTCGGGACGATAAAAAATGCCTTCTTCCCGCAATTCATCCGATATGGGCCGCCTGTCGACGATGTCGGCATAGTCGGGTGCGGTCATGTCGGCATTGCCTCCCTTGAGCGCATTCCATTCGCCGCCGCCATCGCATGCGTGTTGCGACCAGGCCGGAACAAGGGCATCGACACTATGATCGAGGTAGATGCAATAGCCGAACTGGCGCAACGCACCGTTGACCTTTCTCAGGTCGGCCATGACGAAAGGATCAAAGTCGAATTTTCGCAGTGTATTTTGGCCCGCAACGCCCGATCCTATCGTAGCGTCTCGGCCGTATTTTTTAGCCTGCCCGAAAGCTATCGCATCGGCGCCAGCCTCGATGAGCTTCTTGGCGTTCTCGAGCGTCTTGTCGATCGACTTGGTGTAGACTCTTTCGAGTAGCAGGCTGTTGGTGTTGTTGCGCTTCACGCCCACACGTTCATCGGCTACGCTCGATGCAAGAAAATCGAGACAATAAACCTGTTTCGGATCGGCCACATAGTCGCCTTCGTCGACCTCGAGTCCGTAGTTTTCCACGTCGCTAGTTTCGGTCTTGATGCTCACGGAGATGAGTTTGCGCGGCAGGCTGTAGGCGCCAAGATCGCTTCGGCATGCGAGCCCCGCGCGGGAGCCGGAGAAATCGAAATCCTTACTGGCCGTCATGCTCACGCAGCCCGCGACGGACATGAGCGAAACGCACATCACGACATCACGCACGAAATCCAGTCGCATCAGTAATTCTCCGATGCTGCTGTGCCGCTCTGAAGCGTGCCGGTGAATTTGGCCGTGGTTACCGCGTTGAGCTTGGCGCAGATCTCGTTGAGTGGATCGCTGGTTTCGGTAATCTTTCCTGCATTCTGTACCTCTTCGGTTACTCCGCCACTTTCCGTATCGTGGTTTTCGTTGAGGTTCAGAAGGACACCGTTTTTGGGTTGGGTGATGCCCGTGGCAGTCCCCTGGTCCAGGAACGCAATGTATTTCTGTTGGGCGGTGTAGAGCTCATTCCTCTTTGCGATCAGCTGTTGTCTTGTCGTGGTGTCGTCGATCACCGCCTGTATCGTTGCCGATGGAAGATTTATGACGCCATAGACGACGTCCAGAACGATGTTCGTCGCCCCCGTGATGCGGTTACCCTTGGAGATGCAGACGTCGACCAGTTCACCATCGTTGAAGATCAGACCGGTGCGTCGCTCTGCGAAGACCTCCCTATCGATGTTGACGGAAACGATTGGCATTATGTTTTCCATGAGTGCCGTCTTCTTGAGCGACAGCTCCCAGTCGCCCTTGTCGTCGGGCGCATGCTTTGTGTAGACCTCGACGCTATAGGGAGCACGTGGACGGTAGAAGATCCCCGCCGTCGGCTCCGGTACGAGCCATCGCATCGATTTGATGGCCGCAGCGCTGGGTGGGACGTGGCTCGGCGCTTCGCTTCGAGGCGCGTTGCAGTAGGACGATGCACTGAGCGTGCGTTCGTTGAACGTGTAGCCTGCCAGAACGATGCAGAACCCGAACCGCCGAATGGAATGATTGAGCTCGGCCATTTCGAAATGGTTGAACGGGTCCACCTGATGGTTGGCGACGACGCGCCCGGCGCCGTCCAGTGCAGTTGCCGCGCGCCCGGGAAAATTGGGATTGTTCGACAGGCCGATGAAAATGGCTCTTATGATATTGCGAATGATGCCAGCCGTGTGATCGACGGATTTCGATGCAACGAGCTGCAGAAAAGGCGTTCTCTCGAGCTCGCTATTGCCGACCGCAAATCTGTTGTTGTTTTCGACAATCCTATCCTTGTACATTCGGATCGAGTCATCGGCGTATGGGCTATTGTTGTGTTCCAGGCAATAGTTGTGCGCATTGTCCGGAACAGCTTTGGTGTTCAGGGTGTCCAGAATAAAATCATCGTTGCTCGACGAAATCCTGATCTCGAGCATTTGACGGGGTAACGCATAGGAGCCGAGACGCGACGAGCAACCAAGGAAGCTCTTGCCCGACACATCCAGAATCGGCGCGGACGTCATAACCGAACATCCGGCAAGGGCGAGCATGGTCGCGGTGCTGGCACCGGCAAGGCCCGGAACGGAGCGAAGCGACCTGAAGTTCGATCTGGCTTTCATTTCACGGCCTGTGTGACAGGGAATTCGCAGCTCAATTGCATCGCCGAACTGCGCAGAACCGTCCTGACGGTGTTCGTTTCGTCATAGGGGGCTCCGTCGTCCGGACGAACAAGCGGATCGCTGTATAATTTCGCCCAGAAATCCGCGTCGCCCTTTTCGCAGCTGTATTCGACCACCAAGCCGCGTGCACGGCCGCGCGCAGTCGGGGCCGGATCGAACCCGCAAAGCTTGATGGGATCCAGTAGGGCGCTTCCCGACCGGCCTTCCGCGGCGCAGCTCGTTTGGCGTTCGCATCTGGTCTTTATTGCGTTGGTCGCCTCCGCGAAGCATCGGCTCGTCGCCGGCTGTCTTCGGCCCAGGTGACCGTACCAGGCCTGGACAATATGGATCCTGGGTTTGGGAAGCTCGGTGAGCTTTTCAATTTGATCGCCCAACTTGGCGAGTTTCGTGGTCACATCGGTGCGTGCGATGGCTTTCCTTACGGCCAACGCCTCGAGTTTTCTTTCTTCTGTGGCGTTGGGAGCTTCGATGGCCGTATCCAGCACCTTGCTGAGCGCTGTGGCGCGGCGCACGATAAGGGGTGCCGGTCGCTGGCTCTTTTCCTCGATGCCCTCTATGCGCGGGACGAGTCCGGTCCCGTCGCCAAACAGTGTCAGAATCAAAACGTCGTTGTCGGTTTTGACGGCTTTGTTCTTGTCGATAAACCCGCTGAGTGCACGAGCAGCTTTTTCAAGCGTGCCCGTAGCATTCTCCTTGCCTTTATCCAGCGATGTGACAACGAGGTCTTCAAATTCGGCAGGAAGTCCGTTGCCGAACGCCAAGGCGACGGCGTTTGCAGCGTCCGGGGACGTGAGGTAGCCGTTCAAAGCGGCGGCATATTTGGTGACCGAAACCGATTGGCTCCCCGTCGTCCACACGAAAAGCTTTATGATGAGATCTTTGATCTTTTCGTCGACCGCGGTCGCATCTGCTTGATTGCCGAGTTGTTCGCGAGGGTAGGCAGACGCGGCGTCGACGAGACTCTCGATCTGTTGAATGATCCGGTCACGCGGAAACGCGCCCGTTTGGTCACGCAGGAGCAGCCTTTGGGCGTTGCGCACCAGCCCTTTGAGGGCCGCTATCTCTCCGGCGGTTGGCGGCGTGCCTTCGTCAAGTCGCTCAGCAACGCGCTTGGTTGTAGCCTTGAGCAGATTTTCAGAAGCGACCTCACACGGGGCTTCCTTATTGGCTTGTGTGCCGGGAACGTAGTTGCAAGTTTCCGCCGCGACCGCGGATATGCGGCTTTCGAAAAAAGTGAAAATTGCAAAGAAAATTATGGCGAAAGACCGAGGCCAACGCAAAAACATACCAAGGCCGCTTTCTGGCGAGGCGAACGCCAAAAATGATTTTGGACAAATCCTGCTGCCTATGTGGATAAGCAGTGAATATTTTGTGGATTATGCCCGTGAAGGTATGTGCACCGCAAGTGCCGAAGGAATGAATATCCTTCATGATGTTGCCGCTTCGCCACGCGTGACGAGGTGAATGATTTAATTTTCAGCTAGTACTATTCGGTAAAGCGATACCTTAAACTAGAAAACTATCGTGGCTAGTCAAACCACGTTCACTCAACACATAATTTGGCACGGGGGCAAATAGAACACTAACCCGAAGCACTCTCTAGAGGTGGGTCGGCGGGACGATCCCAAAGCGCTTCATCTGCCTGTAAACAGATGTGCGGCACAATCCCATCTCTGCTGCCACTGCGGTGATATTCCATTTGTTGCGCCGAAGGCAGGCCCTCAGCAGAGACGCAGGTTCATGCACGCTTGAGTTTGAGTTGCCATATCCCTCGGACATGACGAGGCAGGGGCTTTGGCCGAAGGGCGTGACGCTTCCTCCGGTGATCACCGGAGGAAGATGCTCGACGGCGATGCCGTCGTCCGACACGGCCAGGGCGAAACGGATCGCGTTCCTCAGCTCGCGAACGTTGCCGGGCCACCGATAGCGAAGAAGCAGTTCCATGGCCTTTTCATCGATCCAAGGCCGGCAGCCTAGCTGCAATGCTTCCTGGTGGAGGACGCGATAGATGATATAGATCTTGTCTTGTCGGTCTCGTAACGGAGGCAGGTAAAGGGTCGCGCCGCAGAGGCGATAGTAGAGATCTTCCCGGAACTTGTTTATTGAAACCAGCTCACCCAGATCCCGGTGTGAGGCGGATATGACCGTGAGGTTCACGGGGACATGCTTGTCCGATCCGAGCGGCTGGACCTCGTTCTCCGACAACACGCGCAGCAATCTAGTCTGGAGATGGAGCGGCATGTCACCGATCTCATCGAGAAACAGCGTGCCGCCGCTGGAGCGCTCGATAAGACCTTGCATGCCCTTGCTTCGCGCGCCGGTGAAGGCGCCCGCCATGTAACCGAATAACTCGCTTTCAATCAGCGATTCTGCGATAGCCGCGCAGTTGACTGCTACGAAGGTTTTTTGGGCGCGCGTGCTGGATTTGTGAAGAGCCCTCGCCAACACCTCCTTACCTGTGCCGGTCTCGCCCTGTAGGAGAATATGGACTTTCTTATTCACGAGACGCTGGGCTTGGTCCAGGACGCGCTTCATCTCGCCGTCATCACCGGCGAGCTGGGTGATCGCGGACCAATCGGGACGCCTGTTGGTAGTGCCTACCGGCTTGGATGGGGCGCAGCTAGGCGGTGTCGCCATAGCTACAAGCTCGATATTTTTCCGTGACTTGAGTATGGTGCGCTCGCCGGTGTTCTGTGGTCTCATCAAGAACCAAGTGTCGCCATAGCCGCATTGAAATACCGATGTCAGATGTTCATTGATCAGAGTGGCGCTGAGATCTGTACCCGTTCCGGTATGCGGTGCCCCCAGGAGGCGGCGAGCGTCGGAATTTGCACCGACAACCACTCCGTCGACGTCGACCGCCAGCAATGCGTCACTGGAGACATCCAGCAGCTCGTTTGCCGTATCCAGACGGATTACCCAGGAATTCTTGAAGTGCCTCACGAAGTAGGCGTTTTCGATCAACTTCGCGTATTGCCCGGCGCGATAGGGCGCCAGAGTAATGTTCTCTCGTGTCTGCGGCGTCGACTTCGCGGACACATTCAAAACACCGGTGAACGTTCCATCTGGAGCAAAGAGCGGCGCGCTGCTGCAGCTGAAACCGAGCTGAGACGTATGAAAATGGTCGTCGTGCCGACAACTAATTGAGGCGCGCTCGACGAGACACGTGCCGATCCCGTTTGTACCAACGTACTTTTCATTCCAGTTTGCACCGGGGAGAACGCTCGCATCGGCGCAAACACGCAGCCAAGAGCCGCAGTCCACAGTATCGACAATGACGCCGTCTGCATTTGTCAGAATAACGTAGCCGTAACCCGCTTCCGTCTTTGAAAGACGTTCGAGTCCTGAACGTGCGATCTGTAGGAACTCTCCGAGTTGCTCCTTAATCTGCTTCAAGCTTTCAGGCGACTCGATAAACGCTTGATGCTGCGCAGCTGGGTCAAGCTTATGCACATTGACGCACCGGTGCCACGAACGCTGGATTGCGCTCGAGCCATCCCCTATCGTAGATTTCACAGAGGCCTGCATCACTCGTTCAACGTGGTCGTCGAGGACTGATTTCACTATCAGGTCTCCTTCCCCTACGAGATGGATGGGACATCCCTCGTGATACAGAGGCGGTTAACAACGCCGATTTTGTTTCTTTGAGTCCCTTTTGTAACTGCCGATACAAAGCATCGATCTAGGATAAGGGAGATTGCGACTGCTCGATTGCGCTTTTTGAGGGCATCAAAGGCCGCAAATCAGCTGTGACACTGGACCAAGCGATAATCCTCACAAACATCGATTCATTTTGCGTTGGCAAAGCTGCTGACCGAACGTACAGCTATCGCGACGAGGGCTATCCAGCGCGTCGTTTCTGAAACGGGAGAAGTGGACGTCCGTCATGGCGTACTCCTCCTTCCTGTTCCTTTAGCTCCCCGGGGAGCGCTGCGGGAAGCCTTTGCTCTTGCGATGCTTCCGTCGTTCGAGCTGATAGTATGCAGCCTGCCAAGGAACGCTTCCTGTGGGTGACGAGCGATACCGCGTGTTACTATTTCAACGATAGCTTCGGCGATTTCGTCAGGCTTCCAAGGTCCATCCGCCCTATACCATTTAGCGGTCCAATTCAGGGCTCCAAGCAGCGCAAATACGGCAAGCTTGGCGTCTCCTGGCAGGATGCTCCCATCCGCTACGCCTTGACGATAGAATTGCCTGAGACGACCCTCATAGGCGTCCCGCATTCTCAGCACCATATCCATGCTTTTCGCGTCGAGGGAGTTTTCCTCCAAGAGCATCGTTGGAACACCAAGTGACTCAATCATGTCCTCAAGGTGCCGTTGAAGCGTCAATCTGATCTTGGTCCAACCGCTTCCGCCACTTCGTTCGGCGCTGTCGGCGGCCTTCATTGCGAGGCGTACCGCTTCCTGATGGCACGCAAGGAGAAGGTCGTTCTTGTTGTCTACGTAACGATAGAGTGCGGCCTTGCTGATGTTTAGTTGAGTAGCAACCTCTTCAAGGGTGGCGCCTTGGCTTCCGCGACGGTTGAATATGGTCGCAGCTTCACGAATGATCAGCTTGCGCTTTCGTTCTTTCTGTTTCTCGGCGCTCAGCTCAGTGCCGGCCCATTTCGTCACCCTGTTCTCCTTGTCATTCTCGGACGCTACTCCTTCGAACACGATAAATTTTCGACAGTGCTTTTCGAAGCCCGACACGGTTCTGGGGCCGTGCTTCCTACATGCGTGTCGGATCCCGGAACCGGTCAAGAAATGCCGCCGAAGCACGGGTCGTCAGATCATTCACAGTCCAGGCGCCAGAGGACTTGCTATGAAGCAAACGCAGGAATTCCTCGCCTGATAGCCAAGCATGCAAGTCCCGAAAGATCTTCTTTTTGACTTGGTCCGATATTTCCTGACGCTGTCCGACCAAGCGCCGCGCCGACAGGACACCGCTTGCCACTTGCCTTTCAAAATGTGAACGGACGATTTTCCACAATTCGTCCACTCCGTCGCCGTTCGTGGCCTGGGTCATAGTCACCGTAGTCATCTCGCCCTCCTTATGGCCAATCATAAGGGCCTGCTCGAGCTCGGCCTTTGTCCGCTTGGCTTCCGGCCGGTCGCTCTGGTTTACTACGAATGCATCGGCGATTTCCAGAATCCCAGCCTTGCTCATCTGAACTGCGTCGCCCAGACCAGGCACTACGACAACAATGACCGTATCGGCAACGTGCATGATTTCGAGTTCGGCTTGGCCAACTCCGACTGTCTCGAGAATGACGACATCCACGCCGTTCTCCGCGAGCAAACGTACCGCGCTGCGTGTAGCGGCAGCAAGACCGCCCAGATTCGTGCGACTCCCCATCGAGCGAATGAAGACATTGGGGTCAGCCGCATGTCCGCCCATCCGAACGCGATCGCCGAGGATCGCCCCACCGGAAAAGGGACTTGAAGGATCTATTGCCAATACCCCTACCTTCAATCCCTGAGCGCGCGCGCAGGCGATCAATTTATCAGCGAGCGTACTTTTTCCCGCGCCGGGAGGACCAGTCACGCCTATGATTTGTGTTTTAGTCGGCAGAGTTGTCCAAAGGGACTCGTCCAGGCTCTCGCCTGTGTCATCAGCACGTTCCGCTCTGGAGATGGCTTTTCCCATATCGCGGTCGCTGAGTTTTGTCTGCGCTGCCCAGTCGGATTTTTCGGTTACACTGCCGTCCATACACTGTGCTCCCCTGCGGATCGATTGGGTACCCCTCGACGAGGTTCACGTGTGCGAGGCCTAGAGTTCCGTCATGGTGGCTGAAGCACTCAAGACGCCCCAGCCTGAGGCACCCTAGTCTGCGGCACGTTCAAGTTGATGAACTCAACGATCTTTTCGATTGGCGTCCCTGGTGGGAAAGCCCCGAGAATGCCCATTTCCCTGAGCTGATCGATATCTTCCTTCAGAAGGATCCCGCCGACGATCACGAGGATCTCTTCCGCACCCGCTTCGGCGAGCTGGCGTTTCATCTCGGCGGCCATGGAGACATGCTGACCTGAGGCATTGGCAATGCCAATGACCTGTGCATCCTCCTGCAATGCAGTTCGCACAGCTTCGGCAATTTCGACGCGCAGCCCGGTATAGATTACCTCCATTCCTGCGTCTCGAAGCCCGCGGGCCACGATCTTGACACCGACATCGTGCCCGTCGATTCCTGGCTTCGTCAGTACAACGCGTATAGGTTGCGCCATTCTCTACCCCCCTTAAACGATTGCCGAAGCTTTGTGACGCCCGACGACATCGGCGAGGGCATTGATGATCTCACCTTCGGTTGCCATCACTTTCACCGCCGAAATAACATCCTCAAGGATGTTCGCGCCGCTGGCCGCAGTTCGGCGAAGCCCATCTAACCGCTCTTCCACAAGTGCCCGGTCGCGGCTCTCCTTGACCTTTGCCAGGCGGCGCAGTTGCTCGCGTTCCGAATCTTCGCCTACGCGGAAGGTTTGGACATCGTAGTCCTCATTCTCCATTTGATACTCATTGACACCGACCACGATCCGCTCTTTGGACGCTATTTCCATCTGATACTGGTGCGCGTAGTCGGAGACATTCTGTTCGAGCCATCCGCTCTCGACACAAGCCAAGGCTCCGCCGCGGCCGTCGATCTGACGCATCCAGTCGTCTATTTCTTCCTCGATCTGATTGGTGAGCGTCTCAACGTAGTATGACCCCGCCAGCGGGTCGACGGTGTTGCAGACACCGCTTTCATGGATGATGACCTGCTGCGTGCGCAGAGAAAGCCGATGGGCCTTCTCCGAGGGAATCGACAGCGCCTCGTCAAAGCCCGCAACGGCCATGGACTGAACACCTCCGCAAGCTCCGGCGAGAGCCTGAATTGTTCCCCGCACAATGTTCACTTCTGGCTGCTGGTAGGTCATCGTGCTGCCGGCCGTCTGCACATGCATTCTCATGCGCCAGGATTTCGGATCCTTAGCCCCAAATCGCTCCTTGAGCATGCGCGCCCAATAGCGCCGGCCGGCGCGAAACTTGGCGATCTCCTCAAAGAAATCATTGTTGATCTGGAAGATGAACGAGAAGCGCGGAGCCACGTCATCGATGCTAAGTCCGCGTGCGAGCAGGTCTTCGAAATAGGTCACAGCCTGTGCGAAGGCATAGGCCATTTCCTGAGGAGCAGTCGCTCCGGTTTCGCGGATGTTGTATCCATTGATGTTGATGCCGTTCCAGCGCGGCATGTTTTTCGAGCAATACTCGACAACATCGCACGTAAATCTCACCTGCGGCTTCGGCGGAAAGACAAACGTCTTCTGCGCGTAGAATTCCTTGAGCGCGTCGTTCTGAGACGTGCCCGCCATGTTCTCAAGCTTGTAGCCCCGCTCCTGAGCGGTTGCGACGAACATGCCCAAGAGGATCGGCGCGGGGGGGTTGATTGTCTGTGAAACGCTGATCTTGTTCAGGTCGATCCCGTCAAGCAGATCGCGCATATCCTGCAGCGTATCAATCGCGACACCCATCCGGCCGACTTCACCCTTGGCGAGAGGGTCATCCGAATCCAGTCCGATCAGTGTCGGAACGTCGTAGTCATTTGAAATACCGGTTGGCCCGTTCGCGATCACATAGCGGTTTCGCTCGTTGCTCTCCAGAGCCGTGCCGAAGCCTACGACCTGCCGCCGTGTCCACGTACGAGTACGGTACATCTCGGGATGGACACCACGAGTGAACGGATATTCACCGGGCACGCCCACCTTTTCGTTGAAATCCCAGTCCTTCAGGTCCTCTGGCCCATAGACGGCCTTCACCGGCCTGCCCGATCCCGTCTTGAAAACCTTTTCCTTTTCAATCTTGTCGATCTTGTTCACTTAAAGACTCCTCATCTCTGGCATCCAAGGGCCCGCGCCCGACATCACAAGAGACGCGATAGTTAGACACGTGACTTTTCGGTCATGCCTCGACGACTTGTCAAGCATCATTCTCCACGATTGGCTCCAGCCCCTTAGCGCTGGTGCTCACCTCAGATTTTCTGATCAACACGAGATACCAGTAATTACTATACTATTTCGACGATCATGGCATCGGAGAGCGTAAGAGAACGTCACGCACTGAGCGCTCCCCGCGCTGGACCCGCACCCGCTCCACGAAGAAAATTTGCGGCCGCTGCCGAAAGCAGACTTTACAATAAGTGACTTATGAGTCACTAAAACGTCCACGTCGTCCCGGATGAGACGCGACTGCCGTTTGTCCGGACGTTGAGATCGCGGAAACACGCGGCGGCCGCCACGCACTGAAGGTGGGGCTTGTTTCTTGTGGGAGGTCAGAGGGATGGCGACGCATGGGGCCACCGGCCAGATAGCAACATCGGCAAATCTGGATTGCGTCTCTGCGCCGCTTCAAGAAATCCTTAGCCGGCAGGACGACTGGACACTTCCCAAAACGCTCCGCGCCCAGGCCGCGAAGCGTCCGAGTGCGCCTGCGCTGCAGTTCGAGAACGGCGCCACGCTTTCTTATGCTGAGCTACTTCAACGCGTCGAAGCATTTTCAGCCAACTTGCTGTCGATGGGAGTGGCTCGCGGCGATCGGGTTGCCCTTGTCATGGAGAACTCGATCGAGATGGTGGTCGCGTGGTGCGCCATCAACCTCATCGCTGCAGTCGAAGTCCCCGTCAATCATGCGCTTCGCGGCCGTTTTTTGACACATGTACTCGAGAACAGCGCCGCAGAAATCGTGATCATCGACGGCGGACTCATCGGGCCGCTGGTGGATATCAAGGATGACGTCACGTGTGTGAAGCACCTTGTAGTGAATGGCGCTCCAAAGCTCCCGCTTCCTTGGCCGGTTTCGGATTTCGATACGCTGATCGCGGGCTGTGATGATGCTGGTCTGGAGAGGGTTCGCGCTATCGATGTTGCCCCCGATGAACCAGCAGCGATCATTTACACGTCCGGCACCACCGGCCCAGCAAAAGGCGTGCTTCTTCCGCATGGGCAGATGTGGGCCTGGGCGTATCATATGTGTGATGCACTGCGGATAACGCATGAGGACGTATACCTTGTCGTGCTGCCGCTCTTCCATGGCAACGCGCAGATCATGCAGGTCTATGCCGCCATGATGGCCGGCGCGAAGGTCGCCCTCTACAAGCGATTCTCGACATCGCGATGGGTAGACCAAGCAATCGAGTCGAAAGCGACTGTGTCCAGCCTTTTGGGCGTCATGGCGCAATTTATCTTCGACCAGAAACCGTGTGACAAAGACGCTCACGTTCCAATCAGCAGGATGGTCACCATACCGATGCCCGCTGCAATTGGAGAGCGTTTCCGAAGGCGCTTCAACGTGGCCTGCATTGAGGCGTATGGCATGACGGAAATCTGCCTCCCGATCATGCAACGGCTCAACGAAGAGCCTAGGCCGGGTAGCTGCGGGCGCGTCATTGAGGATTGGTTCGAGGTCGCGATCGTCGATCCTGAAACCGACCGCGACCTGCCGCCCAACACTGTCGGAGAAATCGTCGTCCGGCCAAAACATCCCTGCACGATGATGCTCGACTATTTCCGTATGCCGGAGCGAACTCTCAAGGCTTGGCGAAACCTTTGGTTTCATACCGGCGACAGCGGGAAGTACGATGAGGATGGATATTATTATTTTGTCGATCGCCTCCAGGACCGCATTCGGCGCCGCGGCGAGAATATCTCATCGTACGAGATCGAGGCGGTAGCGGCAGAGTTTGAAAATGTTCTTGAGGCCGCCGCCATCGCCGTTCCGGCGGCGGAAGGTGACGATGATATTGAACTGTGCGTCGTGACGCGGGACGGAACACTCGACTATCTCGTCTTCCTCGAACACTGCCGGAAGCGAATGGCCCATTTCGCCGTGCCACGGTATTTCCGCGTATTCAACGAGTTTCCGAAAACGCCGAACGGAAAAGTTTTGAAGCGTGAGCTGCGCCAGAGCAGCGCGCTGTCCACATGGGATCGCGTAGCAGCCGGAATACATATCGGCCGCGATTCGTGACGTTCATCAGCATCTCTCGGTCAGGCTCGAAAGGGACATTCATGGCACAAGACTCAACAGCGGTCGCCTCCGACCAAGCAGTTAAAATGACAGGGGCGCGCGTCATCGCGAAGTTGCTCCGCGCGCGAGGTGTGAAACGCGCCTATGGCCTCATAGGCGGGCACATCCAGCCAATCGTGGACGAGATGGTCAGGCACGGCATAGAGTTTGTCGACACGCGCCATGAATGTGCTGCCGTCTATATGGCCCATGCAGAGGCAGCACTTTCCGGTCGGCTGACAGTTGCGATGGCCACCGCGGGGCCGGGCATTACGAATGCGGTGACCGGACTCGCAAATGCAGACGTCGCGCGCATGCCGGTTCTGGTTATCTCCGGTCGCGTTCCACGACTTCAGGACGGTATGGGCGGAATGCAAGACGTTCCCCAGGCCGAGGTCGTCCGATCCATCTGCCGCAGGGTAGAGGTCGTCTGGTCCGCTGCGCACGTGGCGGCCAGGATGGATGCGGCCATCCGGGCCGCACTCGGCAGCGACGGAACTCCTGGACCCGCCTACATAGATTTCCCCACCGATATTCAGCGTGAGGAAATTCATGCAGCCGATATTGATGAAGCACTGTTCGCCGAGTGGGCGCCCACGCCGATCCCGGCATCGGCTGATGCCCTCGATCGTGCGGCAAAAGTCATCCGAGAAGCACGGCGTCCCTTGGTTCTCGCTGGGCAGAACGCACACGGCTGCCGGGCTCAGATCGAAGCGTTCTTGGAAAAAACAGGCGCGATATACCTCGACACATCGGAGAGTCGTGGCGCAATCCCCGGCGACAACCCGGCCAATGTACCTGCCATGCGCGCTAAGGCAATGCAGGGAGCGGATCTCGTACTGACACTCGGACGCAAGCTGGATTTCCAGGTCGCTTACGGTTCTCCGGCAATCTTCGAGGGCGGCGCACGTTTCATTCGAATTGGCCGCAACGATGAGTACATCAGCGGAAACCGACGGGCCGAGGTGGAACTGAAGGCCGATGTCGCATTGGCGCTCGATGGGCTGTTGGAAAGGGACATCCGGCCGATTGATCCCGACGCGGCCTGGCTGTCCGAGATCAAGTCGCAGAACGAGATACGTGAGCGAAAATTGCGGGAAACGATTCGAAGCATGCCCGCAGAAGGGCTCATGCACCCCTATTCCGTGATCGATGCGGTGAACGCCCATGTCGACAAGGACACGATCATGATCGCTGACGGTGGCGACATCCTGTCTTTCGCGCGCGTCGCATTGAAGGACTCGGCCCGTCTTCTGGATCCGGGCGCCTTAGGGTGCATTGGCGTCGGTGTTGCCTTTGCCAACGGAGCAGCGATCAGCAATCCGGGCAAACGCGTCATCGCGTTGATTGGTGACGGTTCCTTTGGCTTTGGAGCGATGGAAATACATACGGCTGTACGCAAAGGTGCAAAAGTCATCTTTGTCGTCGCGAACAACAAAGGCTGGAACATCGATCGCCACGATCAGATCGAGAACTATGATGGACATCTCATCGGTGTCGAGTTGGGCAATGTTGAGTACGACCTGCTGGCGCGCGCATTGGGCGCGTATGGCGAGCGGGTCGAACGGCGCGAGGATCTACCCGCAGCACTCGAGCGCGCGTTCGAAAACGCCCCGGCGGTTCTAAATGTCATGGTGGACCCCGAACCAAAATCCCCTGATTTCGCCAGCGGCATTGCTTTTGTTTACGATCGACAAGCCCTGCGGCGTTGGCATGAACTCGAAGATGAAAGGCGCGCCAGTGAGGCTGTCTGACGCTACTTTTATCGTCACTGGGGCCACCTCGGGACTTGGCGCAGCCGTTACCGACCGCCTGATCGCGGAGGGCGCATTCGTCGTCGGTGCCGACATCAATATCGCCTCCGCCGCCGAGGTGGAGGCCCGCCATCCCGGCAAGGTGAAATTCATCAAGACCGATGTGACATCGGAAGAGGACGCGCGAGCGACGATCGCGCTTGCGAAATCCGAATTTCGTGGTTTGCGCGGACTGGTCAACTGTGCAGGGATCGCCCCGGGCGAAAAACTCGTGGGTCGCAAGGGGGCTCACGCGTTGGAGAGCTTTATTCGTACCGTGTCAATCAACCTCGTCGGCACATTCAACATGATGCGTTTGGCCGCCGAGGCAATGCAGGAGGAAGAGCCGGACGAAACCGGTGATCGAGGCATCATTGTGAACACCGCCTCGATTGCCGCCTATGACGGCCAAATCGGGCAGGCTGCCTACGCCGCATCGAAGGGCGGAGTCGTCAGCCTGACCCTTCCCGCTGCACGCGAACTCGCCAAGTCCAAGATTCGTGTGATGACGATTGCGCCCGGCGTCTTTGAGACACCTATGATGGCAGGAATGGGCCAGCAGGTGCAGGACGCCCTTGGCGCCACTGTTCCACATCCAGCCCGCTTGGGTAGGCCTTCGGAGTTCGCCATTCTGGTCTGTGCTATTGCGCGTAACCAGTATTTGAACGGCGAGGTCATCCGCTTGGATGGCGCACTGCGGATGGCTGCAAGTTGATCTGATCGATGTCGGTCTGGATGCGGGCGACGACAGGCGTAGTCCGCACACCTCAACCGCTACTTCTCCGGAGACCTTCGTGGATAAACATGATCCAGTTGTGATTGTAAGTGCCGCGCGCACTCCCTTGGGTGGATTTCAGGGCAGTCTGAAGGAGCTCCAAGCGAGCGAACTCGGTGCGGCAGCTATCGCCGGCACGATCCAGAGAGCCGGTATTTCGGGGGATGATGTCGATGAAGTCATCTTTGGCTGCGTGCTTGCCGCTGGCCAGGGACAAGCTCCGGCGCGGCAGGCATCGATCCGCGCGGGATTGCCTCTTAAGACCGGCGCCACAACGATAAACAAAATGTGCGGCTCCGGAATGAAAACGACGATGTTGGCTCATGACCTCATCGTCGCAGGCAGTGCAAAGGTGATCGTGGCCGGCGGCATGGAGAGCATGAGCAACGCGCCTTACCTGCTGGATCGCGCGCGGGCAGGGTACCGCATGGGCCATGGGAAGGTCGTCGACCACATGTTTCTTGATGGCCTGGAAGACGCTTACGATAAAGGTCGTCTTATGGGCACATTTGCGGAGGATTGCGCAGAGGCTTATCAGTTCTCGCGTGAGGCGCAAGACGAGTTCGCGGTATCCTCGCTGACGCGCGCGCAAAAGGCGATAAGCGATGGATGTTTCGATTCGGAAATCGTAACGCTCCATGTCGGTTCAGGAAAATCGGAGCGACAAGTTGCGCAGGATGAGCAACCTCCAAAGGCCAGGCTGGACCGGATAGCTCTCCTGAAGCCCGCATTCCGCGAGGGGGGGACCGTCACCGCGGCCAATTCCAGCTCAATTTCAGATGGAGCAGCTGCGCTCGCGCTGATGCGGCGCTCGGAGGCCGAACGCCGAGGTTTGCTGCCGCTCGCGGAGATCAAGCAGCACGCTACCTATGGGGGGGCGCCTAATCTGTTTCCCACCGCGCCGATCTACGCGGTCCGAGAATTGTTTAATCGCACGGGCTGGCAGTCAAAGGATGTTGATCTGTTCGAGATCAATGAGGCCTTTGCCGTCGTTGCGATGGCTGCAATACGGGAGCTCGGTTTGTCTCGGGAGCAAGTCAACGTCCACGGAGGTGCTTGCGCGCTAGGACATCCCATCGGTGCGTCCGGTGCGCGAGTGATAGTAACACTGCTGGCCGCTCTTCAGCGATATGGTCAGAAGCGTGGGGTAGCGTCTGTTTGCATCGGCGGTGGAGAAGCGACAGCCATTGCACTCGAGCTTGTTCAATAGTTCGGCAAAAGAGCCGCAGCGCCGCCCCAGAGGCATCTCTGTCCATCGTCGGGATTTTTGGACACCTGAGCGTCTGAACCAAGCGAGGGGTCGGACAGCTTCTTCAATGTCATACTGCAACCGAAACCGTGGCTAGGCCGATGCCAGTGAGCCGGTGCGTAGCGTCTTTCCCGAACGCACCATGGCCTCGAACGCATCCGCAGATACGGGCACGCTGAAATAATAGCCCTGAATCTCATCGCAGGAGCTCTCACGCAGGAAGCGACATTGCTCCTCGGTTTCGACGCCTTCGGCGACCACGCGGCATTTGAGATTGTGGGCCAGCGCGATGGCTGCCCGCACGATGGTTGCGTCTTCCGGTTTTGCGAGCATGTTGCTGATGAAGGACCGGTCGATCTTCAACGTGTCGACGCGGAAGTGCTTCAAATAGCTCAGGCTCGAGTAGCCGGTACCGAAGTCGTCAATGGAGAGCTTCACGCCGAGTGCTCTGAGCTGGCTGAAGGTGGCCGTCACCTTTTCAGCATCGTGCGCAATCAGACTTTCGGTGAGCTCGATGTCCAGAAGCTCCGGCGGCAGGCCCGTTTCCTTGAGTGTACGCATGACCCAGGCGAGCACGTCCTGCTGCAGGAACTGGCGAACCGAGAGGTTCACCGCGATGCAAACTGGCGGCAGACCGGAGTCCAGCCACGCCCTGGCCTGAGAGCAGGCCACGCGCAGGGCCCAATCGCCAATCGGCACGATCAAGCCGGAATCCTCGGCTGCCGGAATGAAGCGGCTGGGCGGGATTGTGCCTAGCTCGGGGTCATGCCAGCGCAATAACGCCTCGCAGCCGATGATGCGGCCCGTCTCCAAGCTGACCTTCGGCTGGTAGGCGAGCTCGAGCTGCCCAGAAGTCACAGCAGCATGCAACCGAGCTTCGAGGTCGACGCGGGACTGCACCTCCTCGCGCATGCTGCTCGTGAACGCCTGATAGATGTTCCGGCCGCGTTCCTTGGCACGGTACATCGCCACGTCGGCATTGCCGATCAATGCATCGGCGGTGTTGCCATCCTGTGGGTACACGCTCACGCCGATGCTTCCGGACAGGTGAATCTCGCGCCCCTGTACGACAAGCGGAGTTGCGATGCTCTCGACAATCTTCTGGGCAACGCTATGGGCGTCGGTGGCATCGCGCAGACCGGTCAGCAGGATCAGGAACTCGTCGCCGTTCTGGCGAGCCACGGCATCATCCTCGCGCACCAGCGTGGAGAGCCGCTCCGCAGCAGCTTTCAGAACAGCGTCGCCGAACGGATGCCCGTGGCCATCATTGATCATTTTGAAACGGTCCAGATCGAGATAGAGCAAGGCGATGTGGTGGCCGGCCTGGTCCGCCTTCGCGATCGCTTGCCTGATGAGATCGTGGATCAGGTTTCGGTTCGGGAGTCCTGTCAGATCGTCATGCGTGGCGAGGTAGCGGATGCGTCGCTCCGCCTCCCTGCGCTCTGTGATGTCGTGGTGAATCCAGGTGCGCCAGTAGCAGCGTCCGTCCGCATCTAACACGGGAGCCGAGTAGCGGTCCAAGATCCTGCCGTCGACAAGCTCGATCTCGTCGCGGCCGATCTCATTCGGGTGATCGAAGAGCCAAGTCACTCTCGCGACGAACTGCGAAGGCGCCGTTGTCCGCGATGCGGCGAATTCGAGCTGCGGAGGGAGCGTGGGATCGCTGGCGGTGTCGGCGGGAATATCCCACATCTCATTCAGCCGGCGATTCTGGATGATCTTGTTCCCTTTCGGGTCCGTGACAAGGATACCTGCGGCCGAACTCTCGACCTGAGCCGCGAACAGCGCGTTCTTCTCCCGAAGCGCTTCCTCCAACTGCTTGCGCTCGGTGATGTCACGGCTGACGCCCAGAAGCCCCAGCAACTCGCCGTTCGGACCATGAAAGAGGGTCTTGATCGTGTCGAAGGTCCGAACGCTTCCGTCGCCTGCAGGAATCTGCTCCTCGGTGCGCTGTGCCTGTCCGGAGGCAAAGAGCTTCTCATCCTCGGTGCGGTAGTACTTCGCCCACGTCTCAGGCAAGAGATCGAAGTCGTTCTTCCCGATCAGCCAGCTTTCCTGAACGCCCAGATATTTTTCGGTGGCGCGATTGCAGCCGCGAAACTGAAAGCTCCGATCCTTGAAGAAAATCAGATCGGGAATGCTGTCGATAAGAGCGCGCAGAAGGGCGCGCTCACGGCGAATGTCGTCCTCGATGCGCCGCAGCGCTTCGTCCTTCAGCCGACGCTCGGTAACGTCATGGCCAACACCGACGACGATTCCATCCGTCTTGGACAGCGCAGCAGACCACAGCAGATGCACGACCTTGCCTGATCTGTGGATGCAGCGCTTCTCGAAGTTGCGGGATTGTCCTCCTCTCAGGACGGCCTGGAATTCTTCCTTGATGCGATCCAAGTCGTCAGGGTGTGCAATCGTCTCGAAATGAGCCCCCTTCAACTCAGTGGGCTCGTAGCCGAGCATGTCTCTAGATGCTGAGCTAACCTCGAGGAAACGCCCTTCGCCATCGAAGGAGCAGATCAGATCGGGAGAGTTCTCCAGAATAATCGTCTTCATGTGCTCGAGCTGGCGGCGCTGACGCCGGTTCTCGGCCACATCGAGGGCGTGTTGCACCGCGGGAACCAGGCGCGTGAGATTCTGCTTGAGCAGGTAATCCACGGCGCCGAGCTTGAGCGTCTCGACGGCGACGTCCTCGCCAACGGTGCCGGAAATGACGATGACCGGAAGGTCGAGGCCACTTTCCCTAACCGTTTCAAGCGTGTCCTTGGCGCTTGAGGACGGCAAACTGTAGTCGGCGAAAACGACGTCCCATTGCCCGTCGCGGAGCGCCTGGCGAAGGGCATCGCCAGTGTCGACCCGCAACGCCGACACATCGTACCCGCCGTGCTTCAGGGCTTCCTGAAGGAGGATCGCATCGTCTTCAGAATCTTCGACCAACAGGGCATGCAGGCGGGTCATCGGGCGGCAGGGAGCTCGGGCGTCTTGTTCAAGAGAAGCCAGTAGAGACCAAGTTGGCGCACAGTCTCGAGGAACTCGGCGAAATTGACGGGCTTGCGCACATAGCTATTGCAGCCAAGGCTGTACCCGTCAATCAAGTCCTGCTCTTCTTGCGACGAGGTCAAAACAACAACGGGCAAAAGCTTCGTGCGTGCATCGCCGCGAATGCGGCGCAGCACATCGAGTCCGCTCACCTTGGGCAGATTGAGGTCGAGTAGGACCAGGGTCGGTGAAATGCTTCCTCCCTTGTCGTCGGGGCCGAAGAGAAGATCGAGCGCCTCGGCGCCGTCACGTGCCACCGTGATGGCGTTGCAGATCTTGTTCTGCTGGAAAGCGAGCAGGGTCAGCTCTTCGTCGTCCGGGTTGTCTTCAACGAGAAGGATGGTCTTGTTGGACATGGGCTTGGCTCAGAGAGAGAAACGGAATGTGGCACCCTTGCCGGGCTCGGCTTCCGCGGAGATGACGCCACCATGGCGGCCGACGATGCGCTGGACGGTCGCAAGGCCGATTCCGGTGCCGGAAAACTCCGTCGTGCGGTGCAGGCGCTGGAACGGAGCGAAAAGTTTGTCCGCATAGCGCATATCGAAACCAGCGCCGTTGTCGCTGACAACGAACGTTGTCGCCCCGCTCTCGTTGACGGCGGTGAAGGCGATGCGGGCATCTGGCGTCTTGGAGGTGAATTTCCAGGCGTTGCCGAGAAGATTCTCCAGCAAGATGCGCAGCAGACGGACATCGCCCTCGGCAATGAGCCCGTCAGCTACGCCGGTCTGCACCTGGCGGTCCGGCTCATCTTGACGAAGCTGAGCGAGAATTTCATGAGCCATGAGGCTCAGGTCGACCGTCTCGCGGCGCATTTCGGCGCGTGACACGCGCGAGAGCTTGAGCAGATCATCGATCAGCTCTCCCATCCGATGCGTGGCTGCCTGCACGCGATTGAGATAGTCTCGCGCTTTGCCATCAAGGGCATCCGCATAGCTCCTGGTCAGGATCTCGGAGAAGCCTGCTATGCTGCGCAAGGGCGCACGTAGATCGTGCGAGACCGAGTAGGAGAAACTGTCCAGCTCCTCGTTGACGATCTGAAGCTCGCGGGTGCGATGGGCGACGCGTTCCTCGAGTTCGGCGTTGAAGGCTTCCAGTCGCGCCTGTGCCTGCCTGCGCTCGGTGGCAAAGCGATCCAGGGCCTCGCCCAGCAGACGGGTTTCCCTGAAGCCGCCGGCGACGGACGCAGCGCTCGCCACGGGCACCTCTCTCTCGTCGTGCCCGGTGCTGGCGATGCGCTGTTCCAACTCCGTGAGCGGCTGACCAAAGCGGCGCGCCATCCAGACTGAGACCAACAGCAGTCCCGCCACCATCACCAGACCCATGCCGACCACCTGATACAACTGGAGACGCAAGGGAGCCTGGATGAAGGGATCTTTGCGCGAGGCGACCACCAGCCACGAAAGACCCCCCTTGAGCTCCATTCGTCGGGCGGCCACCCAGCGGTGCTCTCCGTCCAGCTCCATTCGGCTTACGAACGGGCCGCCGGACGCGGACAGCTCGATCAAGGGAGCGAGGTCATCGGGAAGAGGCAACGGAGCGCGCTCGACTGCGTTGTCTCCGATCAGGCGCGGCACGGCGGCCAGTTCCACGATCTGGATCTCGGAACGATATTCCGAGACGAGGGACTGAAGGAATCCGTTCAAAGCCGGCATGTCGAAATCGGTGTCGAGAACGCCGACCAGGCGGCCTTCGCCACTTCGCAGAGCCTTGACGAAGCTGAAGCCCCAGAGGTCTGGGCTATCCGGTTCATGGACGATCCACTTGTACCCAGGAATCCATTTGCCCTCAGGGGAACCGTCAAGCGCTGCCTGGTAGAAGGGCCGCTTGCGCGGATCATAGCCGTCCGTGGGGCGCTCGTCTCGGAGGACGAAACCCTGGTCCGTCAGGACGTAGGTGCGCGTCACCGGATCATGGGGCCGCGTGCCGGGAAAAAGCCAGAGCAGGATCTCGCCGGAGGCGGTGCGCTCCAGATTTCCGTATTCGCCTGTATCAGGCAGCACGATGCCAAGATAGCTCAGCTCCGGTCGCTGCTCGAAGGCGGCCAATGAGCGCTCAAGAGTGGAACGCAATGTGCCGCTCGTCACTTCGGGCCAGCGAGCCGCGCGCTCCGCGGACTCCGCCGTCATCTCCGCCGAACGGACAAGTAGCCCCAGGCGCTCCACGGTTCGATTGAGCGTTTCGCTGATCTCCTGACGCGCCGCCTCCTCGGTGCTGGAGATGCCTTGCCAGATCATTGCGATCACCAAGGCAAGCCCGAGGGCCGTCACCAGTCCTACGACACTGGTGACCAGGGCCTGCGTAAACGACGGCGGCTGGCTGAAGCCAGTTGCTTTCGGATGCGGCTCCGAAGTCTGGGCCTCATGGGTGAGGGCGGGCTGATCGTCCAGGGTTCGCACCGGGATTCTCGGAGACCTGACAAATAATAACTCCGCACAGGCATCGGCACCAGACCGAGCACAACGAGATCAAGCATCGGCCTACGGGTCGAGGTCAAGTCAACCCACAACGACTTGATAATTTTAACATTCCTTTGTTGCGACTTGGAGCACCTATTCGGCGGCGTACCCCCGCCGAATGTGGCGCATCTCGGTATGTTGCGGATGGCTCTCTCGCGTCTTTACCAGTGGTTAGTCGCACTATTCGAGACATCTGGCATTGAAGCGCGCCCCGTCTGTATTGGTCTCCCCTGGACACGGCGCCAGTAGGAGATCCGGCGAAGCAGATGACGAACTTGGCTCTCGCATTCAGCCGGAAGACGGTGGCCGTCATCCTGGCCGCTGTGCTTTTGGCTTATGTGCTCTCCATCCTGTTTCTGGTCGGTATCGCCCGCATCCAAGATCAGAAGTCCCTGGCGCAAACCACACAGTTCGTCCGCCTCCTCCTCCAGGAAAAGGAAAGCTGGATCGAGAAGACCGTCAGCGATTACGCGGACTGGGGCGCGGCCTACAAACATCTGCACAACAATGTCGATGTGTCCTGGGCCTATGAGAGGCGCAATGTGGGGGCCAACCTTCTGGATGACCTCAGCATCGAATACGCGGCCGTGTTCGATGCCGCCGGCAGGGAGGTTTATAGCATCGTCGACGGGCAGCTCATGAAAGAGCCGGCTGTCGGCGCTATCCGCGGCGTCAAGGATCTCGTCGATCGGGCACGGACCATGGGAGCTGGCAATGCCGCCAACGGAATCCTGGTTGCCCACGGCGATCCGGTCTTCGCCGCAGCGCGCGTCATTTCGACGGGTGCCGATCCCTCCGTGGTGCCCGACGGCGCCGGCGTGTCCGTCTTGCTGTTCGGGGACCGCCTGACCCATGGCGAGCTGGAACAACTACGCAAGAACCTCGGCCTGGAGCAGCTGCAGCTGGTGGAGGCGGATCGGGATTCGGCCCCCTCGGACGGAAACGTTCTGCGTTCGAGCGCCGGCGATGCCGCATTCCTGATCGAGGTGATGGCTCCGCGACCTGGTCGCGAGATGCTGCACGCCATCATACCCTCTTTCGCGGTGATCGCGGCGATGTTCGGCGGAATGCTGTGGTGGCTTGGACGGCAGGGCACGCGCGACGCATACATGTTCCAGGAACATCATCGCTCGCTTCGGAAAACGGCGCACTTCGATGCGGTCACTGGCCTGCCCAACCGCAATCTGTTCACGCAGCGTCTTCGGGACATCCTGAGCCGGCCCGACACCCCTGTGAGCGTTCTCTTTCTCGATCTCGATCGCTTCAAGCCGATCAACGATACGTTTGGTCACGAAGCCGGCGACTTTGTCCTTGCTGAGATCGGAAGGCGCCTGGAGGCAACCACCAAAGCAGGAGACTTTTGCGCGCGCCTTGGAGGCGATGAATTCGTCATCGTGACCTTGGAGCGGGATGAATCGTCCCTCCACAGGCTATGCAAGACTATCATTCAGGAAGTTTCAGCCGACATCACCTATGACGCTCACGAGCTCATCGTAGGCGTTTCCATCGGCATTGCGTTGGCGCAACCGAACGATGCCTTGGAGGACGTGCTGCGCCGTGCCGACAAGGCACTCTACGATGCCAAGACAAGCGGTCGATCGCGGTATCGATGGTATTCCGAGCCCAAGCCGCCGGAGCGGGCATTGGCATAAGCCGGGATGTCTGCCGGAGCCCCTGCGGCTCGCAGGCGCGGACCGTCCTCAATTAGGAGTCTCTACGGCCGAAAATCGAGCGGCTATGGATTGTTACCGTTCGGCCACTCATGGTCTCCAAACTGGCACTAAAACTTGACAAAAATAGTAATCTATACATCATGACGCTCGACCCTTTCGGCGATGGGTGAAGAGCTTGGTCATGAGAAGATCGCGCACGTAGCGGATCCAGCGCTGTGTGTCTGATGCAGAACGGCATAGTCGATAACTCGATCTCACCTGAGCGGGTGTTCGTTGGCGCCCTCGAAGGGCGGAGCTGTTGCTCGGGCCTAGAGGACCTCGAGGTGAGCCCGAAGCTCATCATCAACTTCTACCTGAGCGGCGGCCAGTCGTTCGTCATCGACGGCGTGCACTTCTCGGAGAGCGCGGAAGTAGGCAGTCCGCGTGTCTCGATGATCAATGTCAGGCACGAGTCCAGGATTCACTTCAATCACGTTGATGCGGGACGTCTCCGCAAGGTCAAGTTGTCGATTCCGTTGAACTGGATCGAGCGTGAGATTGGAGCGATCTCGACTTGCTCGCCTGTGTTGCGTCGCTTCCTGTCAACGCACCTCAGTCATTTTGCCTTCGAGCCTACGCCGGATCTCGTCGAGCTTGCCGAGCAGATCAGCCGTCCTCCGCCCAATCTCAAGGGCGAGCTGCTGACCCTCTATCGCACGGCGCGCGGCATCGAACTGATGCGTCTCTCGTGCGCGCTGCTTGTTGCCCAAGCCGAGGAGATCGACCACAAGCCCTCGTTGATGAGCGCGCGTCAAAGCGAGCGTGTGCGGAATTTCATCCTTGCAAATCTGTCCAAGACTTTGACGATCGAAACCATCGCACGGGAAAGTGGCGCAAGCGTTTCCTCAGTGCAGCGTCATTTCAAGCAGCAATTCGGAATAACGGTTTTCGAGTTCATACGTCGCAAGCGCCTGGAGGCGGCACGCGATGCGCTCGAGGTGCGCGGCGTGACCGTCGCAGAGGCCGCGTGGATCGCTGGATACACAAGCCCATCCGGCTTCATCACGGCATTCAAGAAGACCTACGGCACCTGTCCAGGGGACATTCGCGCCTGATGCGCGGCCGCTGCGCTGAGCACTCTGGCTGAAAGAGCCGCTCTCTCTGCATGAGCTGCGTGCTCTCTCTTTCTCATTTTCTTGGCACTTCGTCTCAAGTCTCGATGGCCGATCGATGCCGCAGAAAAGAGACGTATACTGAAAGTAGAGGGCAATAATTAGAATAAGCTGAAACTAAATGCCGCCATCCGTTCGAGAAAACGTCAGACTCATTCTCGGGAACGTCAATGGGCTTGTCGGCGCTTTATTTCCCGAGTCCACCGCGTAAGTGTTACCGCGGGGTTTCAGAGGCGCGCATGCAGTCTGCGCGTCTCGC
>NZ_JADZBI010000015.1 GCF_020852195.1 Hyphomicrobium sp. | reverse complement strand
CCGACGCCGCATAGACGGGAGGTTCCGGCCGGCACGTGGATTGTCGTTGGTTCTGGGCGTTGGGGCCGCCAGCATGGTTCGGCATCTAGTGCCTCACATGAGCTGCTCGTGAGTTCTCTGAGAGACGGCCGGAGGGGTGCCGCCCCGGCGCCCGATCCGGCCGTCCGATGATCATTCCACGTTGACCTTCAGCTCCTCGCCGGCGCCGAGCTCTACGCTCATGGTGCGCTGATTGTCGGTCAGCGACTTGATCCATTTCTCGTTGTCGAGCTCGAGCACGTATTTTCCGGGCGGGACCGCCGACCTGGTGTTGCCGGGGCTGTCGCCGACGTCGACCTGATGACCGGCGAGGTCCTTCACAATGAAGTACATCGTGGCCTTGCTGCTCACGTGTATGACACCGGGCCTGAGTGTGGTCGTCTCGCCCGGCTTCACCTCGGCGCCGCCGGGCCAGAGCATGTCGCCGAATTTCACGTCGAAGTGGCCGGGGATCAGCGTCGCGCGCGGCTTGCTGCCGAGAATCTCCTCGACCGTCTCTCCGGTTTCTGGGTCCAGCACGTAGACGAAATCGCTGCCTATCGGCTGCACTTCGAGGTAGCCGGGCTTGATCTCGGTCGTCTCGCCGGCCTTGACCTCGATGCCGGTCCAAAGGCCGTTACCGAAGGTCACCGTGTAAATGCCGGGCGGCAGCTCGACCTCGCCGTAGGGCACGAGGCTGCCCACGGTTTCCTTCGCCGCATTCAGGACATCATGGCGGAAGTGGCCGGACACCTTCATTTTGAGCTTGCCGGGCTTGGGCGTCTTGATGACGATCTCCTTGGGTTTCGCGATCGGCGCTTCCGCGTCCGTGGTCGCCGCGGTGGTCAAGACCTTCGCGAGCTCGGAGGTGTTGTTGGCATCGAAAAAGGTGCCGCGTCCCATGCGCGCGATGCACTGCAACTGGGCGCGCGTCACGGTGTCGACGCCGACGCCGACCGTGTGCACGACCAGTTTGGCGTCGGCATCGGCCAGCGCCTTGGCGGCGGCGCATGGATCGGCCGCACACGTTTCCTTGCCGTCGCTGACGAGCACGATCGTGCGGACCGCGCTTTCCTCGCTGCCGAGGTCCTTGGCGGCCAATGTCAGGGAGAGCGTGATCGGCGTATAGCCAAGCGGCTGCAAGGCGCGCGCCTTCTCGACGATCGCCGCCCTGCTCGCATCGGCGCCGTCGAACGGCGTCAAGAGACTGGTATCGTTGCAGTCCTTCTTAGACCGCGGCGACTGGTGGCCATAGGCGCGCAGCGCGAGGCGTGTCTCCGGGGGCAAGGTGCCGACGAAAGTGGCGAGCGCGGATTTGGCGGCGTCCATGCGGGATTGCCCGTCCGGCATCAGCGCATTCATGCTGCCGGACGTGTCGAGCACCAAGGCAACGCTACGCGAGGGCTCGGCGTGCGCCGCGCCGGTGGCGAGGGTGCCAGCGAGCATTGCGACGGCAACGGTTCGGGGCAGTTCTAATACGCGTCTCATAATGCTCTCCTGCAGTTGACGAGGCAATGGCGCCTGGCTCGGCGCCACGTTGGTGCGCCACGCGGTGAGCCGCGTCGGCGCAGGCAGTGGGAGCGCCGCCGATAGTTCTTCATGAGTTGCGTTGCTACGGGCGCGTAACGTATCCAAACGCCCTTCGTTGGCGCGGCGCTGCTAGTGTGTGCCGGGGCGCGACGGCAAGGTCGGAGCGATGCGGCGCATCGACGGGCTTAGATGCACGCGCGTCCTCGGGAGCGGCGTGAGGTCAGGAACGCTTTCGGGAAGGCGCGTGCAGACGCGGCACAGAACAAGCATGCCGTGTGACCCGGCGGTGAAGACATTGGCTACAAAGCTGCGGCGACCAGCGCGGCCATCGTCATCGACGTGACCAGCACGACGTTTTGTGATCGCGACGTCGAATTTCATCAAATCCTCCCGAAAACGTGGAGGTGTTGTAAGAGACGAAGAGTGGCGCGGAAATCAGGAACGTGCTGTTCCGTCGGGAACAGGGTGTGGCCGCAAGGTCGTTGGACGTCTCGGAGCTGCGAAGAAGGCTTGCGGACCTGAAGCGAGCACGCCCGTCTTACGATGACTCGCGCGATCGTTGGCACTCTGCGCTAACCGCAGATGTCCGCTTCGTGTCAATTGCAGTCATCGGGTCTGAGCGGGTATCTGCGTGGTCCACGCGGTGCCCCACCACAGAACCTCTGCAAGCTCGCCAAGTTGCTCATTCGGGGCCCCTAATTTGCGACAATGTGCGGCGCATCCGAGATGCATCCATAAGATCCTGGTGGTTCCAGTGAGGACATCACGCGCGGCGGCAATGCCGCAGGCCACGAGGAGACCGCCGACAAGAACAAGGAGGAGCTCATATTTCCTTTTGCCGGTGCGCTGATAGTTCAGCATGGCGGCACCAGACACAATCATGGCAATGGCCGTCCAGAACACAGGTGACCGCATTGTGTTGCCAGCCCCTCCTCTTGCGCCAAGCCGGCGCACCCTCAGACCTGAACCTGAAACCAGCCTGACAACCCCGGTCTGATCCAACCAACGCAGCGGAGGAGTCGGGGCGAGTGCTGCCGGTGTGTTACGCAATGTGCATCTGCCGTTGTCCACGGCAGTGCTCGCATCGGCAGGATTGCTGGTTTTCGCGGGGTGCATGAAGGAGCTGCCGGCAACGCTGCTACTGCGGCGCATCAACTTTGAAACCTTGGCAGCGCACCTATACTGCGAGGGGCACGGGGAACGGATGAGGAGGCTTCGATAGCCGCCCCGCTCATCGTAGCGATAGGAATTCTGCCGGTTGTCGTTCTGTCGCGTTTCGCCGCGTGGACGGCGCAAGCCTTATTCGCTGAAGCGCGATATTGGATCGACCGTACGGAATCCATACCCGCCTCCGAATCCGATCTCGGTGTGGGCGGCGGGCAATACCAAGTTCAGCTTGCTGGGCCTATCCTGGTCTTTGGACAACATACAAAGATCGGCAATCGAGTGCTCGTTGAGAACTTCGAAAAATCTATCCTGAGCGCCTTTCAAAGCGGCGCGCACGCCGACGTTGTCTGGACACGTTCCCACTCTCCAACTTCTGGTGTCGTCAACGAACTGTACCACGTCGCCTACACGAATGGACGATGCTGGCAGTGCGAGTGCGTAGCCACCATGCGGACCCCGGACGCTCCTGATGAACCCGGCCCGGAGGAGCTCGAGGGCGATCTTGCCTGTGTAGGGTGGCGTCTGGGATATAGCCTTTGCCATGGCCTTCTTCTGTGCAACCCCACCGGGGCACACGGCAAGGTGATGTAGAATCTTCAGCGCCACAATAGCTCGGGACACGACAAGCATGTTTGTTGTCCTTGTCGGCTAACGGAGCCAATCGGGCATGGCGGCCGGGGCCGCCATGCCTTCGCGCCTAGAACCTGCTCGTCACGCCGAAATAGAAGGCGCGCGGTGATCCTGGCGTGATGTTGAACTCGTTGTGAGCGCTCGCGTAATACTTCTCGTCGAAGATGTTCTCGACATTGAGCTGGGCGTCGAGGTTCTCGGTGAGATTGAAATAGAGCGCACCGTCCACGCGCGTGAACTCGGGCAAAACGGCCCTGTTGTCTGTCGAGGCGAACATCTCCGATCTGTGTACAACGCCGATACCTGCAGCGAACATCGGCGTGAATTGGTACTTGTTCCACAGCGTGAACATGTCCTCGGGGATGTTCGCGAGCGACCGCCCGACCGGCACAGTGTTACCCACTGTGGTTCCCTGAGCTCCGGTGATCTCGCCAAACGTCCGGGCATAGCCGACAGCGACTTCCCAATTGTCGGTGATGTTGCCCACGAGCTCGATCTCACCGCCTTCAGTACGGCTGCTGCCGATTTGAACGGGTGGTAGAGCCGCGTTGGCAGGATTCACGGCACGCGTATTTTCGCGATCAAGTTGATAGAGTGCGGCTGATAGCAGCAAACGGGGCGCGACTTCCCACTTGAAGCCGATTTCGCGGTTGATGAACTCCTCCGGCTCGAGATCCTGTGTGGTGCCGTCAAGCGAAGGGAATTGCTCACCCGAATAGGGAAGGAAGGATTTCGAGTAGCTGGCGTAGAGGGAAAGACCGTCGGTCGGCTTTACGACAATGCCGATGCGTGGCGACCAAACGTCGTCGACGCGACCGAAATCGGCACCGGACAACACATTCGTTGCATCGATATCGAACCGGTCGAACCGGATGCCGCCAATGACCTGAAAATATTTGGTGAGATCGAGCTGATCCTGAATATACACGGACGCCGTCGTCAGCTCCGTCGCATTCCGTCCCGTTACGGGGATCGAATAGCCGGCTGGCAGGGTAAAGGTCGGATCCGACGCTGGGATACCGAGCCCACCCGGCCCGTTGTAATTCGCTCCAGTCTTGCGCGTGTTGTCCGTGTCCTGGCGTGAGAACTCAGTTCCCACGACCAGGGTATGGCCGTACCAGCCGCCGTCGAAGGTATAGGTCACGTCGGTCTGATTCACCAACGTTGTGCGCGTCGTGAGGTTGTCGTAGACGCCGGCAGTATAGAGGCCGCCAACGACGGCTGTTGCGGCGTAGACGTTGTCGTAGAACTTGTCGAAGTCGCCGTATGACGTGTGGTTCCGGATCTTCAGGTCCTCGCTGAATTTGTGCTCGATGGTGGCGGTGGTTGTGTGGCCTTCGAAATCCGAGATGCTCTTGTCCGGATCACCGAAGAACGCCTTGATCGAACCCGGATAGGGGCGTCGCTCCGTGCTTCCCGGAACCGCAACAGAGGAAATTCCGCGGTCGACCGTCCGCTCGTCCTTGAAGTATTCGTAGCTCAGCCACAGGCGCGTATCGTCCGTCAGCCGGAAGAACGCAGTCGGATTGATGCCGTAGCGCTCGAGATCGACGCCGTTTCTGTAGCTTCCCGAGTCCTCGAAGACGCCGTTCAGACGTACCGCGAAGTCGTTGCTGACGCGCGCGCCGACGTCGGCGGTCGCCCGATAGTGGTCGAACGACCCGACCCACGCGGTTCCCTCGCGGACATCCTCGCCCGCCTTCTTCGTCACTCGGTTGATCACGCCACCGCCGCCGCCGCGACCGAAGATCATGGCATTGGGTCCCTTCAGCACCTCGAGGCGATCGGCATTGTAGAGATCGCGGAAGTACTGCACGTCGTCGCGCACGCCATCGACGAAGAAATCTGCCGTGGTGTTCTGGCCGCGGACGACGATCTGGTCGCGGTTACCCTCGCCCTGGGCGACGATGACGCCTGGCACGTACTGCAGCGCCTTGTTGACGTCGACCGCGCGCTGATCCTGGGCACGCTCCTGCGTGATGACCGTGATTGCCTGCGGGATATCGATCAGAGGCGTATCGGTTTTGGTTCCCGTCGCAGACCGCGTAGCGCGATATCCGTCGACGCCACCCGACGAGAGGCCGCCGTCTGCATCGCCGGCATCTTCGGTCGCGGTCTGCTCGGGCGCGGCCACAGCAACCGGAGCCTGCGGGACCGGAGATGTTGCAGATTTCTTCTTCGCCGGCACGGCCTTCTTCTTGGCCTGAGCCGTCACCTCGAGAGGCGGCAGCTCCGCCGGTGCAGCAGCCTCCTGGGCAAGCGCACCCGCTCCCAGCCCCAAGCTCCCAGAAACCATTGTACCGATAAAAAGCGCCGCAGAACGAGAGCCGCGGCCGTTGACGTCACGCATATGACAGTCCCCCAAGTGTGAGCCCCAGTGGTAGCCGCACCGTGACAGCGTGAGCCGTCGCGGCGCGGCCTTATACGCAAGCTGGCTGGCTAGTGGACGGCATCAAGCGTCGTTGGCTGGCTTACTCACGTTGGGGTCAGACTTGGTTTGCGTACTGTAGTAGTAAATAATCCCAATCCGCGAAAACCCCGACAAAGCCACACCGATGCGTGACCGCAACATGGCGCGACGTGGAGTTCGCTAAGGCGCTTTTCCGACGGATTTTCGCAGCTCGTTCAGGCGTTCAAGGGTCGTGATGGAACGATCCTTGTTGCGAGATGCCAGCGCCAACGTGATCGCTTCGAGACAGACAAATGTCGCACCGTGCAAAGCCACGCGGCCGGCCTGTCCGCGGTGAACGGTCACGACCGTCGTCGCATGAGACGCCAACCCCTTTTCGTCAAAGTCCGTAACGAGAAGGATGCGTTTGCGGAGGCGGCGAGCCTCGGCAATGCAAGCCGTCGCCTCCTTGTAGGGACGCCCGTACGCCAGCATCACAACAACATCCACGTCTTGCATGCCGAGCAACTGATCGGGCAGCGGCGAACCGCTGCCATCGAACACGTGAGCCGGCCGGCCGCTCCGCGTCAATTGAAGGGCGAAGTATCGTGCGAGATAAGAGGACGGCCCGAGTCCAAAGACGCCGACACGGCGCGCCGATGTGAGAAGCTTGACCGCCGCTGACATTTGCGCCCGGGTTGCGGGAGAGGTGAGGGCCTCGAACGCGGCGCCGTGATCCTCAAGGACGCGATCGATCGCAGCGTCATGCGCACCGCCGATGCCCGTAAGCGTTCTGGACATGTTGTCGGCGGCGGAATGGCCGTGTCCGAACGTGGCGGCCAGCTCCCGCTTGAGGTCGTTGAAGCCGTCAAAGCCAAGCGCCTTGACGGCCCGAATCACACTCGCGTCCGAAGTGCCGATCATAGCGCCGAGCTCGGCCGCGGACTTGGTCATTGCGTCGAGTCTGTTGACATCGATGAACTCGAGAACACGCACCAGCGACGGCGCAAGCCCGCCAATCCGTGCCCGGATGCGGCTGCCGAGCTTGTCGGGAGGTGTCTCTGAATCGCTTTCCCGATTCATAGCGTGAAGTCCTGAGCGCTAGTTCATTGATGCGGATACGATCGAGATTATTTCCTGCAGGCGGTATTCCTTCCGGTAGAGAACTCTGCCTGGAAATGGCGCATCGCAGTTGTGCGCGTTCGACCTGCACCGGATGACCGCGATGCCGTCCGGATGTCGCAAAAACCACGAGGGAAGCTCTGTCTCAGGCACGTGATCGACGGGATGATTGAGGCGGGCGAGGAAACCGAATTCGCCTCGCGTCCTTTGCGCGACGGCGATGGGCCGGTCGCGCAGGCGCTGCATAACGTTCGCCAAGGGCTGCAGGTCGAACAATCCTGCAACTCCGTTCCGGGATTGGAGCGTCAAACTGCCAAGAAGAATGCTGTTGGCCGCAGCAAGTCCAACAAGCATCCGTTGTGCCGAACCTCGAAAGCAGGCGATCGCCCCGACGGCCAACGCGCCGGTCACAAGCACACCAGGCAGGCTGAGCTGGGTCGCAATGCTGGCAAGCGCGCTGTCATCCGTATAGAGATGGCGGCCTACCATCGCGAGCACAGCCAACACCAGGAGAATGCCGGCAGCGAGAACCGCCCAGCCGAAACGGTCGGCATTGCGCAGCTCGACATGGTGCAAGCTGAGCGAAACCAGCAAGGCGACAGCCGGCAACACGGGAAGCAAGTAGTGGATCTGCTTGCCGCTGATCAAACTGAGGCCGAAGAGTCCCGGCAGAAACCAGCTCAGGAGAAAGTTGCGCCCAGGTGTGGCTGTCTTGATGCTCCTTCGTAAACTGGTCCACGCGGGACGCCAGACGAGGAGTGGAACGCAGAACAGAAGAAGCACCGGCACATAGAACCAGAACGGACGCGCATGCGCGAAGGAGGAGGCAATCCGGCCTGCGGATTGTGTCCAAAGCAGCATTTCGGCGTACTCCGCGCCACCGATGGAGGCGGCCCGCAGCGCCCATGCCAAACCCATCAGCGCGCCAAGCGCAATAGCGGCAGCGATGCGCAGGTACCAGTGGCGTCTATGCTCCGGTGCGATCCAACAGGGCGCGAGCAAAGCCGCCGGCACGGTAAACAGCAGAACAACCGGACCCTTGGCGAGCAGCCCCAAACCTATAGAGGCGCCATACGCCAGGAATGCCCTCCAGTCCCCGGACCGCCCCGCAATCCAAAGCGCCAGCAACGCGCCCGAAACCGTCATCGTGAGAAGCATGTCGAACATGATCGAGCAGCCGAGGACGAGAAACAGCGGCAGTCCGAGAAGCATGAGTACGCTCAGGGCCGGTCCAGATGACTGTGCCGGCGCCAGCAGCCTTTCAAGGCGATGCGTGAGGATGAGGACGAGCACGGTCGCCGCTGCGCCAACCAGCCGGGCCGGCCAGACGGCAACACCGAGCACGCTCCAACTCGCATTGATCAGCCAGAACAGCAGCGGCGGCTTGTGCGAGTAGGGCTCGAAATTCAGCGTGGGCAAGCTCCAGTTGCCCGTGATCCGCATCTCCCATGCCACGGTAAGATAGCGGGTCTCGTCGACCGGAAACGCAGGCAGCAACGCTGACGCGGTGACGAGAAGCCCTCCGAGAAGCAATACGGTCGCAAAATCCCACCGGTTCGCTGTACTATTGCCGGATGTCACGCGGCACACCTGCGATCTGCGCTGCGGGTCGAGAGCGACCGGAGACGAAGTAGAGGTTGCGTCCGTAGATCAAGATCCCGGATGCCTGGCCAATGATGAAAACAGGATCCGCACGCCGTATCGCGTAAGCCAGCAGGACGAGGCCACCCGCAAGGCTGAAGTACCAGAACGCGCGTGGAATCACGGAGCGCCGCTGCTTCTCGGATGCGATCCACTGAATGAAGAAGCGCATGGAAAACAGCATCTGCCCGAGAAGGCCAATGCCGAGCCAAAGCGTGTCGAGCGCGGGAGTCGCCGCGACGGAGGTCAAAACACGTCCTCCAACTCGACGTTCGCAACCTGGCGCTTCATGAGCCAGCGCACACCGACGAGATCGTGAACGCCGACCCACAAGCGATCCCAGACACCGTACTTTGAACGACCTGCCGTACGCGCGCGGTGACTTACATCGACGAGAACGACTCTTACGCCCGATGCCTTCATCAGGGCGGGAAGAAAACGGTGGATGTGATCGAAGAAGGGAAGCTCGAGAAAGTCCTGCCGTCGGAACAGCTTCAGGCTGCACCCGGTGTCGCGCACGTTGTCATTGAGCAACGCCGCGCGCACGCGGTTGGCAATTCCGGAGGATGTACGCCTGATGAACGAGTCGCGCCGGCCCAACCGTTGTCCGGCGATGATCATGCGTGTGGTTTGCGCCTGGCGGCTCACATAGGCGCCAAAAAGACTACCGAGATCGGTAGGATCGTTCTGGCCATCGGCATCGAGCGTAACGATCAGGTCCTCCGACGCGGCCCGGATGCCGGTCAGAAGTGCGCGGCTCTGGCCCTGGCGTCGGCCGTGGCGGATAATACGCAGCATGGCGTTGTCGCCAGACGCGGCAATGGCACGCTCCGCGGTCTGGTCCGTGCTGCCGTCATCGACCACAATAATTTCGCGCACAGGGAGCGTGCGGCATGCATCGATGACCTCCGCCAGTAGAGGACCGATGCAATCCTCCTCGTTGTGGGCCGGGATAACGATGGTTGCGTACACGGCTTCCTCCAGCGCGTCAGACGCACGCGGGAAGAACTGTCCAACCTGAACCTGACAACTGCCTGAAAGCCGCTGCTACTGAGGGTCAAATCACTCCGGGAAACCTCAGGATCACCTCGAACCCGTCGGAGCGGTCCTCCGCAGGCGATACCAACACCAAAGATCCGCCCGCCTGGCGCATGATCATGTCGACAATCGTGAGCCCCAGGCCGCTGCCACCGGCCCGCCTGATCTTACCTCGGCGGAACCGATGGGTGAGCTGTCTCAAGGCGGACCGCGGAAGGACATCGCACCCATTGATGACGCGGACGGTATGGTCGCGGCCAACGCGGACTTCGATGGGCTGTCCGGCACTACCATGATGAACCGCGTTCTCGATCACGTTGCGAAGGACAATCGCAATCGCGTCCTGGTCCATCGCCACCCAGCAGCTTTCATCGTCCTCCGTTTCGAATATTAGCCGTGCGCCGACATTAGAGTGCCGATGGAAGTCATCTACAACCAGCGCTGCAATAGATATGAGGTCCGTGCGTTCTCGCGAATGGCCAAGGCCCGCCTCGGCGCGCGCCATCTGCAACATCTTCTCGACACGACGCCCAAGACCGGCGAGCTGCGACGCAAGACCCTCAGCCCGTGAGCCATCTGCAGTCCCGCGAAGATTGGCGGCGAGCACCTGAATTTGTGCCTGCACAGCGGCAATCGGATTGCGAAGCTCGTGGGCCGCGTTGGCTGCAAACGCGCGTTCGGCTTCGATCGCGGTCTTGAGGCGCGTCATCAGCGTATTCACGGATTCAATGACAGGGGTGAGCTCAGATGGAAGGCCCAAAGTAGTGATCGGGTTGAGATCGTTTCCGCCGCGCGCCTCGAGTTCCTGGGAAACTCGTAAAATCGGTTTTGTCGTGCGATCGACAGTGCGCCACACGGCAACGGCAGCGATCGGCAAGAGAGCGATCAGCGGTGACGCAAGGCCAAGCCACAGGCCCATGGCCGCCTCTCGGCGCTCCTGCAACTCGTGCGCAACAACAATCCACAGCGCCTCGTTTTTCAGGAAATGCGAGTAGTAGCGATAGTCGCCGTAGTTGTAAAAACCTCGCTCGAGTGGAATTGGCGGAGGCTGCTCAGGTGCCCCCATGGACATGAGGACAACCTTCCCGCTTGGGTCGCGCAGCAGGTAATGCACATGGCTACGGCTCGCGCTGAAGGAGACCGTGCGCGCCTCGGATGGCCGTGGATCGCTTTGCCCGGAGACCTTGCGCCGGTATTCTTCAAGCGCAATGGGGACGAGCTCACCACCGGTCACGCGGAGCGCGCTGTCGAAGACCTCGGTAACCTCCTCGCGGACGGCAAAGCCCGCTACCACTACGCCCGCGATCCAGAACAGAGCAACAAGCGCGATTAGCGAGCGGATGAGACGTTGCTTGATCGACCAGGACGGCATGACTAGGCGTCCATCCTATAACCAAGGCCGCGGATCGTCCGGATGACGCTGCTGCCCAGTTTCTTGCGCAGGCGGCTGACATAGACCTCGACGGCGTTGCTCTCAATCTCAGAGCCGAATTCGTACAAGGCCTCCTCGAGTTTGGTCTTCGACACGATTGTTCCAAGCCTGCGAGCGAAGCATTCAAGCAAAGCCCACTCGCGTGACGTAAGATGAATTTCCTCTTCGTTGCGCCAGACCGTGCGTGCGGTCTGATCGACCTCGATGTCCCCGATCCTAAGCCGGGGATTGGGTATTGCGGCCGCCCGGCGCTGCACAGAGTGAATGCGTGCAGTCAGCTCATCGAGATCGAACGGCTTCAGGACATAGTCGTCGGCTCCGGAGTTGAGGCCCTCTATGCGGTCACGAATTTGGTCGCGCGCGGTAATGATGATCACCGGAACGCGGTGACCGGATTTTCGCACAGACCGCAAGAGGTCGAGGCCCCGCCCATCGGGAAGATTGAGATCAAGAAGGAGCAGATCGTAGGCTACCGCCTGCATCGCCCCCGACGCCTCTTCAAGGGACTGCATCCAATCGACAGCGTGCAACTTGCCGAGATGGGTGGCTACAGCCTCTCCCAGAAGCAGCTCATCCTCAACCAGAAGGATCCTCATGGTCTACTCAGATCTGTTCTGAAGCTTACAGCAACCTGAAGACGTTGGCCGAAAACAAGTCCAATCTCGGGTTTTCGCTGGGATAACGGCCGGCTATCGTGATCCGACCCACGCTTCGCGTTGTGGATATCTGGTAGCCGAGCATAATATTTTGAACCGGCTGCAGTTGTTTGCACGCTCGCGCCGATGCCGGACTGCGAGTTTCGGACATCGCGGCGGTCATGATCTAGCTCCAACCGCGAGTTCGTGGGACCGGCAGCGCGCCAGTACCGGACATAACAGGGAGCGGATCGTGCTTCATAGTGCATTGGGATTTCGGGGTTGCGTGACCGCGCCGCATCGGGCTGCGGCCCTCGCGGGACGCGATATCCTTATGGCTGGTGGCACCGCCATCGAGGCGATGGTGGCCGCAGCAGCGACCATCGCCGTCGTCTATCCTCACATGAACGGGCTCGGCGGCGACGCTTTCTGGTTGATCAAGCGCAAAGGCGGGACACCGGTCACCATCCTGGGCGGCGGACGGGCGGCAGCCCTGGCGACGCCCGATTGGTACCGAGCCCGCGGGCACACGACGATCCCCGCCCGCGGTGGGGAAGCGGCCCTGGTCGTGCCCGGTGCCATCGCAAGTTGGCAGAAAGCGCTGGACCTCTTGCCCGGCGCCGCGAGGCTGCCGCTCGACGTGCTGCTGGCCGACGCGCTCTGCTACGCCCGCGACGGCTTTGCCATCACCTGCAATCAGGCGGCGGCAACAAGCGCGAAGGCGGGGGAACTCGCGAATGTGCCGGGATTCGCCGATGTCTTTATGCCCGGCGGGCGCGTACCCGACCGCGGCGCAAGACTGCGCCAGCCTGCCCTGGCGGGGACGATCGAGCAGCTCATCCGCTATGGCCTTGATGCCTTCTATCGGGGCGCCTTAGCCGATGCGCTAGCCCTCACTCTCGAGGCGGCGGGAAGCTCGCTGCGGTTTCAGGACCTTTCCGCTTTCGAGGCCCAATACGCGGCTCCCTTCGCGGTGCAGACGTCAGCAGGCACGCTCTATAATACCGGACCGCCGACACAGGGCGTGGCCTCCCTCATGATCCTCGCCATCTTCGACCGTCTCGACGTTGCGCGCGGCGAAGGCTTCGATCACGTCCACGGTCTCGTCGAGGCGACGAAGCAGGCTTATCGGCTGCGCAATACCTGGCTGGCCGACCCTGACTTTATGGCCCAACCGGCCTCGGCGTGGCTGAACGAGGCACGGATCGATGCGCTGGCTGCTGCGATCGACCGGAAGCAGGCTCTGCCATGGCCCGAAGACTCGCGACCGGGCGATACGATCTGGATGGGGGCTGCCGACAAGGACGGCACGGTCGTCAGCTTCATCCAGAGTGTGTTCTGGGAGTTCGGCTCGGGAGTGACCTGTCCCGAGACCGGCATCGTGTTCGAGAACCGAGGTGCTGGATTCACGCTGCTGCCGGGGCCGAACCAATTGGCGCCGGGCAAGCGACCGTTCCACACGCTCAACCCGGCTCTGGCGGAACTCGCCGACGGTCGGGTCATAGCCTATGGCGCGATGGGCGGAGACGGCCAGCCGCAGACACAGTCGGCACTCTTCACGCGCCATGTGCAGTTCGGCCAGGGTCTGCAGCAGGCGGTGACCGCACCGCGCTGGCTGCTCGGCACGTCCTGGGGCGCGGCGAGCACGACGCTCAAGCTGGAAGGCCGTTTCGATCCCGATCTCGTGCGCGCCCTCGCCGATGCCGGCCATGATGTCGAGATTGTCGCCGACTTCTCAGACGCCATGGGACATGCCGGCGCTGTCGTCCTGCATCCCGACGGCCTCATCGAGGGGGCGGGCGATCCGCGCTCCGATGGCGCAGCGATCGCCTTCTGAGCGTGGAATAATCATCACGCCGCCTGCGAACGATCTTACGAGCAGGTGCACTCTCGGCCGGGTCTTCTCCTCCAACCCGGCACCCAGGCTATCTTGCTGGCGGCTTCCGACAGCGCAGGGCTCGCGGGCGTGGTCGGCGCGACTCGGTTACGGCTGATGAAGGCTAAATTATTGAAATAAATGAATTTACAAGCGTTCTCCGCATCTTTTTTATGTTGCAGATATGTGTTCGTGCGTTAAACGCTTCTGAAGCATCCAGCTTCGTGATCGTCCTGGTGGACGCAACCATTTCTTGGAGCAGTATG
>NZ_JADZBI010000014.1 GCF_020852195.1 Hyphomicrobium sp. | reverse complement strand
GCGCAGCAGATCGCGCGGCTTGAGGCTCATGGCGCGGAGCAGGCGGACGAGCGTCGCGCGGTTCGGCGGCGTCTTCAGATACTCGACGACATTCGGGTCCTCGCCGCTCCTCTGGATCATGGCGAGCGTGTTGCGCGAGGTGCCGCAGCTGGGGTTGTGGTAGATGGTGATCGTCGCCATGGCGGGGCTCTCCGAAGACGCTGATCCCTCATAGCACGAAAGCGGCAGCGCCTCGTGGGCGCCGCCGCTCGCAGCCTCAAATATCGAACGACGATCAGGCGCGGCCGAGCTTGGCTGCGATCTCCGCGACGTACTTGCCCTGGAAGCGCGCACCCGCCAGCTCGTTCTCGCTCGGCTGGCGCGAGCCGTCGCCGGCCGCGAGTGTGGTGGCGCCGTAGGGCGAGCCGCCGCTGATCTCCGACATCGTCATCTGGCCCTGGAAGGCATAAGGCAGGCCGGCAATCACCATGCCCTGGTGCAGCAGCACGATGTGCGTGGCGAGGATCGTGCTCTCCTGTCCGCCGTGCTGGGTGGCGGACGAGGTGAACACGGAGCCGACCTTGCCGACCAGCTTGCCCTGCATCCAGAGGCTTGTCGTCTGGTCGAGGAAGTTCTTCATCTGCGAGGCCATGTTGCCGAAGCGCGTCGGCGTGCCGATGATGATGGCGTCGTAGTCGCCAAGCTCGCTCACGGTGGCGATGGGGGCCGGCTGGTTGAGCTTGTAGCCGCTCTTCTCGGCGACCTCGGGCGGCACCAGCTCGGGCACGCGCTTGATCTCGGCATGGGCGCCGGCCTCGCGCACGCCCTCGGCGACCGCCTGGGCCATGCGCTCGATGTGGCCGTAGCTCGAATAGTAGAGGACAAGGACTTTGGTCATTTAGGCAACCTTCGGTTTTTGTGGCAGATCAACACCACGGACGGGGCGATGGTTCGCCCCGCCCGCGGCCTTCACGTGAGACCGACAATGCGTTCCGGTTGCTACATCGGGCCGGCAATCCGGAGCGATCACGGTCTAGGCGCCGAGATCGAAGAGAAGGAACTCGGCGTTGTCGTTGGTCGCAATCGCGACCTCCGCTTCGTCGACAATGGCCGCACCGTCGCCCTGGGTGACGGTCGCGCCGTTGACGGTGACGACCCCGCGTGTCACCTGCACCCATGCCTTGCGGTGCGGGCGCAGTGCGTGGCTCACCGCATCGCCTTTCGCGAGATTGGCGACGTAGAGGTCGAGATCCTGGTGGATCGTGAGCGCGCCGTCGCGTCCGTCGCGGGCGCCGACGAGCTGCAGGCGGCCCTGCCGCGCCTCGGCCGGGAACGACTTCTGCTCGTAGCTCGGGGCGAGGCCACGCTCCTCGGGCAGCACCCAGATCTGCAGGAAGTGCACGGGGTCGGTCTCCGAGGCGTTGAACTCGCTATGGGCGATGCCAGTGCCGGCGCTCATGCGCTGCACGTCGCCGGGGCGGATCACCGATCCCGTGCCGAGGCTGTCCTTGTGGGCGAGGGCGCCGTCCAGGACGTAGGAGATGATCTCCATGTTGTCGTGCGGGTGCGTGCCGAAACCGGCGCCGCCCTCGACGATGTCCTCGTTGATGACACCCAGCTTTCCGAAGCCCATGTTCCGCGGGTCGTAGTAGTGGCCGAAGGAGAACGTGTGCTTGCTGTCGAGCCAACCGAAGTTGCTGGCGCCGCGTTCGTTGCTCTTGCGGATGGCGATCATGATTTCTCTCCTACTGTGAGCGGGGCCTCGGCCCGCGCCGCTGTTGAGGAGAGATTTGCACCTGCGGCCAGGAAGAACCAATATGGTGCCTGGAAATAGATTGGTTCCGGACAAGATACAAAAAGGCCCGCCGTTCGGCGGGCCTTTGGTCTCGCGGGTGGCCGTTGCTAGGCGGCCTTGGCGTCGAGGAAGGGGTAGTCGACATAGCCTTCCGCGCCGCCGCCGTAGAACGTTGCCTTGTCCGGCACGTTCAACGGCGCATTACGTGCGAGGCGCTCGACAAGATCGGGGTTGGCGATATAGCGGCTGCCGAACGCGATCAGATCGGCTGCGCCGGTCTCGACGGCGCGGATGGCGAGATCGCGATCGTAGCCGTTGTTTGCCATGTAGACACCTTTGAAGAGCTTGCGCAGCTTGCCGATGTCGGCGTTCGGCGGGAGCTCGCGCGTGCCGCCCGTCTGGCCTTCGACCATATGCAGGTAGCCGAGGCCGGCGTCGCTCGCCTTGGTGATGGCGGCTGCGAAGGTCGCCATGGGATCGGAGTCCGAGATGTCGCCGAAGTTCGAGAACGGGCTGAAGCGGACACCGACGCGGCTCGCCGGGAAGACGGATGTGAGCACGGCCAGCACCTCGCCCAGCAGGCGCGTGCGGTTCTCGATGCTGCCGCCGTATTCGTCGGTGCGCTTGTTGGTGCTGTCGCGCAGGAACTGGTCGATCAGGTAGCCGTTGGCGGCGTGCAACTCGATGCCGTCGAAGCCCGCTGCCTTCGCGTTCTCCGCAGCCTTGCGATAGTCCTCGACCACGCGCTTGACCTCGGAGGTCTCGAGGGCGCGGGGCGGAGAGGTGTCGGCGAAGCCGGTCGCGGTGAAGACCTGGGTGGCCGCGGTGATGGCGGAGGGCGCGACGGGGGCCTGTCCGTTCGGCTGCAGCGAGGTGTGCGAGACGCGGCCCACGTGCCAGAGCTGGGCGAAGATGCGGCCGCCCGCGGCGTGCACGGCGTCCGTCACCTTCTGCCAGCCCGCGACCTGCTCGGGGCTGTAGAGGCCCGGCGTCTGGATGTAGCCCTTGCCTTCGGGAGAGATCTGCGTCGCCTCGGTGATGATGAGGCCGGCGGTGGCGCGCTGGGCGTAGTACTCGGCGTTGAGCGCATTGGGCACATCGCCGTCCGGCGTTGCGCGGTTGCGGGTCAAGGGGGCCATGACGATGCGGTTGGGAAGCGTCAGTGTGCCGATGGTCAGCGGCGTGAAGAGCTTTTCGATCATGGAAGGTTGGTCTCCTCGTAACTGTGAGGCTGGACGTTAGGTGCTGGACACAGCCCAAAATAAGGCCTCTTGCGGCGGCGCAGGAGGCCTGGTTTCGGGCCGTCTATCAACTACGGCCCATGCTGACCGCTGGATCTCCGTTCGGCGAGTAGACCAAGGTAGTGCTGCAGTACTGCCGCACCGGCGATGGCGGTGATATCGGCGTGATCGTAGGCGGGCGCGACCTCCACCACGTCGCCGCCCACGATGTCGAGGGCGCCAAGATTGCGGAGGATCGTCAGGGCCTCGCGCGACGTGAGGCCGCCCGCGACCGGTGTGCCCGTGCCCGGCGCGAAGGCCGGATCGAGGCAGTCGATGTCGAAAGTCACGTAGGTCTTGGCATCGCCGACGCGGTTCAGGATGCGATCGATGACGCCGCGCATTCCGAGCGTCCCGACGTCGTCGCCGTAGACGATATCGATGCCGCAGGTCTCGGGCGCGTGCGTGCGGATGCCGATCTGGATCGAGCGCTCCGGCCGGATGAGGCCTTCGCCCACGGCGCGGGCAACGAACGAGCCGTGGTCGATGCGCTGGCCGTCATCGAGCCAAGTGTCCTGGTGGGCGTCGAACTGCACCAGCGCCAGCGGTCCGTATCTCTCCACATGCGCCTTGAGCAGCGGCCAGGTCACGAAGTGATCGCCGCCGATGGAGAGCAGCGTCGCGCCGTGGGCGATGATCTCGCGGGCCTGAGCCGCGATCTGATGGGGCGCTTCGGCGTGGCGGCCATAGTCGAGCGCGCAGTCGCCGTAGTCGACGACGGCGAGGCGCTCGAACGGGTCGGCGCGGAACGGATACTGCGCGTCGCCGCCGAGGATGGCGGAGGCGCGGCGCACGGCCTGTGGGCCGAAGCGCGCGCCGGGCCGGTTGGAGACGGCTGCGTCGAAGGGGATGCCCCAGATGGCAACGTCGACGCCTGCAAGGTTGCGCGTCAGGCGGCGGCGCATGAAGGAGGGGATGCCGCAGAAAGTCGGCTCGGGGGAGCCGTTGTAGAGGCTCGTGCCGAAGACGGCGGTGTCGGTCTCGCAGGGCCGGATGGGGTGCTTCAGCATCTCGTTCATGGTGCGTTTCCCTTTGTGACAGCGCGCCCAGGATCCGTCTTGCCGGCAGCCCCGACAAACGGCTATTTTTCCGCCTTCAGTTGATAAAAACTCATCTCATGGGTGAGCCATGGCGCTGCCGTCGTTGAATGCCATCCGCGCCTTCGAGGCTGCAGCCCGTCTCTTGAGCTTCAAGGACGCGGCGGACGAATTGCGTCTCACGCCGTCGGCGGTCAGCCGGCACATCCGGTCGCTCGAGCGGGCACTCGGCGTCACGCTGTTCGAGCGCGGGTTCCGGCAGGTGCAGCTCACGGAGAAGGCGCAGCCCTACGCCCGCCGGCTCACCGACGCCTTCAGCGTCATCGCCGGCGCGACCGACGAGATCAGCGTGCACGGCACCGGACGCCGGCGCCGGCAGAAGCGCGTGACGCTCTCCATCAATGCCGCCTTCATGAACCTCTGGCTTGCCGACCGCCTGCCGCGCTTCCGCGCGGCCTCTCCCGAATGCGAGCTCGAGGTCTCGATCCACGACGATCGCGGCAAGGGCGGCAATCCGAGCGCAGACCTGCGCATCCTCTTCACGGCGGACGAGGACGACGACCCCTCGCATCTTCCTCTGGTGTCGCTCATGGTGCTGCCGGTCTGCGCGCCGTCGCTGACGAAAGGGCCGGCAGCGCTGCGCAAGCCTGCCGATCTCGCGCGCCACAGGCTGCTGCACGAGAACACGACCGTCTGGTGGGAGGAGTGGATCGCCGGCGAAGGCGTCAGAGGCGTCGATCCGAAGGCGGGCGCGATCTTCCACGATCCCACGCTTGCGATCCGCGAGGCGGTGAACGGCGGCGGCGTCGCACTCGCCGACAACATCATGGTGGAGGATCTCTTGGCGCGTGGACTGCTCGTGACGCCGTTTCCGATCCGCCGCAGGATTCCGAGCCGCTATGCGCTCGCGGTGCGTCCCGGTGCCGCGTCGCTCGCCGGCGTCAAGCAGTTCCGCCAGTGGCTGCTCGCGGAGATCGCCCGCCACAAACGTGCGATGCAGCTCTCCTAGTATCCCTTCACTAAGAGGCGGGATGCCCAGCAATTGGGCATTACCCGGTGCTTCGGGCGCGGAATCTCTGCGCGCTATGTTCGTTGAGTTACAACCACCTAGCAATTCCGCGATGGTCTTCTCATATGACCGCCAAGCGCCGTGGTCCGCTTCGGCTCTCGGCGCGTACTCTCCTTGAAAAATCGGAAGACTTCGAGGGATCTCGAGATGACCACATTCAACCTCAATGGGCGCGATGTGACGGTCAACTCCGAGGACGACACACCGTTGCTGTGGGTGGTCCGCGACGAGCTTGGCCTCATCGGCACGAAATTCGGATGCGGCGCGGCGCAGTGCGGCGCCTGCACCATGTATCTCGAAGGAGCGCCGATCCGCTCCTGCGTCACGGCGGTTTCCGACGTCGCGGGACAGAAAGTGACGACCATCGAAGGGCTCGACGGACCTGTCGCCGACGCGGTGCGCGGATCGTGGCAGAAGCTCGACGTCGTTCAGTGCGGCTATTGCCAGTCGGGTCAGATCATGGCCGCGGCGGCCTTGCTCAGCGAGAAACCGGCGCCGACCGACGAGGACATCAACGACGCCTTGAGCGGCAACATCTGCCGCTGCAACACCTATCAACGCATCCGGCTGGCTGTTCATGACGCCGCCGCGACGCTAAAGGGCT
>NZ_JADZBI010000013.1 GCF_020852195.1 Hyphomicrobium sp. | reverse complement strand
ATCATGGAGTTCTGCAAGCAGTTCAATGCGCAGACCCAGCAGGTCGAGAAGGGCCTGCCGATCCCGGTCGTGATCACGGTCTACAGCGACCGCAGCTTCACGTTCGTGATGAAGACGCCACCGGCGTCCGTGCTGATCCGCACGGCGATCGGCATCGAGAAGGGCAGCGGCGCGCCGAACACCGCCAAGGTGGGCCGGATCTCGCGCAGCCAGCTCGAGGAGATCGCGAAGACCAAGACGCCGGACCTCACCGCCGCCGACCTCGATGCGGCCGTGCGGACGATCGCCGGCAGCGCCCGCAGCATGGGCGTCGACGTGGAGGGGGTTTGAGCCATGGTTGCCGTCACCAAGCGCATGAAGCCCTGGGCCGAGAAGATCGTCCCCGGCAAGACCTATCCGATCGACGAGGCCATCGGTCTCGTCAAGCAGTTCGCCGTCTCGAAGTTCGACGAAGCCGTCGACGTCGCCGTGAACCTGGGCGTGGACGCCTCGAAGTCGGACCAGCAGGTCCGCGGCTCGACCGTGCTGCCGCACGGCACCGGCAAGACGGTCCGCGTGGCCGTGTTCACGCAGGGCAAGAACGTCGACGCCGCGCGTGAAGCGGGCGCGGACATCGTCGGCATGGACGACCTCGCCGCACAGGTGAAGGCGGGCGAGCTGAACTTCGACGTGGTCATCGCCAGCCCCGACGCGATGCGCGTCGTCGGCCAGCTCGGCCAGATCCTCGGTCCGCGCGGCCTGATGCCGAACCCGAAGGTCGGCACGGTGACCCCGGACGTCGCGGCCGCCGTGCGCAACGCCAAGGCCGGCCAGGTGCGCTTCCGCACCGACAAGGCGGGCGTGATCCACTGCACGATCGGCAAGGCGAGCTTCGCCCCGGAGAAGCTCAAGGACAACCTGCACGCGCTGCTGCACGACCTGCAGAAGATCAAGCCGGCGGCGTCGAAGGGCGTGTACCTCCGGCGCGTGTCGCTGTCGTCGACGATGGGCCCCGGCGTGCCGGTGGACCAGTCGACGCTCACGGCGGCGGCGCATTGAGCGCCCGCGCGCGGCATTGGACGTTTTTTCGTTTTGATGCAGGGCCGGCCCGGGCCCCATGCCGCGCGAGCGGCGCGGAGCGAGGGCCGGTCATCATCGAAGACCGCAGGCGGGAGAGCTCCCCGGAGTCGCTCCCTTAATTCCGCAGGGCCTGCGCAGATGGTGGTACCCGAGTCAGTGTCTCACTGCCGAAGGTCCGCCTTCTAAAGAAGGGCGAACGCCCAGGGAAGGATGTTCGGATGTTCGATCTTCAGGCCAGGAGGACTCATGGCGCTTAGATTCGACGACAAGAAGGCGCTGGTCGCCGAGGTCGCGACGGTGGCGCAGTCCGCGCAGTCCGTCGTGGCCGCGGAGTACCGGGGGCTGCCGGTCGCAAAGCTCACCGAGCTGCGTGCCCGGGCCCGCGCCAACCGTGTCTACGTGCGTGTGGTGAAGAACACGCTGGCCCGCCGGGCGGTTGCCGGCACTCAGTTCGAGTGCGTCGGTGCGAAGCTCAAGGGCCCGCTGATCCTCGCCTTCTCGCAGGACGACCCGGGTGCGGCGGCGCGGCTGATCAAGGCATTCGCGAGGGACAACGACAAGCTCGTCCCGACGCTGGTGTCCCTGGGCGGCCAGGTGCTGCCGGGCACAGACCTGGAGCGCGTCGCGAGCCTGCCCACCCGGGACCAGGCTCTGGCGCAGCTTCTGGGGGTGCTCAAGGCCCCGATCGGCAAGTTCGTCCGCACGCTGGCCGAGCCTCACACGAAGCTCGTGCGCACGATCGCCGCGGTCAAGGACCAGAAGCAGGGCGCGGCCGCCTGAGCGGTGCGCGCATTCGATTCACGGGTATCTGCAACAGTATTTTCAGGAGCTGATCAAATGGCTGCTAGCAAAGAAGAGATCCTCGACGCAATCTCCAACATGACCGTCATGGAGATCGTCGACCTCCTCAAGCTGATGGAAGACAAGCTCGGCGTGACGGCGGCGGCCCCGGTGGCCATCGCCGCCGCGTGTGGTGGCGCGGGCGCCGCGCCCGCCCCGGTCGTCGAGGAGAAGACGGAGTTCACCGTCACCATGACGAGCTTCGGCGCCAACAAGGTCGGCGTGATCAAGGTCATCCGCGAGATCACCGGCCTCGGCCTCAAGGAAGCCAAGGACCTCGTCGAGGGCGTGCCCTCGGTGGTCAAGGACAGCGTGCCGAAGGCCGACGCCGACTCGATCAAGAAGAAGCTCGAGGAGGCCGGCGCTGCCGCGGAGATCAAGTAGCCGCGATGCGCGGGCAAACGCCCGTCGCGCGGGGTCCCGGGCGGTGGAAGTCCTCCACTGCCCGGCGGCCCCTGTTCGTCGTTTTTTCGTCCCGTAGTTTCCGTCGCGCTCGGGCGCCGTCGCCGGACGCCTCGAGAGGGTGATCGCAATGGCCTATTCCTTCACCGAGAAGAAGCGCATCCGCAAGGACTTCGGCAAGCGTTCGAGCATCCTCGAGGTGCCGTACCTGCTCGCCATCCAGCTGGATTCGTACCGCAGGTTCCTGCAGGCCGACACGGCCGAGGAGAAGCGTGACGAGATCGGCCTGCGCGCCGCGTTCCGCAGCGTGTTCCCGATCGTCAGCTATTCCGGCAACGCGTCCCTCGAGTACGT
>NZ_JADZBI010000012.1 GCF_020852195.1 Hyphomicrobium sp. | reverse complement strand
GCACCGATTCGCGGATGAAGATCGTGTCGTCGGAGGTGATGGCGATGGTGACGCCCTGCGGCAGCGATTGCTGAAGCTCCGCCACGGCGGCGCGCACGCCCTCCGAGATGGCGATGGTGTTGGCCTTGGCCTGCCGGATGATCTCGACGCCGATGGCGGTCTGGCCGTCGAGCCGTGTCAGGGCCGTCGCCTCCTGGAATGCCCAGCGGACGAAGGCGATGTCGCCGACCTTGGTCTGTGCGTTGATCTCGAGGCCGGCGACGTCCTGGGGCGTGTCGACCGGGGCCTCCGCGCGCACGATCAACTGCTGCGTCGCGTTCTCGAGCGCGCCGGAGGGCGTGGTCACGGATGCCTTGCCGATGGTGTTGATTACGTCGCTCAAGGCAAGGCCGCGCGAGGCGAGCGCGACCTGGGAGACGCGCACCTCGATGGTCCTAGCACGCAAGCCGTAGGAGTTCGCGGCTGCAACGCCTTCGACGGCGGCAAGGCGATCTTCGATGACGTCGTTGACGAGGTCGGTGAGCTCGCTTTCCGAGAGCGTGTTGGAGGCAACCGACATGCGGATGATCGGCTGGGCGTCCGCGTCCGCCTTTACGACGCGCGGGTCGTCGTCCATGTCGTTGGGAAGCTGGTTGATGACGCCGGCCACGGCGTCGCGCACGTCCATGGCGGCGACCTGCATGTCGGTTGCGGTCGAGAACTCGACGGCGACGCGGCTCGAGCCATAGGACGAGTTAGACGAGATGTTGGTCACGCCCTGCACGCGCGACACCGCGCTCTCGATGATGGCCGTGATCTGGGCGTCCATGCTTTCCGGGGAGGCGCCTGGATAGCTCGAGCGCACGGTGACGACGGGGCGGTCCACGTCCGGCAGCTCGCGGATCTCGATCGACTGCACGGCGGCGATGCCGGCAATGATGACCAGCAGGTTCAAGACCATCGCCAGGATGGGACGACGCACGAAGACGCCGACCCAGCCGCCGTCATCCGCGGGTTGGCCGGGCGTCGCGGGGCGTTGCTCGTGGGTGCTCATGGAGCAGGCTCCGTTCCGTTCCCGTGTGATGGACGATGGTCAGACAAGGTCGCTCTCAGGAGCCCAGTTGCTTGACTTTCTGGCCGGCGGTCAGAAGTCCGCCGCCCTCGTTGACGATCTTCTCCCCGGGCTGCAGCGCTGCATCGATGAACACCCGGTCGCCGTCGCGGGCGAGAATTGCCGCATCGACGCGCTCGACGGTGCTGTCATCCGTGAGGCGCCAGACATAGGCGCCCGCGCGGTCCCATTGGATCGCGAGGCCGGGCACGACCGGCGATTTCTCGCCCGAGAGCTGGACCGAGACGGAGAACGTCGAGCCAGGAATGAGCTTGAGGTCGGGGTTCGGGATCTCGCCGCGCACGGATAGCGTGCGCGTCACCGGATCGATGCGCGTGCCGACGCTCGCCACCTTGCCGTTGAAGATCTCGCCGGGGCGTGCGGCGAGGCTGGCGCGCACGGGCATGTCCGTCTTGATCTGGGGCGCCACGGCCTCGGGCACCGTGAACTCGATGATGATGGTCGAGCGGTCGTCGAGGGGAGCAATCGGGTTGCCGACGGCGAGATAGTCGCCCACCTGGAGGTTCGTCAGGCCGATGATGCCGGCGAACGGAGCCTTGATGGTCATCCGTTCCAGCTCCTCTCGCGCGCGGCGCAGAGCGGCATCGGCGACCTTGAGGGCCGTCTCGGCCTCCGCGCGCACGACGCGCGAGACGGCGGCCTCGTTGAGCTGGTTGTAGCGTTGCACCTGATCGAAGGCCTGCGAGCGCTGGGCCTCGGCGGTCTCGACCGCGATGGCCTCGGGCTCGGACGCGAGCTTGACCAGGACTTGATCCTTCTCGACGCGGTCGCCGCCCTTGAACAGCACGTCGGAGATGACACCCGCGACGCGTGTCGTCAGCGTCACCTGTGCGAGGGCGCGTCCCGATCCGACGGCGGCGACGCGCTCGCTCACGGGCTCGGTCTTGACGTCATAGACGGAGACGATGGCCTCCGTCGGCGCGCTGCGGCGGGCACGTTGCGCGTCGGCGTCGGAGGTTACCAGAAGCGACAGGATGGCGGCCGACGCAAGGCCGAGGGACACGGTGCCAGGCTGCAACCGGTGGAAACGGACAGATCCGGAGCTCATTGATCCCCCAAGACATTTCATGGCCGAACAGTTACGCGCGGCTTCGGCGTCGTCCCTCGGTAAACGGTGTGACGCCCGAGATCCGTCGCTCCCCCGATCCGCCGCGCTCGTTGAAAGTGCAAAGCTTATCTCATGTTCCATTTTCTCCATAGTTTGGGCAAGACAGTGGAGCGCGCAAACATCGTGAGCCATGTGCGGTCTCGGGCCGTATCTCAGCACGGGCAAGCCACTCCACGGCGCGGAGAGAAGCCATGAGCGGATCACGTCACCTGCATCTCGGCGCGTTCATGCGTCCGGTCAGCATCCATACCGGCGCGTGGCGCTATCCCGGCGCCTACCCCGATGCGAACTTCAATTTCGGCGCGCTCAAGCGCTTTGCGCAACGGCTCGAGGCGGCCAAGTTCGACGCGTTCTTCATGGCCGACCATCTCGCCGTGCTGAACATGCCTACCGCCGCGCTCAAGCGCAGCCATACCGTGACATCGTTCGAGCCGTTCACGCTCTTGTCGGCGCTTGCCGTCGTGACGGAGCGCATCGGGCTCGTCGCGACCGCGTCCACGACGTTCGACGAGCCCTACCATATCGCCCGGCGCTTCGCCTCGCTGGATCACATCAGCGGCGGGCGCGCAGGGTGGAATATCGTCACCACGTCCAATCCGGATGCGGCGCTGAACTTCGGCTACGAGGAGCACCTCGAGCATGGTGCGCGATACGCGCGTGCGCGCGAGTTCTACGATGTCGTGACCGGGCTTTGGGACAGCTTTGCCGACGATGCCTTTGTGCGAAACGTAGAGGACGGCATCTATTTCGATCCCGAGCGGATGCACGTCCTCAACCACAAGGGTTCGCAGCTCTCGGTGCGAGGCCCGCTCAACATCGCACGCCCGGTGCAGGGCTGGCCAGTGATTGTGCAGGCCGGCGCGTCGGAGCCCGGCCGCCAACTCGCGGCGGAGACGGCGGAGGTGGTGTTCGGGGCCGAATCGACGCTCTCGGCCGGGCAGCGCTTCTATGCCGACGTTAAGGGCCGCATGCCGGCGGTCGGCCGCAATCCCGACCATCTCAAGATCCTCCCGGCGGCGTTCGTGGTGGTGGGCGACACGGTGGAGGAAGCGCGTGCGAAACGCGCGCATCTCGACAGCCTCGTGCACTACGACAGTGGCATCGGCTCTCTCAACACCCTGCTCGGGTACGATGTCTCGGGTTTTGATCCGGACGAACCGCTGCCGGAGATTCCCGAGACCAACGCCAGCAAGAGCGCGCGGCAGAGGATCGTCGAGGCTGCCAGGTCCAAGAACCTCACGATCCGGCAGCTCGCGCAGAAGGCCGGGAGCTATGCGGGCCTCGCCTTCGTCGGCACGCCGGCGTCGATTGCGGACGAGATGGAGGCGTGGCTCGACGGTCGGGGATCGGACGGGTTCAACGTGATGTTCCCGTGGCTGCCCGGCGGGCTCGACGACTTCGTGGACCGGGTGGTGCCGGAGCTGCAGCGGCGCGGGCTCTTCCGCCGTGCGTACGAAGGAAGCACGTTCAGATCGCATCTTGGGTTACCAAGGCCGGAGAATCGTTTCTTCGCAAACGAGCACGGCACCGCCGGTGACGCCGCCTCGCGTCGAGACGAACG
>NZ_JADZBI010000257.1 GCF_020852195.1 Hyphomicrobium sp. | reverse complement strand
CTACGCTACCACGAAGGACCGTTCCTGGACCTGGGCGACGAGACGATCATCCAACCGGGCATGGTCTTCACCGTGGAGCCGGGCCTCTATTCGCCGGAATTGGGCGGTTTTCGTCACTCCGACACCGTCGTCGTGCGCGAGGATGGCGTCGAGATGCTGACCTACTACCCGCGCGATCTGGACAGCCTGATGCTCCCGGTCTGAGGCGCACGGCTCGCGCGATTCGGCATTGACCGGGCCAGAGGGGCCGTCTATAATCTCTGCGCCCGGAGAGGTCGCATAGCTGGTCTAGTGCGCTCGCTTGGAAAGCGAGTAGGGTGAAAGCCCTCGTGGGTTCGAATCCCACCCTCTCCGCCATTTTGGCGGCACGGCAGACGGCTTCGTCTGCCGTTTTCGTTCACGCGAAAGGACTGCCGTGAGCACTTCCACTCCCCCGCCAGAGCGTGTTGCGCCCGAGGAGGGCGTTCCCCTCCGTAAGCGCCTGCTGTTCCTCGGCATATTCACCCTCGTCATCCTGGCCATCGTGGGCGGGACGGCGCTGCTCGTCTGGACCGACATCCAAAACCGCCTGAGTTCACCACGCCGTGAGGTGGTAGCGCGTGCGGAGGGTGTCAGCGTCAGCACATTCCTGTCCCTGGACGTGGAGCGCGCTTTTCCGTCCGGCCTTGTCGACGATGGGCAGGGTGGCTTCCTGGTGACGCTGCTCGGCACAGGCGCTATCGACCGGGTATCTGCCGACGGAACCCGCAGCAACTTCCAGCAGTTGACCGCGCCGGGCGCTATTGCGCGGGGCGCGGACGGCGCGCTGTACGTGATCGACTATCAGTCTGCCGATTCGCGCACCTTTGGTCAGCTTAAGCGTATTGCGCCGGATGGGCAGGTCAGCTACTTCGGGGAAGCGCTCAACGAGGGCAAGCTGCCGCTCTTCGCCCAGCTCGCGGTTGATGGCGCGGGCAATGTTTACGTCTCACATCCGGATAATGCTTCGGTGTGGCGGGTGCCGCCCGAAGGGGTCGCGGCGCTGTGGTGGTCTGTGCCGCCGGTGGGTGGCGTGGCGGGTCAGCCGATTGGCCTGGCGTATGCGACGCGGGAAGATGCCCTTCTGATAGCCGATCCGGGCACCGGGTCGATCTACCGCCTGAGTCTGGCGGACGACGCGCCGGTCGCAGAGACGCTGTACCGGCAGGCCGGGCTAAACCTGCGCACGCTGGCTGTCGACTCGGCAGGCGCGGTGTACGTGACGTACTGGACCGCCGACAATGGCGTGTTAAGCCGCCTGGAGCCGGATGGTACGCT
>NZ_JADZBI010000011.1 GCF_020852195.1 Hyphomicrobium sp. | reverse complement strand
TCCGAAAGGCGGATGCGCACAAGCTTGCCTCCACAGGCCATGACGCTCCACATCAATTCGCAGGGCACAATCATCGTTCGGACGGTCATTCACCGAAGCTCATCGAGGATCTGACCGCGCAGCGCAGTGCTGCCATTGGCGCCGAACTGATGGGGCAGCCGGATATCGCCCTCGCAGCAATCGTGCATGCGCTGGTGCTCGATGTCTTCTATCTGGGTCACGCCGTCGATAGCTGTCTCAAGCTCGATGTCAGCAGTGCCGGATTGAGCCGACTGATCGCCGATTCCGACACCTGCAAGGGCCTGATCGCCATCGAGCAGGAGCGCGAACGCTTCGGTGACCGTCTCCCCGGCAATGCGGACGATCTCTGGCAATGGCTGCTTGACCGTTCTCGCGACGAGAAGCTGGACCTTCTGGCTTTCATCGCGGCGACAAGCATCGATGCCGTGCAGCGTAAGGCCGAGCATCCCGGCTCGTCCCGTTTGGTCCATGCGAACTTGTTGACCCAGGCTTTGGGCCTCGACATGGGCGAATGGTTCAAGCCGACGGCAGAGAACTATTTCGGCCGTGTCAATCGCGCTCAGATCCTTGTCGCCATCGATGAGGCAAACGGCTCGCACGCCCCTGCCCTCGAAAAGCTGAAGAGGTCTGAGCTGGCAAGCCGCGCCGAGCAGTTGATCGCGGGCACATCGTGGCTGCCCCAGCTGCTGCGCGTCGCTGTCAACGACAACGATTGCACCAACCATACCCAGGCAGCTGAGTAGGCTGCTTCCTTCCGGCTGCACCTTCCGGCTGCACCTTCCGGCTGCGCCGCAAGGTGCAGCCGGATCGGTCCTTACGAATCGGATAACCTCTGCCGAAAGGAGACGGCAGATGAAATTCGTGGAGCGCTGCCAGCGCGTGGTGCGCAATGCAAAATCTCGCGCCCTTTACAATTACCTCCCCAAGACTGTCGACTGGGCTGTCCGGGTCGCCGCGTCATCCGCCCGCAAACGCATACTCGCGCAGAATGCGTCCCGCGTTCTTGTCGACAATACGGTCATGGGGCATGCGGTCACGCACGAGACGGCCTGGATTGATACCGGACGCCAGATGTGGGGTGGCAAGGTTCCGATCGATACAGGATTTGCAGCGCGGATACCGGTCCATCGGGAGGACGACGACTCCGACGCGGCGCGCTCGGTCCGATTCCTCCCTGCTATCGCCAGCCTGGCGCGTCAGGGCGCATTGACGCTCTACAGCTCCCCCGAATTGATGGACGAACGGCTCACGCAGCCCATTGGCCGGTTCAGCGGCTACGGGTACTACGATTACAGCGTCTTCTCCGGCATCCGGTTCGGGCATCTGGATGACCCGGCATACAGCATGCGCATCGGGCCGGCGTATCTCGGTGTGCCGTCATTGACCGAACAGCGCCGTGCGCGTCTTGCAGCGCAGTCCGATCCTCTGTTCCAGGCGCTTGTCGCAGTGCTCGGACCCGGCAACAGCCAGGACGCATGGCATATTGCCACCGCTGAAAGCTCAGGCTGCTTCTGCTTTCTCACCATGGATTTCAGGCTGCTGCGGGCAGTCGCGTCGCAGCAAAAGCATCCGGCGATTGCAGGTCTCAAAACACGTGTGATGAGCCCCGAGGCCTTCGGTCTTCTCTTCAGGTTGCTGCCAGTTTCCCCCAGGCTCTTCAGCTACCACAACGCTTCCTATCCGGTTCATCCCGAATTCAACTGGCCCGACTCCCGACGGCGGAAACGCAGATCGGCATCGCCTCGATCGTGATGTCTATGTCTTTGGTCCGGCGACGTACGACGCTGCTCTTGAGGGCACGCCCTGATCGTCGAGGAGAACGGCGCCATACGCCTTGTCCTCCAAGAGCTCCGTGACGAAGGCAGATGGAGCGTCCGGGTCGGTCAGTATCGTTACTGAATGCCGCGCCCTCGTTAAGGCCACATAGAAGAGCCGCCGCTCTTCGGCGTGCTCGAAACCCTCAGGCTCCGGCAGGACCAGATCGAGAAGCGAATCGTCGACGATCTCGGACGGAAACCCCATCCGGCCGCGTGCGGCGCGCAGAACAATGACGTGATCCGCTTCGAGTCCCTTGGATCGGTGCACGGTCAGGAAGCGCATATCTAGCTCTGGATACTCCGACACAAGTGCGGCCAGGTTGTCCGGCTGCACGAAGCGATACCTCCCAAGAAGAAGAACACTGGCCCTTCCGCTCGAGCGTTCGCATATCTCATCGAGCACTGCCCTCAAGGCCTCGCCTTCGGTGCTGCGCGTGCAATAGACCAAGCTGATCGCCGGGTCGTCTCCTTGGGCGGCCGGGATAACCTGTTTTTCGAGTTGCGACGGGTTCTTCAATATGAAGCGGCGCGCTGCAAGCGCGATCCGGTCGGTATTGCGGAATGTCCTGCCCAGATCCACGACACTGTGGACGGCATTTGAGCTTGCGATTGCCCCGCCGAACACCTCGCCGAATCTTCGCATGAGGTTGAGATCGGAGCCTGCAAAGCGGTAGATCGACTGCCAGTCATCGCCGACGGCAAATATGCGCGCATCCTCGTGCTGTGCCTTCAGCGCAAGAAGCAGCCCGGCCCTGCCGTCCGATATGTCCTGGAACTCGTCGACCAGCACATGCCTGTAGGGGCTTCGAAACCGGCCTGAGTGCACATGATCGGCGGCGCGGTTGATCATGTCCTCGAAATCGATCCTCTCGCCAAGCCGCGCCTGATAGGCCTCAAGGACGAGCTCGAAGATCTTGAGGAAGGCCTGGCTCCGCTGCGCGCCGGACGACAATCCGGCACGCTCCCGGCAATTCTCCAAGGTCAGCCCGCGGCTCTTGAAGTGCCGCAGGAAGATGCCGAGCGTCTGCGTGAACGCATCGACCAGTCCCAGTTGCGAAAGCCGCTCGAATGCGGCTGCCGGCGGAATCGGGTTGGTTTTGGCGTAAGGTTCGAGCTTCTTTGCAAGCTCTTCGAGCAACCGCCCTTCGACATTCTCGTAACTGTACGTCTCGATCAGGACGGTGCCATGCGCCTTGTGGACCTTTCGTTTCCAGACCATGCCTTCGAGATACCGCTCGCGGTCGACATGGGGCGCCGTCGTCAGGCGCGTTTCGCCGCCCGGACCGCGTTCCCTGCGAACCCCGAAATGCTCGATATAGACGCCGCTTTCGATCAGCCGGAAATCAGGCGTGTACGCCCGCCTTGTATTTTCTGACAGCACGTGTTCGTAGTCCGGCTCGTATTCGTAGGCGATGCCGTTCAGGTAAAGCCAGTTCGCGATCACCAGTTCCTCGAAGCTGCGCACGCGCTCGCCCTGGAGCGTCCGCAGTTCGGTTACCCGCACGTAGCGGGCGTACTCATCCGCCGAACTGAAATCCCATTCCGTCTTCCAGGGCCGATAAAACTCTGCAAACCAGCTGAGAAGCAGGGCGCAGGAACCCGCACGCGTGGCGATCTCGCTCGCCAGGATATCCCGCAACAGTGCGAAAAACTGCGCGTCGTCGCTCGCATGCGCGGCAAGGGCCGGCGCCTGCCCTTCCACCTGCCGGATGATTTCGTAACCGAGCGCATGGAAGGTCATCGCATCGACAGGCGCCCCGCATCGCTGCCTGATCCTTCCCGCCATTTCTTCCGCTGCATCCTTCCCGAACGCCAGAAGCAGGATTTCGTCGGGAGAACGAATCCCCCGCTCGATCAGATAGGCGGCCTTGCCCACGATCACGCTTGTCTTGCCGGAACCCGCGCCGGCAAGAATAAGGGTCGCATCTTCATCCGTAACGATGGCCAGCCGTTGCTCGGCGGTCAGGGGATGCGCGTCTATTGCATCGAAGAATTCCTTCATCTCGATCAGTTCGGTTTCGATGAAGGCTTTGATCGCTGCCTCGCGGAGCTTTGCGGGCTCGTTGCGCAGGGCTGAGGCAGCGTCGAACATGCGCTTTTGCTCGTCCAACAGCAGGTCCGCGGGCGCAGCTCGGGGCAATCCCTCGAATATGCGTTCGGCCCGCTTCACGAAGGGCTTGAGCAAACACGCGGCCGGATAGCGTCTTGGCTGATCCAGACGCTCTTTGGCCTGCGCCAACGCGGCGAGCTCTGTCTGCGCCTGATCGAACAGTTCGGTCATGCAGTGCCGGCGGGCCTCGTTCACCGCCTGCACGAAGGGCGGCACATCTGCCTGCCTGAATCCGGAAGCACGCAATTCCGACGCATCCGCGAGCGGAAAGATGATCGCGCCGGAGCCGGATGCCCGTGCCGGACCTGCCATTTCCGTAAAGCGAACCTGCCGCTGCCGGCCTCCGGCGAGGTCGATGCCGTGGCCTGCAAGACGCAGGCTCCGAAGCGGGCTCCCGAACAGGCTGCGCAACAGCCATGACAAGACGCTTCTGCGAATCTCAGGGGAGCCTTCTGGCTGCATCAGGCGCTTTTTCCAAACCTCGTCGCGGATGTTTTGGCAATGACCGTTGATAGTCTACGGTCCGCTCGCCGCCCGGGCCAGAGGATCATGCCGCTCCTTTTTCGTCGACGCGTCCCGCGGTGCGGGCTCTTCATTGACGGCGACTTTGCGCCGGGGCGCAGCCGCTGCAAGGGCTAAAGCCCTCGGCCTTCGGCTTCGCCGGGCCGCCTCGCCTCCTCCTTTGACAGTCGGCAGGCTTCGGTTCCGCGCCCGCTTCATCCCCGGCGCCCTTCGTTCGCCATCGAGCCCGCAATCACGCGGGGTCGTCACGACGAAGGAGACCGCCATGTCATCTCAACGCGCACCGCGCCGCGACATCCACGCCGAAATCACCGGCAAGCTTATCGCCGCCATCGAGGCCGATCCGGGTAAGCCCAGCATGCCGTGGCGCCGCGCATCAGGGCCGTTGTTCATGCCGACCAATGCGCTCACCAACAATGCCTATAACGGCATCAATATCGTCAGCCTCTGGGGGTCGGCCGAAGTGTCCGGCTACACCGCGCCCGTCTGGGCCACTTATCGCCAGTGGTCGGAGCTTGGTGCGCAGGTCCGCAAGGGCGAGAAGTCCTCCCTCGTCGTCTTCTACAAGGAGTACGAAGCCGCGCCCGATCCCGATAATGCCGACGACGACGGCAAGCGCCGCGTTGCCCGTGCGTCATACGTATTCAACGCGAGCCAGGTGGATGGTTACGCGCTGCCCGACGCGCCCGAAGCCCTTGGGCCCATCGAGCGCCTTGAGGCCGTCGATCGTTTCATCGCGGCGACGGGCGCCCGCATCGAGCATGGCGGCGACAGGGCCTTCTTCCGGCCCTCCACCGACCACATCCAGATGCCAGATGAAGGCCTGTTCTGCGGGACCGATACGATGACCCGCAGCGAAGGCTATTACGCCACGCTCACCCACGAACTGACGCACTGGAGCGGCGCCCCCAAGAGGCTCGGCCGCGACATGGGCAAGCGATTTGGCGATGCCGCCTATGCTGTTGAAGAGCTGGTCGCAGAGATTGCGTCCGCTTTCCTGTGCACCGAGCTCGGCATCACGCAGGACACACGGGCCGATCACGCCCAATATCTCGCGCAGTGGCTGACGCTCATGAAGTCCGACAGCCGTGCGATCTTCACCGCTGCCGCCAAGGCGTCGGAGGCGGTTGCGTATCTGAAGCGGCTACAGCCGCCCGCATAGCGGGCCGCTTCACCTTCAGAGCAGTCTTTGGACGCCGACCACCATCAGTGCGACCAGGAAGGCTGCCGCTACCGGCGCGACCAGTATCGCGTTCGACAGAACGATCGCTTTGCCGGGCGTCATCTTTCGTCTTGTCCACGGCAGTAGAGAGACGAGGTAGATCGCAGTCAGGTAGATCCCCAGTGCGGTCGGGAAACTTGTTCCGTTCACCGGGAAAGTCATGCGTAGATAGGCTTCAGCGGACGGCGCCGGGAATTTCGAGAAGTGCAGATTGTAGTAGGTCGCGATTGAAATCCACAGCGCCGCCGACAGTGTGAGCGTCGCCACCAACATCAGGGTCGCCTTTCTGTAGCCGGGAAGCTTGAAATTGATGATGAGGGAAGCAGCCAGAAGCACTATGGCAATACCGACCGTCAGAGCGATCGGCCAGTATTCGGTTGCGACGTGAATGGCAGCAAAGACAAGCCAGGCCGCCCCGGCAAAGCCCAGCAGTACGAATAGGCCCGCGCCGTCGAACGACGAACCGGCCAGGCCAGGCCCACTGAACGTGCCTCTGTAGTGCTCCCGGTACATCTGCACGTCGGGATGTGCGCTGTCCGTGCCGGTGGCCGCATGCAGGAAACCATCCATGCGGTTCTGGCCGTCTTTGTTCATCGGCATTGTGGAGTCCCCTGATCGACACTGTTATGACAATCAGGTCCCGCGTGCGCGACTTAAGCATCGTGCCCACGCGCCATCGGACAGAATTGTCTAAAGTGTCGAACGGCCTCCGAACCCGCCTGAAACTGGTTGATCCGGCAGTTGAGAGTGCTAGGGTCACCCGTCTGGCCGTCACAAAATCCCCGAGAATCGGGGTTATCTGTAGAGGTGAACAGAATAGACAAGAATGTCCTGAAGCTGATGCAGCCGGCGAAGGTAGGACGCCATGCAGCACAGCCACTATGGACATGCCAGCCTCTATTCCGGGACCGGCCTTCGCAAATATCTCACACGTGACGAACGGGCGCGATTCCTAGCAGCGAGCCTCGCTGTGCAGCGTTCCGACCTGCGCACGCTCTGCCTCACCCTCGCCTATACCGGCTGCCGTATTTCGGAGGCGCTTGCGTTGACAGCCGCTTCCGTTCAGGCGGCAGAAGGCATCGTTGCCATCCGCACGCTCAAGAAGCGTAACGGGCTTGTCGTCGTGCGCGAGGTGCCGATTCCGCCTCTGCTCATCGCCGAGTTCGAGCGCGTGCACGGGCTTTCGTCCTCGCATCCCCTGCAACGACTATGGCCCCTCTCGCGTGGCCGTGCCTGGCAGCTTGTGAAGGAAGTGATGGCGGAAGCCGGCATCCAGGCCGGAATACATGCGACACCAAAAGGGCTCCGGCACGGCTTCGGGCTTCATGCCATACGCTGCGGCATCCCGATCAATCTCGTGCAGCGTTGGCTCGGCCATGCCAGCATGACGACGACCGCGATCTATCTGCAAGCGGTCGGCGCTGAAGAGCGCGAGATCGCTGCACGGATGTGGATCTGAGATGCTGCCGGGAGTGCAGTGGAATCCTAGTACTGCAGAGTTTGCGTTGAGCTTCCCTTGATGCACAGGAGCGTGTCGTAATAGCCCGAAATGACGGATATCTTGAAGTATGTGCTGTTGTTTTGAACATCGCTGTATTGGATACGTTTCAGCCCATGAGCATCAAAGACCGTCGTGCAAGTGCTGTCTGAATATGTGGGAAAGGTATCGATCGTCGCGCCGTCGTAGTGGTGGCTTCCGGTAGCTATCCACGTACACTCGTCGTCCGAATAGCCCGTCGGGGCGTAGTTGGCGGAGATGCACTTTCGGGTCGCGTCGCTGCTGCGGACGGCGAAAGTCCTGGCGTAAGGCTCTCCTGCAATCTCCAGTCCGCTTGCGTTTATCGTTCCGGCTACATCAAGCTTCGCACCGGGAGCCATCGTCCCGATCCCGACATTGCCGCTGTCGTCAAGCACTAGGTTGGTGCTGCCCATCGTCCGAAAATGGATATTCTTTATCGCTCCGGTAACATCATTCGCTTCAAAGCCAATCCCAATGCGGTTAGTTGCTGCCGCAGTGCCGGTTAGGCCCATCCAGAAATAATCCGACCCATACGCGAAGCCGCCCAGCAGACGGTTTCCGGTAGTGACGCTTCCATTCACATGCAGCGTGGTTGCAGGGCTCGCTGTCCCGATGCCCAGCCGCTTGTTCGTATTGTCCCAGTGCAGGTTCACATCGGCATCAAGCCCGTCGGCGCCGTCGTTGAACTGAATCTCTCCAGCGTCGCCCGCCGCTTCCGCAAGTCCGGTGTCGGGCGCATCTTCGGTGCAGTTCACAGTTGCGCCGTCGCTTGTGCACCATTTGCCGTTGGTCAGAATGCCTATGCGCGGATCGGCGGCGGGCGCGCTGCCCGGCGCCATGCTGATCCAGTGCGTGCCGTTGCAGAATTGCGCGACCTTGTGGGTGGTGTTGTAGACCATCTCGCCCTCGACGCCGTCCGGAAAGGCGCAAACAGCGTAAGCAGGGGCAGCAATGCTCCAGAGCAAGAGGGTCAGTAAAACACGCAATCAGCCTCGTCGTCTCGAAACTCAATAGCCACCAGACCGGCACCACATGCTGGCTGGTGGCCGGGAGTTGATAACCGCTGATGTTGAGACGGCGCGGCGCTTTTTGGCCGCGAGGCTTGGACATATAACGCCGCCTCCCGGCCATTGGCCGAGAAGCGACATGAATTCCGGCTCATGTCTGCCGCAACATCAAAAGAGGTTATCACGCCCCTGACCGGATAATCCGGCCTATAATCAGTATAAGGTGTTTATTCAGAAAGGGTCAACCAATCCAGTGTGTGCAATATCTTGGCTCGAAATTGCTTTGGCCGGTTTTCTAGCTATCCGTCATAAATATTGTGAATTTTTATTATCGATGCTAAAATTAAATATTGAGAGGCTTCTTATGGCAACAATGACCGTTTCCCTTCCCGATCCAATGAAAGCATGGATCGAAACTCGGATTGACTCTGGCGAATACGCGAGTTCAAGCGATTATGTGCGCGACCTGATCCGGAAAGACAAGGATAGCAGGCTCTCCGCGCTCCGGCGCCGCATAGACGACGCCGACGCGAGTGGCATCAGCGTCCGTTCTCTCGACGAAATCTTTGAAGACGCCCGTACGAAAGCAAGGGAGCGCGGCCTGATAGATGGCTAGCTATCGGCTTACGAACCGTGCTGCCGGGGATCTGGACAATATCTATCTCTATACACTGACCACGTTCGGCTATCGTCAGGCCGAAGATTACGCACGCGCCATGTACCAGGTATTTGAGGACCTCGCCGCGAATCCGCGTCTGGGCAGAGAGGCCGAAGACATTCGGTCCGGCCTGCGTCGCCATGAGCACGATCGCCACGTCATCTTCTACCGCGTGGATGGTAACGGGGTGCTGATCCTCACCCTTCTTCACGAGGCGATGGACCACCAGATTCATTTCTGATCGGTCAAACGGACGGCAAGGCGGCGTTCCGATCAACCTAGTCTAACGGTGGCTGGAACACGCCAGCATGACGACGACGGCGATTTATCTGGAAGCGGTCGGCAGCGAAGAGCGGAAGATTGCCGCGAGGATGTGGACCTAATCTCCGCTCTTGGTGGCGCGCCGTTGCGCGAGAACGCTCTCGATGAATTCATCTTTTGCAGCCCGGTATGCGGCCATGGCCTGGCCTGCGTGGGCGCGCTTCAGCTCGTTGTATTCCTCGACGAGTTCCGGGTCGCTCAGGAGCGCATCAACGAAGAGATGGAAGAAATCGGACGGACCGTCGATAGCGGCAAGCTGGATTCCGAGATGGGGATCGCTCGCGCCATCCTCGAACGCAGAAAACGTGGCCGTGCGGATGGAGCCCTCATTGCGCACGTACATCTTTGCGAGGGCTGCGTCAGCGGCCGGGAACGCGTCGACCGGAACACGCACGGCAATGTCCAGATCACCCTTGGTCAGGCATCCCGGGATGGCGGTTGACCCAATGTGTCTGATGTCGGCTGTAGGTAACACTTCGCTCAGCGCGCCTTTCACTGCCTCGAACAGTCGTTGTGCGGCTGCGCGGGCCTTTTGTGGCTCGACGAGTGTGAAAGGTGGTTCGTCGGTCATGTGATCTCTACAGCAGCGCGCCCCAGCCCGCACAATGACCGAACCGTCCACCATGTTCCAGTGAGAGCTGCGGGCGTAACCGATGCACCCGACATTGTCGTCGGCCTAGTTCACGCCTGCAGGTCCGAGGTTCAGGTGCGGGAAGATGCCCCGTACCCAGCAGGCCGCATGGCCGCCAAACCTGGCTTCGAGCGTGGGGACGATTTCTGCGATGGTCACAGCCTTGCGGTAGTTGACGCTCACGGAAGAGATCTTGCGCGCTTCGTCGATCAGAATGCGTTCTTCAGCTACATCATGGATCAGCGCGTGCAGCGCCATCGCCGCGTCGTCGAGGCTGGTCGAAGCGCCGGAGGCTTCCGCCTCGGTTCGCATCGTTTGAAGAAGTGCTCGGCCGCTCCGCTTTGCCAGCCTCTCACGAAGCTGACGGGTAGCAGCTGCGGTTTCACCGTCGGCGATACAGATTTGCTCGATACAACGGCCATTCTTGTTGAAGTACTCACATAACAGAAATTCATTGTCAGAATTCACGCATACTCCTTTGTTAGGGTTGCGTGTTCATGGCAGATCGGGCCGTCTGAATGCAAGTTTTGTGGGATTGTGTCTGATTATGAAAATCAGACGGATGTCCGCCCTCAGTTCCATGTAAAGGTGACGCGGCCGACGGCACCATTGCCGCCAACGTCTCCGCACTCTCCGGGTTTGCCCAATCCGGCCGCACCGACGGTAGCACTTAAGGATTGGCCGACTGTCAGGCCGCCCGCGCTGTAGACCCGTTGCACATATCCACCGCCGCCACCGCCGCCAGAACCATTAGACCAGCTGTCGTCACACGATCCCGCGCCGCCGCCGCCAGCGCCGGGCGCAGTGCCGGCAGTGGGAGCAGCACCCCAATCGTAGCCGCCAATGCCGCCCGTGCCGCCGTTTGGCGAAGCGCCACCATTCCCGCCGGCTGGAGAAGATCCCCAGTTTTGCCCCGCTCCGCCTGCGATGCCCGGTGTATTCGTCGTACCGCCGCTGGCAGTGCCCGCGGTTCCGCCCGCCCTCCCGTTCTGGCCCCATGATCCGTAGGCGGCTTGGCCTCCACCACCGCCGCCTGCGGTCATGCCCTGAAACGTCGAATTGCCGCCAGCCGTGCCATTGTAAGCTGAATGGCTGGCACTCCAGATACTTCCGCCGCCGCCACCGCCGCCGCCCCAGAGCCTTACGGTCAAGGTGTTGTAGCAAGGGACGACGAAGTTATGAGACCCGGCCGTCGTGAAGCTTTGTGAACCCGGCGTGACGCTGCAGGCGCTACACGCTTCTATCGTCACACCTGCAATCGTCGCGCCGTAGAACGAGGACCATTCCGGCGCTGTCTTCGTCGGAATGAAAAGCGGTGCGCCCGATGCGTGGTTGTTCGTAACGGTACGGCATTCGCCGTGTTCGGTGATATCGACCGTCGCGCCGTGATTGACTTGGTAGGAGTCGGCGGCGAATACGGGCGTCGGTAGCAGAAGCAGGAAAAGCGCGGCAAGAACGTATCGTCTCAACGCGCCTCGCTGGTCAGGCCTTTGATCGCTTCGATTTCTGCGCGCAGTTCGTCGAGTTCGACCTCGTGGTTGTCGTTCGCAGCCTTCAGTTCGGCGCGCAGATTATCGTTGTCGGCCTTGAGCTCCTTTATGGCCTCGATCAACGGGCCGATGAGCTGGGGGTAGTCAACCGATTTGCTGCCGGCTTTGTCCGTCGAGACGGCGTTTGGCAGAACCTTTTCGATTTCCTGCGCGATGACGCCCGTGGCAGCCTTGCCGGTGTCTTTCCACCGGAAGGAAACGCCGTGCATCCGCGACACCAGATCGAGGCCGCTGGTCGTCTTGATGTCGGTCTTCAGTCTGCGGTCCGACGCATACAGATATGTCGTTGCGCGCACCGTGCCGTTGACATCCAACTTGTAGCTTGGCGAATTCATCCCAATACCGATGAGGCCATCCTTGTGCATGGAAAGTGCATCCGTGCGCGCACTTCCGTCGGCGTTTCGCCAGGAAAATTTGTATCCGAAGACGCTGCCGTTCATGCCGGTCGTCGTGAGTTGCATACGTCGTTCGTCAGCGGTGTTGACGTATGTGGACGACTGGTCTTCCGGCTTGAAGGCCAGAGTGACGCTCGCCTCCTCGGATGAAAGGGCGATGCCTCCGTCACGGACCTCAAGCCTCTGTGTCGGCGAAGTCGTCCCGATGCCAACGTTCCCGGTGCTCGAAATGCGCATCATTTCTGTTTCATTGACCCCTAGAATTACAGGGCCGTTTTCGGAGTTGAGCAACAGAAGCCCGTTATCGCTCGCCCGGTGGACAAGGATGCTTCCGTAATTTGAAATGGCGCCTGCCGTCAGATGTATCCCTGCCGCATGCGCGCTCGAGGCGGTGTCGACCCTGACATAAGTATCGCCGCCCGTTCCCGAGACATGCAACTTCTGGCCCGGCGAAGTCGTCCCGATGCCGACGTTGCCGCTTCCATCAATGATCATGCGGTTGTTGTAGACGCCATTGGCAGCGGTCCAGAAACTGAGTTGCGAGGCACGCGTTGCATGATCGTGCTCCACCGTCTTCATCTGGATGCCTGTCGCTTCGACGAAGGTGCTTGCCCCCACACCCGTTGTCGCAATTCGGTGCGAAATGACTGCCGTGCTGCCGCTAGTATCCAGGTTCTCGAGCGCAATCATGGTGGGAGATCCGGCAGCATTCACCTGTACGTGCAAGGGGCGCTGCGGCGTGGCAGTCCCGATGCCGAGCCGCTTGTTCGTGTTGTCCCAGTGCAGGGCGGCGTCCGCTTTCAGGTTGCCGCCTTCGTTAAACTGGATCTGTCCGGCCGAACCGTCAGCCGCTGCGCTCGACCCGCCGACGAAGTTGAAGGCCTTACCTGCGGCATACAATTGCGCAATGGTTTGGTTAAGGCAGTCATAGCCGGCCATGTTCGAGTCGTTATCGCTGTCCCACGCACCCGACGCCACATCGAAGGCCGCGACATTGTCGTCACCGGCGATTTCATACGTAACGTAGTCGGCGTTCTTCTCGGTAATGATCATGATGTCCGTATCGCCCGCGCTGGTACACACAAGCGCATCCGGCCAGCCGGATATCATCGTGCTTCCGGTCATGCTGCCGCCGAATGACAGCCAGCTTGAAGCGACGCGCAGATCAAGCGATTTGGTCGTCGTGTTGTAAACCACCAGGCCTTCGGCAGGCGACGCGATGTTGTCGCGATCCGTCGTCGACATCCTCGGTGGCAGGAAGCCCCTCGTCGTTGATGTCAATTCCAGCAACGAACTGGCATTTGCGTCGGCACTGCTGCCAATCGAAACGCTGCCTGTGGAGTCGATGCGCAAACGTTCCTGCGCAACGATGCTCGTACTCGGCGTCGTCCATAGGCCGAGCATGGTTGCGTTGGACGTTGTCGTCCAAAGCTCGGAAGCACGGGACGTGACAACGCTTTGCGGATTGGAGAATGCAGAGCCGTTGTGGCCCATACCCTGTAGGGCAACCAGATAGTCGTTGGCTTCTACGCCCGCCTCGCTGCCCGGCGCGCCGCGGGCTTTTTTGCCGATGAACAATGCGCCTTGCACGCCGGTATTGTACTGGCTGGCGACGATGCCACGCGGGGTACCCACCGCAGTATCCACGGTCACGAGGCTGGCCTCCGGCGTCGTCGTGCCTATGCCTACCTTGCCGCCCGCGTAGTTGATGCCGCCGCTAACGTCGGTCCATTGCGATGAGCCGTCGCCGATAAAGTTGAAAGCCCTGCCCTCGGAATAAAGCTGGGCAATTGATTTCGTGCCCATGACGCAATCCCATGCAGCGAGATCCTGATGGGCATTGTACGTCTGCCCGGAGACGTTGAACCGGATGTATCGCCGCGCTCCCGAGCCGTCATACGGGCTCGCATAAGTGCGCAAGGTTCCGTCCGTCCAGTTGTTGAACAGAATCTCGGTGGCGCTCCCGTTCGTGCAAATGATGGCATCCGGCCAGCCGGAGACCATCGTAGTGGCGGCGCTTCCGCCGCCGCCCGAACCGCCACCGGGCATCGAGATGCTCCAGGACACGCTGCCGGACGCGTTTGTATGAACGGTCGTACCGGCCGTCTTGCAGTATTGCAGTTTGCCGGAATAGGCACCGGCGGTGAGCGGCAGCACCCATGTGCCCGCTGCCGTCTTATGAGACGATGCTTCGTTCGAAAAATAGCTTAGTCCAGACGTGCAGGTGCTATCCGCGCAGAAGCGGTAGTTCACGCCGCCACCGCCCGCTGACATGTAAAAGACCTGCGAAAAGTTGATCAGTGCATTCCCATCTTCGGGTATCGTGATGGACTTGGAAGCAGACGGCACATCCACATAAGCCGGGCATGCGCTGGTCAGGTTGCCCGACGGCTGCGCATCGGTGGTCATCCCATCGATAAAGCCCTCCGCCCCCGATCCACCGCCGTCGGCAGCGCAGGCCCAGGCCGATCCGTTCCATTTGGGAATTTCGCCTGAGGCGCATGACAATCCTGCAAGCGTGTCGTTGCCCGACCCGCCGCCGACGACATATCCGGCAAGGTAGATGCTGTAGGTGTTCGCGGCGTTCGTATTGTAGCTTCCCGTTACCTCAATGGTCACCTCATCGTCGAGGCTGTCGTCCCACGGGATATCCAGATGCGCGATGTCAGTGTTCGCGTAGTCGTTAAAGTGCTGCGACCAGTACGCGACTTTCTTGTCGGCGCCGGTCTGGCCCTTCTGATAGGCGAGGAAGCTCAGGTATCCGTGCGTATTGGTTCCGTTGTGACCATGATAATAGTAGACTGACAGCTTCACCGCCTTCGTGCCGGCAGGAACGCTGACAGCGTAATCATTGGTCGGGGTGATGTTATGATAGGTGATCCCGCCGACGAGCAGCGTGTTGCCCGCGAAATATTCAAGCCCGCTGCTACCACCTGAACCGCCGCCATCAGTCGCGCAGGCCCAGGCTGTGCCGTTCCATTTGGGAATCTCGTTCGTAGCGCAGGACAGGTTCGCCAGCGTGTCCGATCCGCCACCGAGTTTGGCGAGACTGAAGTTTGCGCCCGTCAGGGAAACGGCGCCACCACTGGACTGATAACCAAAAAGCTCAACGGTATCCCCCGTATCCAGCTTGGCAACCGCCGCGACCGACAGATACTGGATAACCCCGCCGGCATAGTTGTCTCTTGAGATTGCGACGTTACTGCCATTGACGCGCAAATACGCCACCGCGTGGGCGCTCGCCGCAGGCAAATAGATCGAACCGGTGATCGCGTACCAACCGTCTTCACCGGCAGGCACGGTAAAGGTGTTGCCGGTCCAGCCGCTCCCGAAATCATTGGTGGGCGATCCCGAGAACGTCACCTTGGTCGCGGTCCCGCTTGGGATAGACGTCGTGGAGCTTGCCACCGAGAATCCCTTGGACGAATAGCTACCTCCGCCTTCATCCGCACAGGCCCAGGCCGTGCCGTTGAACTTTGCAATCTCTCCGGCTGCGCACGAAAGCGATGCGAGGGTATCGGTGCCGGAACCCGATCCGACCTCGATCCAGTTGTTGCCGTCGCACAGCTTCAGCACGTCGTTCGCGTCGTCATAGACGACTGTGCCCTCCTTAATCGTCGATGTGAGAAGGCTTGCCGACGCCGCTTGCACGCCATTGGCTGCAAGGAAGCTGATCGCCATGTCGTCGGGGTCTGCGATGGGTGCCGCAGGGCAATTGGCCCGCGCCGGACTTGTCGTCGCTGCAAGCAGCAGCAATGCCGTGCACAGTGTCTGGGCGCCCAGCTTGAGCTTACGAGGGCATCGAACGAGCGCCCAGACACTGTGCACGTACTCCCAATTCAACGGCCCTCCTGGTCGGAGGGCTTGACCATCACCACGCCCTTGGGCGCATAGACCTGTCCGGTAAACGCAACGCGGCCTTCGCGCAGGTCATCAAGCTCGGCTCGGGTCTGCACGAGCGCCAAGGTGATGCACGCCAGGGCGGCATTGAGTTTTGTCTGATCGTTGGTCTGGAGGAGCTTCTGGGCTTCATCGAGTGCGTCAGCCGCCAGGGCCGGACACTCTGCCTGAGCATGAGCGGCGTCGATTGCGGTCGTCGCCATACTCAAAACAATCAGCGTGGCAAATGCAGCCGCCTTCAAAACTCCCCCGTCACAGCAATAGCCAACCAGACCGGCACCACTTGCTGGCTGGTGGCCGGGAGTTCGAAACCGCTAATCACTGAGAAACGGCGCGGCGCTTTTTGGCCGCGAAGGCTTGGACATATAACGCCGCCTCCCGGCCTAAGACCGAGAAGCGACACGTTTTCCGGCTGTGTCCGCCGCAGTGATTAAAAAAGGGGTTTCGAAGCCCCGGGCCGGATGCAAACCGACCCGTTGATCAGTATACGGTGTAATGCGGGTTGCGGTCAATTCTGCAGGCTTCTAGGGAAGTGGTGGTTAGGGAAAGGCCTTGTCCCGCCATCCGGTCCCCTCTTGCACCGCCCTTCTTGTCCTGCATCGATTGTTCCAGTCGAGGCGGGCTCCTTTGTCTCCGCACATCATGCGGCGCTGGACGCATCGGCGCATTGGTGTTCGCCTGACAATTACGAGACTGCGGGACGGCGCGGTTTCTACCTCTTCGGCTTCTTCTGGTCCGCCTCCGGTTCCCTTGATCGCTTCAGCCGCACGCATGGCCTTTCAAGGATGGGGTCTAACCGGGCCCGCTCGCTATGGGTCAACGCGGCTCGCTTCCGCGGCTGACGCCTTGTGCAGCTCCGCCCCTTCGGAAAGCGCGTGCCGCGCTTTGCGTTTGACCCGCTCGCATGGGCGCCGGTTGTTCACGCCCCCATCAAGGCCGGCGTGGTGCTGGCCGAAAACAAGAAGAAACGGAAGTCCAATATGAAGAAGCAAACGAACGAAAAGAAAGCCCCGACGCACGGCGTCTACGTGGTGCAGGGTGACGGCGACAATGCCCGCTGGCTCAAGATCGGCGCAGCCTGGCTGCACGGCGACAACAAGGGCGCCAACCTCATTCTCGAAGCCCTGCCCTTGTCCAGCAAGGTCGTGGTTCGGGAATTCTCCGAAAAGGACGGCGAAGACAAAGGGGCTCAGCAATGAGCCCCTTTTCCACCCTCCCCCGCCGTCTTGCCGCCGACGCCTACGAGGCCCGCATCGAGGATACCATCATCCGGGGCGAAGACCTTTACGAGCTCGACGGCGAGACCGTCTTCCGCCGCCGCGACGGCTGCGTGGAAACCGGCACCCTGGATGCCTTCGAACGGGAGGTCTGGTTATGACCTCCCATCAGCTCAAAGCCCGGCTGGCAGATGCCATCGATATCATCGCTGATTGCGAACGCTATCTCGAGAAAATCGACTACGCGGCGACAGGCTGGGATGGCGTTGCACTTCATCATCGTGTTGCGAACTTCATGGATCGACACCGTGACGAGCTGCAAAGCGGGACATCATGGTAAGGCGTTTCGCGACCCCGCGGGCGTGGACGGCGCAAGCCGTCCCGCCCCAACCTTTCCGTCTCGGTAATCGCATTCCGAACGAGTTCTATCCGACGCCTCCCGAGGCAACTCGCGCATTGCTGTCGGTTGAAGCCTTCGACGGTCCCATATGGGAGCCTGCCTGCGGGAAAGGCGCCATAGCCAAGGTGCTGACCGACCACGGGCACACAGTGGTCAGCACGGACCTCTACGGTTACGGCTTCGGTGAAAGCGGTGTCGATTTCCTAAGGCAGCGCGAACCGCGTGCGAAGCACATCGTCACCAATCCACCTTATGGCAACGGCCTCGCCGACCGGTTTTTGCATCATGCTCTAACGCTTGCCATGCGGACTGGCGGCAAGGTCGCCATGCTGCTGAACCTCGCCTCGCTGTGTCATCCGATAAGAACGGCCGAATGGCAATCCGCGCCGCCAGCCAGGCTCTATGCCATCGACGACATCGTCTGCTGGCCCGAGGGCGGCGAGTATGGCCCGCCGCCCCCATACTTTACAAAGCATCGCTATGTATGGGCGGTCTGGACGCCGGAACATGCGGGTCCCGCTGCATTCTGGTGGCTTTCAGGCGCGGACTATCGATGACGTCGTGGAGGGCACAAACACGATCTTCCTGCCGAAGACATAATCGGCGACCTGCCGGTGCAGCGCGGCATCCGCCATCGTGCGCGGCTCAGTGTCAAGAATAGCCCACGCCTTGGAAGCGCTAAGGTCGCGCATCCGGCCGCTCGGCTCCGCGCTGTCGGGCGGTTCGATCGCCTCCAGCCAGTTTGTCAGGGCATAGTGCCAAGGGGCGTTTCGCCGGGTCCAGTCGCGTATGGCCCAGATGCCATCGATCTTGAGAATGTATGATGTGCTCCATGCCCTGCCGCAGCGGGTGCCGCTCGCGAAGTCCGACCAATGGGTGCGCTCGTCGCAGGCTGCGACGTAGAGATTGCGCACTTCCTCGACGATATAGTCTGGAAGCTCGGGGCGAAGGCGCGGCGGGACCGGTATAGCCGCGACCCAAGGCCGGGCGACGCCGATCGGCAGGTTGATAAAGCTGGCCGCCGCCGCGCCGACCAGGCCACTCCCAAACTGTCTGCGCGTCAGGACGAAGCCCATCAGATTCCCTCATTGGGTAATACCTGAACGAAGGTGCAACGCGATTGCGGCGCAGTTTGGTTGCGGCCATGCGTATGCCCGTCAATTTGCCCGGTCGCTAAAATTTGCGCTTTTCCTCCCGCCTGATTTAGGCTCCATCCCCGACGAAGGACATGGATGAGCCAGGAGACGACCGCCCAGATCAAAGCCGCGTTGCGTGCCGCCTTTGAAAAGGCGATGGCCGATCAAAATCTGTCACCGGTTGATGCCGTCGATCTCCTGTCTTCGCTCCTGCTTGAAACCATCGATACCGTTGCCGGCAGACCCGCGTGCGCAAAGCCGTTGCCGGACACTGCGCCGGAGCTCTGGGAAAACCGCATAGGCCGAAAGGACAATCCGGTCACCTTCACGCGCAGGGTCTATGCCCCCTGGATCGAACAGGGCCTGACCCGTTCGGCTCTGCGCAGGCTCGACCCGCTGCTGTACAATGCGCTTGCTGTCTGGCAGTGCCGCCACCCTGAAGAAGACCGCTCGTGGCTGCCGTCCAATTCCGTGCGCGCTTGCTTGTACCCCGTGGATGATCTGGCGCGAATACGTGAGGCGCTTGAACCGTTACAGGAGCGCAGGCGCTTCATCGCCCGCCTCATCCCTTTGTAAGTCAGCTGATCCATTCGGGCTGCTTCGGTTCGACTCGCTCGTCGCCAATCATCGCCAGGCTCTGGCGCATCTCATACAGCGCCTTGGTCAGCTGCACGGCCACCAGCCGCGCATCGACACGGAACATGCGCTCGGCAATCAGGATCGTGCGCCCTTCGGTGGTCAGAAGAACAACCCCGAACTCATCACAGGCATTGGTGAGTTCGATCGACGACACCTCGCCGATGGGTCCGAGATCGCGCACCCAGAACCGTCCGGCGATGCCGTTTGGCGTGCGCACGCGGGCGTCGGCGGTGAATAGGACGACATGCGGCCAGTGCGCCTTGACGACGAGAAACACGACGCCGGCGGCGCTTGCCAGGAAGACGGCGAGTGCTGCAGGCGTTCCGTGCCAAACAAAGTACACCAAGCCGAACACCGCGACGGCTAGAGCGACCGTGCCATAGCCGGCATACTCGATCAGGCGAAACCGGTGCCAACGATATCCGGCGACGGCGAGCCGTCCGGCGTCGTGTCGCTGACGGACGGGGCCGTGGCTCCAAAGACTAATGGGCATCATGCGGCAACCTCTCCAGATAGATGGGCGGACGTCCGGGCACGAGGATCAGCTGCCGGTTGGTTTCCCGGCTGAATAGCGTCGTGATTTCGTTCGGATCGAGCAGGCGCACGCTGCGCAGATGCTCGCGGATGCCGCTATCGCCCTGGCTCATGGCATGGCCCGAGAGCCGCACTGCCTGCCGCTCGATGACCTGCGTCGAGCCGAGCAGCTTCGATAGATGCTCGGTCGTGGTCAGATCCGCATTGCCGAAGGCCTGGATGATCCCGGCATTGCCAAGAAAGGTTTCCCAGCTCTTGGGATAGTGGGTCTTTAGCTGCGTGAAGTCCTGCAAGACGCTCCAGAGCTTGATGCCGAACCCGGCCATCAGGCCCGCGGCCGTCTCGATGGACCGCATGTGTCCAAGCGACGGGAATTCCTCCAACACGAACCAGACGGGCAGCTCGCCGCGTGGCACGCGGTTGCGCTCAAGCGCGGCCAGGGCCAGTTGGATCACGAGACGCAACCAACGGTAATGCGTGCCCATGCGCATGCCCGGCAGCACCAGGTAGATGCTGATGCGGCTCGTTGCGAGGTCGGACAATGCAAAGTCGCTGCGTTCGGTAACGGCGACGATATCGTCGAGCGGGGCGGTCTGCTCCTGCGCCGTCGAAAGAATGCCTTGCAGTTCCCGCCCGCCGGATTCGAGCTTGCCCAGAAACGACCTGCCGATATTGGCGACGATGCCATCGAACGCGCCGGATTCGGTCATGGCGGTGAACAACGCGTCCAGTTCCGCCGGCGTTCCGTTCAGCAATGACCGCACCTGACGCAGCGTCGCGGTACTGGTCGTAGACAGTAGGTGCAGTGCAAGGCCGCGGACGAGGTTCTTGGCGCTGTCCGTCCAGTGCGGGTCCTTGTTGTTTGCGATAATCAGCGCATCCGCGACCTGCGCCGCATCCGCTGCGATGTGCGAAGGGTTTCCGTGGCCGAGCTCGTCGAAGGGGTTGTGGGCGGCAGTTTGAAAGCCTGTTTCGCCGAAGGGATCGAGGACGTAGACACGCTGGCCCATACGCATGCGGGCTTCCGCCGTCGCACGGGCAAGCTCGCCCTTGGGGTCGAGCACGATCACCGAACCCGGATACCGCCGCAGATTCGGAATGAGCACCGTCGATGACTTGCCTGCGCGATTGCCCGCCACGGTGACCACGTGGCGGTCATCATCGAGGCCGATGAGCCGCTGTTGCCAGTGACCCAGAAGCACGCGCCCCGGTTGCCAGGTCCAGTTCGGCGAGAGCTCCCATGGGTGGCCCCATCGCGTAGACGGCGCCGCCTCATGGCGGCCCGCGATGCCGGAGCCTCGCGGGGGAAATTCGGCATCAATAAAGACGGGTTTATTCATGTGCGATCCGTTTCTTGAAAAGCAGATCGCACAATCAGTGTTTGAAATCGTCTGAAATGTAAACGCGTGCGGAAATCCCCCGGTGCGCAGCCGTGTTCGGACATGTTCCGCGATGCGGGGATCAAAAATATTTGGGCGGCGCGATAAAAAAAGAATCGGCGCTTCCATCTCAGTTCATCTGAATGCGGGAGAGCACCGCGTCCGGCAATGATGAGGCCTACCGAGACGGCTCGCTAAGGGTCAACAGGCTTCCGCGCCAGTCGCGGCCCCTAAGGGCCGCTCCCGTGAAGCCTGTGTGACCCGCTCGCCCATGTCTCGGTGCAAACGGCCTCATCGCCGGGCGCGGTGCCCGGCCTTCACCTTCACGAAACGGAAGTTCCATGTTTTCCTTCTTTGACCGCAAGCCCCCAGCCCAGACATTCGAACCGGCCAGCTACGACATGTCCGAGCCGATCCCGGCCGCAATCGCCGCTACGGCTACAATCATCGAGCGCAAGCTCGACAAAAGCCGCAGCTGGACCCGCAAAGCGCGGGCTGCTTTAAAGTCAGGCGATCTTCACCGGTACAGCGGCCTTCTGGTTATCGCCAAGGCTGAGGCCGAGGAAGCCGTCGCGCTGATAGAAAGCGCCGATCTCCTGCGCGAGGAGATCCTGAACCAGGCGTGAGGGCATTAGCGTGCGGCGGCTCACGATCCGCCGCACGCACCGGCCTTCGATCAAGTTGAAAATCCCCATCCTTCTGTTCGACCTGTACACCCATCCTTCCGCCCCGACCCACACAAGGGCTTACGCCGCCGAGCGCAGCGCACGGCAAGGCCGGCAGCCGCGTTAGCGGTGGCCGAGCCGCAGGGACCCATGCGTGTAGCGCGTGGGTGGGCGCAGGCCAGCCTTGCCGGAAGCGAGCACGGCGGCATGCTCGTCGTCATCGGGAGAATAAGCGGTGTGTCGTCAGATCTAAAAAATTTCGCAGAAAAATGTGTGCCCGCATGTTCGCGTATAAGCGCTTATGTGAAGTGGTGTTTATCGCTGCACATAATTGCGCGAATTATCGCAATGAGCGAAAACGAAATTGGGAATAACTCAAGAAACGAATGCAGGCGGATTGGATGAAGCACGTACCTTAAGGCGCGGAGTAGCGAGATGTGGATTTGATATCGATATTACGGCTTACGCCGATATCGATATCCAAATCCCACTCGCCGGGGAGAGTGCTCCGCCACTCCCCTGGACCCCTCCGGTCAGGACGCGTTCCGCGTCCCGAACCCAACCTTATGAGGCATACGAGTGCCGCGACGACGCACACATGAGAAAGGCGCCCGCACGAAGATGGTCTGCATTCGCATGACCGAGGACGATTACGTGCTCAAGGCTTCGCAGGCGAAGGAACTTGGCCTGACCGTTTCGGGCCTGTGCGAGCAACTGGTCCTGACCGGCAAAGTCGATATGTCCGCCCGGCCTTCCTATCGGGCCATGGACCCCGCGCTGTTCACGGAGCTGCGCCGCATCGGCAACAACGTGAACCAGATCGCGCATGCAACGAACAACAACATGCCCACGGAAGTCATGTCCGCGTGGCGCACCATCAACAAGCTGTTGAGCACCCTGCTCTCCGACGAACTTCTTGCCCAGAAAATAGCCGCCCTCAGAACGAGGACACCTGACAGTGATCCCCCGCCTCCACAAACGCGGGCAGAGTTTCAAAGGAGCGTGCAGCTACATCCTGCACGACGCGCAGAAGACCTCCCGTGACCGGGTCCTTTGGAACGAAACACGCAATCTGATCTCGCAGGCGGATGACGCCTGGTTCGAGATGTTCGCAACCGCCCGCGATCAGGCGATGCTGAAAATCCAATCCGGACAATCGGCGCGGGGCCGCAAGAACACCAAGCCCGTCCTGCACTACACGCTCTCCTGGGCGATCGGGGAGAAGCCAACACCGGAGCACATGCGCGAAACCGCGCTCTCATCCCTGAACATGCTGGGACTTGGCGAACATCAGGCGGTGATGGCCGCCCATTCCGACAAGGAGCATTTGCATGTGCATATCGTGGTCAACACGATCCATCCTTCAAGCGGCCTGACCGCACCCCTCAAATACACCAAGGAGCGCCTTTCCCGCTGGGCAGAAGCCTATGAGCGTGAGCACGGCGTGCATTGCGTGCAGCGAATTGCAAACAACGAAAAACGCAAGGAGGTCGCGGCGGCGAGGCACGCCGATCCGACCCTCAGCTTTACCCCGGTCAAGCACCAGCAGACTGCACGTGCGGAATGGTTCGACAAGAAGGTGCTGCTGCACCGCATGAAGGAGCTGCGAGCAGAGATCCGTCCGCTCATGCCGCAGCCGCATCCTGAAGTCCGCAGGACGTTAACGACGCAGCATCGCGGCGAACGTGAGGCTCTTTATCAGAGCACGGCTGCTGCAGTCGATCAGGCGTGTTCTTCAGTGTTCGCCCGCTACCGGCCGCAATGGCGCGAGCTCTACCGCGCACACAAAGCCGAAACCAGACACCTGCTTCGCGTGGCGACACATCCGTTCGAGCGCGCCGTGTTCGTCTATTCGCAGCGCGAGCGGCTGGGCAACGGCAAGCCGCTCACATTCCGTCAGATGTTTCATCTCATCAGGAACCCCAACCGTCTCTTGCAGCGTGTCGACGCGATCCAGAACAAGGAGCGCCGGTCTCTGGCCAGAGCCGAGAAGACAGACAAGAAGCAGATCTCGGAGCGTCTATGGCTTCAGTACAAGACGCGCATCGAGACCGTGAGGGAGCGGCAGAAGGAGGAACGCTTTGCGTTGGTGCGTGAGCGCGAGGCGCAACTGCGTACCGTCGTGACCCTCGAACTCGCGAAGGAATCGCTGTTAGCAGAACGGCAGCCGGCGAATGACAGCCTGCCGGTTCAACAGTCCGCCGAGGTGCAGCCCGCATCCGCCGCAGAATTCAATATGGCCGTCAACACGCGCTCGCCCACCCAGATGGCGCGGGTCGAGCAGATCAAACAGCAGATGGAAGAGTGGCGCCGGCGGAATCCGGGACGCGATTTCGGGCGGGAGATGTAGATTCGGCTGTAGCCTAATCAGTACCTGCACACATTAGGTTGCAGCCTATTGGACCCGGATACGGGCGCCCAAGTTGGTTTAATAGATCGTATTTTTGCTAAGTTTGGCTTAGCAAATCATGCATACTATAAACTGGACTTCGGTTTGAAAATATGCTATTTTGCTAAGTATGGCTAAGCAAAAGCGCTCATCTCTAAACCGCCTTGAGCAGGAGCTTCCCGAGGGTCTTCTCGTGGACGCCGCTTGGCTTGCCGCCAAAGGCTACTCGACTGCCCTGCGCAGCCAATATGTGGCCGGGGACTGGCTGCACCAGCCGGCGCGACGGGTTTATCAGCGCCGGTCGGCGCCGCTCACCTGGCAGCAAGTAGTGGTCTCCCTCCAGACCTTGCTTGGATACGATCTGGTCCTCGGCGGCCGAAGTGCGCTCGAACTGCAAGGCTACGCTCACTATCTCAGGCAGCGCGGGACCACTCTCTATCTCTATGGGTCGCGCAAGCCCCCAACGTGGCTCAATACGCTTCCCCTTCCGGACGTGCGCTTCATCTACCGCAACGCGACGGCATTGTTTCCCGCCGCGCAAATGCCTGCGGGGCCTCAAAAGCTGGAAGCGCGCAAAGACCTGGACAAGAGCGACAGCTTCGTCGTGCAGCCATGGGGGCAATATGATTGGCCCCTTGTCCTTTCGACACCGGAGCGCGCCGTGCTGGAGCTTCTTGACGAACTGCCCGATCACGAAAGCTTCCACAACGTCGATATGCTGATGCAGGGGTTGACGACGCTCCGTCCAGCCAAGCTTCACCGGCTGCTTGCCGAGTGCAAGAGTGTGAAGGTCAAGCGGTTGTTTTTCTTCTTTGCAGACCGGCATAGCCACGCGTGGCTCGGTCGCATCGACAGGAAGGCTGTTGATCTGGGTGCAGGGAAGCGCATGCTGGTCAAGGGCGGACGACTGGATTCGCAATACCAGATCACCGTGCCCAAGGACTTTTGATGGCTTTTAACGAAATCTATGTTCGCCAGGTCAATCTGCTGCTTCGCGTCATTCCGCTGATCGCACGCGAAGACTCGTTCGCCCTCAAGGGCGGCACCGCCATCAATCTCTTCTACCGCGACCTGCCACGGCTCTCGGTGGACATCGATCTCACCTACCTGCCCGTCCTGAACCGGGCGCGTTCGCTTGGTGCCATCGACAAGGCGATGAAGCGCGTGGCCGGGCGCATCGAGAAAGCCCTGCCTGGAACACATGTCACGCAAAACGCCGAAGAAGGTGCCGTGACCAAACTGTTCGTCCGCGAACGCGGCGTGCAGATCAAGGTCGAGGTGACGCCGGTCATGCGCGGCTGTGCCTACATTCCCGAAATCCGCGCCGTGAGCGAAGCCGTGGAAGATCAATTCGGCTTCGCCGAGATGCAGGTGCTCTCATTTCCAGATCTTTTCGCCGGCAAAATCGTGGCAGCCCTGGACCGCCAACATCCGCGGGATCTGTTTGATGTCCGCGACCTTCTAGCCAATGAAGGCATCAGCGATGAACTGCGCGCCGCCTTCATCGTCTACCTGCTTTGCCACAAGCGGCCGATGGCGGAGGTGCTGGCGGCCAGGCCCAAGGACATCGCAGATGCCTTTGCCAATGGCTTTGAGGGCATGACGCGGGAACCGGTAGCGTTCGAAGATCTTCTGACGTCCCGGACCGCCATCGTCGAGGCCATGGTCGGGAACATGCCGGAGAAGCATCGCCGGTTCCTCATCTCGTTCGAAGCGGGCGAACCCGACTGGTCCCTCCTCGAGGTGAAAGACGTCCGGAAGCTGCCGGCCGTGAAATGGCGCATGCAGAACCTCGATGCCATCACCAAGAACAAGCGCATTGCGCTCGTGACCAAACTTGGCGAAGTGCTCAAGCACGAGGTGCCCGAAGCGCAATACACACTCTTTGCCGACAAGCAGCCGGCTCGCCGCGCCGGGCGCCGGCGCAAGGGCGTGAAGGCGGTCTGACCGGATGCGAATTGCCATCCACACTTTGGGCACGCGGGGCGATGTTCAGCCATATCTCGCCTTGGCTCTTGGCCTGATGAAAAGGGGCCACGCTGTCCAGCTTGCCGCGCCGGCGCAGTTCCAGGGCATGGCGAGCGCGCTCGGTGTCCCCTTCTCGCCCTTGCCGGGAGAATTCCTGGCGCTGCTCGACACACCGGAAGGCAAGGCGGCCGTAGCGGGCGGCAAAGGCTTCAGCGCCGGGTTCAAGCTGCTGAAGACAGTGCGCCCGCTGATGCGCCGATTGTTGGACGAGGAATGGCACGCAGCCAGCGCGTTTGCACCGGACGTGATCGTCTATCACCCGAAGTCGATCGCAGCGGCTCACATGGCGGAAAAAATTGGGTGCCCCTGCATCCTTGCCTCGCCGCTCCCGGGCTTCACGCCCACGTCTGCGTTCCCGACTCCCCTGCTTCCCTTCCGCTCGCTCGGGCCGTTCAATCGTGCAAGCCATGTGCTTGCGATCAAGGGCGCCGGATTGCTGTTCGGCAAGCTCATCATGGATTGGCGTGCGACTACGCTCGGCTTGTCGCGGCGGCGGGAGAGCAGCGTCGCTCCATCGGGTACGCTTTACGCCTATAGCCGCCATGTCGTTCCCATTCCATCCGACTGGGGCGATGACGTTCTGGTCAGCGGCTACTGGTTCCTCGACAGCGAAGACTGGACACCATCTGCCTCACTCAAGGCTTTCCTCGATGCCGGCGAACCACCGGTCTATGCCGGCTTCGGCAGCATGCCGGGGATCGACCCGCAGCACATGGCCTCCATGATAATCGATGCGCTCGCCCGATGTGGAAAGCGTGGTTTGCTCGCGAGCGGCGGTGGCGCGCTTGAGGCTGATCGCCTACCGCCGCATGTTCATCTCATCGATCACGCGCCGCATGACGCGCTGCTGCCGCTGGTGGCCGCAACCATCCACCATGGCGGGGCGGGTACGGTTGCCGCATCACTTCGTGCAGGCAAGCCGATGACGATCTGTCCCTTCTTGGGCGACCAGCCATTCTGGGCAAGACGGATGAACGAACTCGGCGTCGCTCCGCCTCCACTCGATCGCAAGACTATGACCGCCGATAGCATTGCTTTCGCCATCAAGGCGATGAGCGATGCGGACATGCGCGCACGCGCCAACGCGCTCGGCGAGCGTGTGCGTCAGGAGGACGGAGTGGGCATGGCTGTGCGCTTTCTTGAAGCGCGCTGCGGGCCTCGATGAGCATGGCGCAACATCGCCAAACCTGCATCGGTGTGCGACAGGTGTGCGACAAAGATCGTCGGGATTTTTGGAAAGTGACGTAAGCGATTGATTTAATTGGTGGAGCCGAGGGGAATCGAACCCCTGACCTCTGCAGTGCGATTGCAGCGCTCTCCCATCTGAGCTACGGCCCCGACGCATGGGACTTGGGCGATTGATGCTGCGGCAACCGACGAGTCCAGTCTGACCGCCAGCCCAAGGTTCGCGCATTTACCGTCCGGCTCTCAGCCTTGTCAAGGAAACGCCGGAAAGCCCTCGAGCAGGGCTGGCAGCCGATCCTGCAGTGCCTGCCGCCGCACCTCGTCCGATCCCGGACGCCGTCGCCGATCGACGGCTGCTTGCCGCATGACGCCTCTCCGGCTACACGTCGGGCAGGGATTTTTCGAAGCACCTAAGGATTGGGCGCCCAAATGATCGAGCTGCTCGGCTTCATCAGTTACCTCATTACCCTCTATGTCTACGTCATCCTGGCCTCGGTCATCCTGAGCTGGCTAATGGCGTTCGGGGTCGTCAACCCCTACAACCGCTTCGTCAGTGCGCTGGCCCAGGCGCTGGCCGCGGTGACGGAGCCCGTGCTCAGGCCGATCCGCAACGCGCTTCCCGACTTCGGCGGCATCGATTTCTCGCCGCTGGTGCTCCTGCTCGGCCTCTTCTTCATCCAGAGCGTCGTGCTGCCCAACATCGCCAAGCTGTTCCTGTGACGGGAGTGGCCGTCGCCGGCCGGCCCGCCGACGTGCCGTGGCGCCTGGGCGCCGGGTGCGTCATCGTGCGCGTGCGGCTGACGCCCAAGTCGTCGAAGGACGCCATCGACGGTGTCGAGGAGACCCCGGAGGGGCCGGCGATCAAGGCCCGCGTGCGTGCGCTGCCGTCCGAAGGCGAGGCCAACGCGGCGCTGCTCAAGCTGCTCGCCAAGTGGCTCGGCGTCGCAAAAAGCAGCGTGGAGCTGGCCCAGGGCGGTAAGTCGCGGGTCAAGTCGGTTGAAATCACCGGAAATTCGGTGGAGATCGAGGCGCGGCTCGCCGAGCGGCTGGCCGCGCTCACGTGACGGCATCAAGAAAAGGCGCGTAACTCAAGGAGGAGGGGGAGCCCATGGCAGCCCAGATCATCGATGGCAAGGCCATCGCAGCCGAGGTCAGACAGCAAGTGGCGGCCGACGTCAAGGCGCTCCAGGCGAGCCACGACCTAACGCCGGGCCTTGCCGTGGTTCTCGTCGGTGAGGACCCGGCGAGCAAGGTCTATGTGAAGAACAAGGCGGCGCAGACCGTCGAGGTCGGCATGCAGTCGTTCGAGTACAAGCTGCCGGCCGACACCTCCGAGTACGATGTGCTCGCCCTCGTGCAGCGGCTCAACGCGAATCCCAACGTCAACGGCATCCTGGTGCAGCTCCCACTGCCGAAGCACATCAACGCCGAGAAGGTGCTCAATTCCATCGATCCGGACAAGGACGTGGACGGCTTCCATCCGACCAACGTCGGCCGGCTGTGGATCGGCGAGCGTACGCTGGTGCCGTGCACGCCGACCGGCTCGGCCATCCTGGCCAAGAAGGTGATCCCGGACCTCAAGGGCGTGAACGCTGTCGTGATCGGCCGCTCGAACATCGTTGGCAAGCCGATGGCGGCGCTGCTCCTGCGCGAGAGCTGCACGGTGACGGTCGCGCACTCGCAGACCAAGGACCTGCCGGGCGTCTGTCGCGCTGCCGACCTGCTCGTCGCAGCCGTCGGCCGCCCGGAGATGGTGAAGCGCGACTGGATCAAGCCCGGCGCCGTCGTCATCGACGTCGGCATCAACCGCGTGCCGGGCGAGGGCGGGAAGACGAGGCTGGTGGGCGACGTGGCCTATGCCGAGTGCGCCGAGGTGGCAGGCGCGATCACGCCGGTGCCCGGTGGCGTCGGCCCGATGACCATCGCCTGCCTGCTGCAGAACACGGTCACGGCGGCGAAGATCCAGAAGAACATCAAGGATTAAAGGGAGGGGGCCACACGGCCCCTTCTTTTTTTGGCACCGCTCTCAAACGTCGTGCGGTTCACGCGGCCGTCTGCCGACGTAGGCTCTCTCCGCGATAGGACAGCGCTTCCGCCACGTGCACGCGGCCGACCGTATCGGCGCCGTCGAGGTCGGCCAGCGTGCGCGCGACGCGGAGCGTGCGGTGAAACCCGCGCGCCGAGAGCTTCAACGTGTCGGCCGCCTGGCGGATGAGCGCGAGGCCGGCGTCGTCGGGCTGGGCGATCTTCTCCAGCATGTGGCCCACGCATTCGGAGTTCGTACGCAGCGTTGATGCGCCCTCGGCGGCAAAGCGCTCGCGCTGACGCGCGCGGGCCGCCGCGACGCGGGCGCGGACCTCGGCGCTGCCCTCCTTTGGCGGCGGCAAGGTGAGGTCGGCGGCGGAAACCGCCGGCACCTCGATCTGCAGGTCCACGCGGTCGAGCAGCGGGCCCGAGATGCGGGCCTGGTAGTCGGCTGCGCAGCGCGGGCCGCGCTTGCAGGTGTGTCCCGGTCCGCCGCCGCAGCGGCACGGGTTCATGGCGGCGACGAGTTGGAGCCGCGCCGGATAGGCGATGCGATGGTTGGCGCGGGCGATGACCAGCTCGCCCGTCTCGAGCGGTTGGCGCAGTGCGTCGAGCACCGACGGTTGGAACTCGGGCAGCTCGTCGAGGAACAGGACGCCCAAATGCGCGAGGCTCGCCTCGCCGGGGCGAGGGCGCGTGCCGCCGCCGACGAGGGCGGCCATGCTGGCCGAGTGGTGCGGCGCGCGGAACGGCCGCTCGGTGCAGAGCTTGCCGCCCATCAGCTCGCCCGCGAGGCTGTGCACCATCGAGACGTCGAGCATCTCCTCCGGCGTGAGGGGCGGCAGGATCGAGGGCAGGCGCGCCGCCAGCATGGATTTGCCCGATCCTGGCGGGCCGATCATCAGGAGGTTATGGCCGCCGGCGGCAGCGACCTCCAGCGCGCGCTTGGCGCTTTCCTGTCCGCGCACGTCGCGCAAGTCCGGCAGGCTGGGGCGCTCCCGGTCCAGCGCCGGCCTGGGCCGCGAGAGCGTTTGCAAGCCCTTGAAATGATTAACGAGCGAGAGGAGGTGGGGAGCTGCCAGAATGTCGGCGTCCTCGCCAGCCCAGGCGGCCTCGGGGCCGCATTCCGCAGGGCAGATCAGGCCCTTGCCGATGGCGTTGGCGCCGATGGCGGCGGGCAGTGCGCCGGGGATGGGGCGGATCGATCCGTCGAGGGCCAGCTCGCCGACAGCCGCGTAACGCTCGATGGCGTCCGGGGCCACGGCCTCCATGGCAACCATCAGCGCAAGCACGATGGCGAGATCGAAGTGGCTGCCTTCCTTCGGCAAATCGGCGGGCGCTAGGTTCACCGTGATGTGCTTGTAGGGGAGGCCGAGGCCGACGGCGTGCAGCGCGTTGCGCACCCGCTCGCGGCTCTCCGCCACGGCTTTGTCAGGAAGGCCGACGATCATGAATGCCGGGGCACCCGGCGTGATGCGCACCTGCACCTCGACGGCGCGCGCCTCAACGCCGACGAATGCAACCGTTGCGATGGTGCCGTACATGGAACGCCCCCGATCGTGATCCACGCGTAAACGATCGCGGAGCCGGGAATCCGTTGCGGAGACCTGGGAAAAACCACAGGTCTGTTGCGTCGGGGTTGGGTGTACGGTGTCTCGACAACATCGATATCTTCATCCCGGTATTCAGGTTTTCCGTCTCGAAGGAGCAATTCACATGGCCAGTGATGCGCAGGGCAGCCGCCTGATCTCGTGCCTCGGCTACGAGGATGCCGGTGCGGCCGTGGACTGGCTCGTGCGCGCGTTCGGCTTCAAGGAGCATGCGGTGTATCGCGACGAGGCGGGGAAGGTGGTCCACGCCGAGCTCACGTTCGGCAACGGCATGATCATGATCGGTCCCGACGGCGGCGGCGAGTTCGGCAAGATGGTCATGACGCTGCCGGAGCGGGCCGGCGGGCGCTGCACGCAGACGATCTATGTGATCGTCGAAGACGTGGATCAGCACTTTGCCCGCGCCTCGGCGGCGGGCGCCGAGACCGTGATTGCGCCCAGGGGCGAGAGTTACGGAGGGCGTAGCTACTCCGTACGCGATCCGGAGGGCCACGCCTGGAGCTTCGGCAGCTACGATCCCTGGGCACAGCCTGCGAATGGCTGATGGCGTGCTCATTCGGCCTTTTCGCAACACCGATGCCGATGCGCTGTGGAGGGTTCTCGAGCCCGTGATCCGGGCCGGCGAGACCTATGCCCTGGCGCGGGACATGACGCGGGCGGACGCGCTCGCGTACTGGACCGGGCCGGATCGGGAGACGTTCGTCGCCGAGGTCGACGGCGAGATCGCCGGGACCTACTACCTCAGGGCCAATCAAACCGGGGGCGGAGCGCATGTGGCCAACTGCGGCTACGTCACCGCGGCGGCATTCGCCGGTCGTGGGCTCGCATGGGCGATGTGCCTGCATTCGCTCGACCGCGCGCGCGGGTGCGGTTTCCGCGCCATGCAGTTTAATCTGGTCGTCAGCAACAACACACGAGCGGTGAGGCTGTGGGAGAGCCTCGGTTTCGAGACCGTCGGCCGGCTGCCGCGCGCCTTCGCGCATCCGACTCTCGGCGACGTCGATGCGCTCGTTATGTACCGGCTGCTTTGAGCGTCAGCCTTCGGACTCGAGCTTGCGGGCGGCGGTGACCGCGTCCTCGATCCTCGGCGCGTAGGCGATGAGCGGCGTACGCAGGCCGGCGCGCAAGAGCGTGCGGCGCACGCTCCTGCGGACGGAGGTGAAATAGACGCGCGTGCCGCTGCGCTGCAGTTTGTGCACGAAGCTCTCCAGAGATTTCGCAGCCGTGCTGTCCACGAGCGGTACGTCGGCGAAGTCGAGGATAAAGGTTTTCGGGTGCTCGCCGATGCGGTCGAGCACGCTGCGCACGGAGGCAGTCGCCGCGAAGAAGAAGGCGCCGGAGATGCGGTAGACGAGAACGTCGCGCCCGTATTCGCCGGGATCGTAATCGGTGCGCGCCGCGCCCGTATCGTCGGCCTGATCCTCGGCCACGAGCGGGCTTCCGGTCGCCACCTCCACGTCCTCGGCCATGCGGTGCATGAAGAGGAAGGCACCGAGCGTCACACCGACTGCGATGGCGATGGTCAGATCCTCGAAGATGGTGAGCAGGAATGTCGCCATGAGCACCGTCGCATCGCCCCACGATGCGCGCAGCAGGTTCGTGAATTCCTCCTTCTCGGCCATGTTCCAGGCCACGACGGCGAGCACGCCGCCGAGGCTTGCGAGCGGGATGTAGGCCGCGAGCGGTGCCGCGATCAGAAGGAATAGCAGCAGGTAGACGGCGTGCAGCATGCCCGAGACGGGGCTGATGGCACCGGCGCGGACGTTGGTCGCCGTGCGTGCGATGGTGCCGGTGGCGCACATGCCGCCGAACGTGGCGGAGGCGACGTTGGCTACCCCCTGCGCCACCAGCTCGCAGTTGGAGCGGTGCTTGCGGCCGGTCATGCCGTCGGCGACCACGGCCGACAGCAGGCTTTCGATGGCGCCGAGAAGGGCGATGGCGATGGCGTCCGGAAGCACGGCGCGCAGCTTGGCGAGGTCGAAGGCCGGCAGCGACGGTAGGGGCAGCGTGCGCGGGATGTCGCCGAAGCGCGAGCCGATGGTCGTGACCTCGAGGCCGAGCAGCGCGGTGAGGAGCGCGGTGGCGGCGACGGCGATCAGCATGCCGGGCCACTGCGGGCGATAGCGCCGCAGGCCGACGATGAGCGCGATGGCGAGCAGCGAGAGCACGATGGCCGGGGGGTTGATGGTACCGAGGGCGCTCCAGATGGCGGCGAGCTTGGGTGCCAGTGCGGCCGGCTCCTGGGCAATGTCCAGGCCCAGAAGCTCCTTGAGCTGGCTCGCGAGGATGATGATGGCAATGCCGGCCGTGAAGCCGACAGTGACCGGCAGCGGGATATATTTGATGTACGTCCCCAGCCGCAGGTAGCCCGCCGCCACCATCATGAGGCCGGCCATGGTGGTGGCGAGCACGAGGCCATCGTAGCCGTGGCGCTCGACGATCGTTGCTACGAGCACGATGAAGGCCCCCGCCGGACCGCCGATCTGGAAGCGGCTGCCGCCGAGGGCCGATATCAGGAAGCCGCCGACGATGGCGGTGAACAGACCCTTCTCCGGCGACAAACCCGAGCCGATTGCGATGGCCATGGAGAGCGGCAGCGCAACGATGGCGACGGTGAGACCCGCCAGCGCATCGGCTGTGAGTTGTCGTGTGCCGTAGCCTTCGCGCAGCAGCGTCACGAGCTTCGGCGTGAAGAGCTCGCGGAACGTCGGCTGCGGCGGCTTCAGCGGGGTGGGCGCGGACACGTCCATCTCTTCCGTCTCCTTGGGCAAGGAGCGGCGGGATCGTCGGCGCTTGATGAGACCGGTCGACGCTTTGGGCTCAAGGGCTCCGAGGCGATCACGGCCCGATCGTCGGCGGTCGCCGTCGCGGCATTCTGAGGCGTCGGGTGATGCTGCGTCTCATACACCGAATTCCTTTCGCCGGGGTAACGCCCGGGTGACGTTTATCGTCACACCCCTGCGTTTCCAGCGGGCTGCGGCTGCGGGCCTGAGTCGGGGACGGCGCTATTTCTGCTTTCCACGCCGTGTGCCGGGGCGGGCAGCCTTGCGCTCGATGACGTCCCAGATGAGAGCGGCGATGTCGGCGCCGCCGAAAGCCTTCACCTGGCGGATGCCGGTCGGCGAGGTGACGTTGATCTCGGTAAGGTAGCCGCCGATGACGTCGATGCCGGTGAAGATGAGGCCGCGGCGCTTGAGCTCGGGGCCGAGGCGGGCGCAGATCTCAAGCTCGCGTTCCGTGAGCTCGGTCTTCGCGGCCGTGCCGCCGACGTGCAGGTTGGAGCGCGTCTCGCCCTTGGCCGGCACGCGGTTGATGGCGCCTGCGAATTTGCCGTCGACGAGGATGATGCGCTTGTCGCCGGCGCGCACCTCGGGCCGGTACTCCTGCACCATGAAAGGCTCGCGGAAGACGGTCTGGAAAAGCTCGACGAGGGAGGCGAGATTGGTGTCCTCGGGGCGGATGCGGAACACGCTCGCGCCGCCGTTGCCGTAGAGCGGCTTCAGGATGATGTCCTTGTAGGCGCGGCGGAAAGCCAGGACATCGTCGAGCGCGCGGGTGATCAGCGTTGCCGGCATCAGGTCGAGGAAATCGAGGACGAAGATCTTCTCGGGCGCGTTGCGCACGTGCGCGGGGTCGTTGACGACCAGTGTCTTCGGATGGATGCGCTCCAGGAGATGCGTGGTCGTGATGTAGGCCATGTCGAACGGAGGATCCTGGCGCAAGAGCACCACGTCCCACGACGCCAGATCCTCGCGCCGCGCCTCGCCGAGCCGATAGTGCGCACCCTCCTTGTCGATGACGTTCAGGGTGTGGCCGCGGGCCAGAAGCCGCTCGCCTTCGAGCGCCAGGTTGGGCGGCGTGTAGTAGAAGATCTCGTGGCCGCGCCGCTCTGCCTCGAGGAGGATCGCAAACGTGCTGTCGCCGCGGATGTCGATCCGCTCGATGGGGTCCATCTGGCAGGCTACGCGGAGCGGCATCGGGGCACACGAATTCTGGTTCAGGATCGGCGCAGGCTTAGCACGAGATGGGTGCGCTCGGGCAAGAGCGCACGCATCCGCAGCGGGGGGCCGATTGCGAGCGAGCGGACGTTTACCAACGCGGTCCGATGTAGGGGGGATCGTAGCGGGCATCCGCGCAGCGCTCGCCGTTCCAGTAGCGGTACTTGCCGCAGCTCGACGGCGGCGGCGGTGGAAGCGCGAGCCAGCCATAGACCGGCGGCTCGTAGACGACGACGGGCGGCGGAGGCGGGAGGTAGTACTCCGGCGGATAGTAGAAGTCGTCGCGGTAGCCACGATACCAGCGCCTGCCGACCTCGATCAGTGCCGTATCGCTCTTCGATGCGAATGCTGCGGCGGGCAGCGTGCCGGCAGTCACAGGCCCCGTCCAGGAAGACAGGCCGATGGCCGTCAGTAGACCATACAACGGCAGGCACGAGATGTTCCGCATGGCGAACTCCATGATCCCGACAACGGATCATAGGGGTCCGGCACGCCGGGCGGTCGAGCCACCTGCCGTTAATCTTGACGGTGCATGACCAACGCGAGTCTTGGAGAGAGCACCAACTCCTTCACGCCTTGTCGTTGCCGGCGAAGACGTGCCCCATCCATTCCTCCTCGCTGATTTGGCCCGCCTTCTCGACGGCCGCCAGCTCGTGCGGGCGCAGGATGTCCTGCAGGCCGTTGATGCGCTTCCATTCGCAGAGCGGCGTCTCGGTCTCGGCGCGCGGAACGTAGCGGGAGGCTGCCTCCTTCCGGTAGCGGTGGACGTAGCGCGGGCAGTTCATCCAGACGTCCGAGACGGTGACCTTCACAACCAGCTCCGCCTCCCGGAACAGGTTCAGAAGCGGGCCGTCCTTGGCCAGCTCGGCGCGTCCCTGAAGCCTGAGGCGGAACGGCTTCTCGAAGTCGATGAAGAGGCAACCGATCTCGGGATGGGCGGCGATGTTCCCCATCGAGAAGTACATGCCGTTGCCGTCGTAGCTCGGGAAGGCGAGGGTCTTGGGATCGATCACGCGGACGAAGCCGGGATCGCCGCCCTTGTAGGAGACGGTCGGTCGGCCCTGGTGGTCGACGGAGGACAGGAAGAACATGTCGCGGCTTTCGATGAAGCTCCGCGCGATGTCGTCGATCTCGGTCTTGGCCGCGATCAGCTCGATGCGGTCGGCCATCGCCCTGCTCGCGAAGCGATCCTGCAGTTCCCGATGCTGAAGTCCATACAACCGGCTCATGAGCGCTTCCTCCTCTTTTCAGTGCTTAACGCGTTTTTAACTGACGGTCGTTCATTTGGGCCAGTCACCTGCGGGACAGCTAAGTCGCGCAATGGCCAGTAGTTTATGCGTCATGCAAGGCCAATGGAGATTGCCATGACGCCGATGACCCTGATCACTCTCGCCGCCAAGTCCGCGACCGTCCGCGCCGCTTTCGCCGCCATCGCGCTGATGGGTCTGCATACCACGCAGGCCAGTGCCGTCGGCCTCGGCGTCAAGCTCGCCTGCGCCGCGGATTACTATTCCTACTGCAGCCATCATCCGGTCGGCAGCGCCGGCGTCCGCCAGTGCATGCGCTCGCACGGCGAGCACCTCTCGAAGCGCTGCGTCAACGCCCTGGTCGCCGCGGGAGAAGTCTCCAGAACAGAGGTGGACCGCCGCCGCGCCGCCAAGGCCGGGAAGTCCATGACGGCTTCAGCCGACTGAGCACCGGCTTCCGCCACCGAGTTGAGAGGGCGCGATCCGAGAACGGACCGCGCCCTTGTTGTTCGGGCCTGCCGCTACGGTGTCGGCTTATTTCTTGTCGTCGTCGTCCGACTTGCCGTACTTGGCCTTGATGGAGTCGATGCCTGCCGTGAAGACACCGTCAATGGTCGAGCGGGCGTCCTTGGCGTCCTTGCCGTCGGCTGGGTCGTAGGTGGCGCTCCAGACGACGTTGATCTCGTCAAGGTCGTCGTCGTCGGGCGTGACCGAGAACTGCGCCTCGTAGTTCTTCACCGGAAACGGGCTCTCGAGAATCTCATAGCGATAGCTCGTGGCCCCCGTGTCGACGAGCCTCTCCCTGATCTTGCCGCCGTCCTGCAGGGTTAGCGTACGGAATGTGTCGTCGCCCTCCTTGCTCTCCTCGCAGGCGGCCACGGCCGGGTGCCATTCCTTGATGGCGCACCAGCCGCCGACCTTCTCCCATAGCGCCCGGCGCTCCTCCTCGGTCTTGGTCTCGTCGACGTTGAGCTCGAGCTTCTTGGCCGAGACGAGGCTCGCGGCCGAGGCTGCCCCGCCCCCGACGACCAGGGCCCCCGTGGCCAGCATCAGTGCGGCGATCGATGTTCTCATGGCGTACTCCCTAGAGCGGCCTCGTGCGGGCCTTGTTTCAAAACGATGTTACACTGTAGCGTATAATTCATCACGGATGCGAGCGGGAAGACCCGGCAATGACACATATTCGTGTGCTCCGGGTGATTGTGATGCTCAGAGGCCGTTCTCGACGTGGCGTGGCCAGCGGCGTCCGATCAGAAAGATGACGTCGAAGCCCTGCTCATGGGTCTGGTAGCGGGCGTTGCGGGCCAGCCAGAGTTGTGCGGCGCGGCGAATCCGGGCGCGCTGGGCGTCGGTAATCGCGGCCTCGGCTGCTTCCTCGCTGGCGCGCCGCTTGACCTCGACGAAGGCGACACGCCGACCGCGGACGGCGATGAGGTCGATCTCGCCGAGTGGGGTTTTTTCCCGCCGACCGAGGATGCGGTAGCCACGCAGCCGAAGCGCCAGGGCGGCGATCCATTCGGCGCGGCGGCCGGCACGGTCGCGGGCGCGGCGCTCGTCTCGCCATCTGTCATCCGTCGCATGATCCGGCGTTGGCGGGATGCGGCGGCGCATGCGCTCAGCTCCGTTCGACGCGCTTCATGCCGAGCGCCAGGTCGTAGACCCGGCCCTTCGGGACCTTCAGCGTGTCCGCGACCACGCGCGAGGCGTCGCGGATGCTCATGCTCTCGAGTGCCGGGGCAAGGCGCGCGGCGATCGCTTCGTCGCTCACCTCGCCCGCCTCCGGCGGGCCGACCACGATCACGACCTCGCCTTTGGGCGGGTCGTTCGCAAAGGCGCGGGCAAGATCTTCGAGGGGCGCGCGGCGCACGTCCTCATGCAGCTTGGTCAGCTCGCGTGCCAGCGCCGCCTCCCGATTGCCGAGCACAGCTGCGAGATCGGCAAGCGTGGCGGCGGCGCGCGTCGGTGCCTCGAAGAAGACCAGCGTGGCCGGAACGGTCGCGAGCTCGGTCAGACGTGATTTACGGGCGCCTTCCTTGGCAGGCAGAAAGCCTGCGAAGAAGAACGCGTCCGTCGGCAGGCCGGCGACCGAGAGCGCCGCCAGCACGGCCGAGGCGCCGGGTATGGCGATCACGGCGTGGCCGAGGGCTGTCGCCTCGCGCACGAGCTTGAAGCCGGGATCGGAGACGAGCGGTGTGCCGGCGTCGCTGATCAGCGCCACGGCACGGCCGTCAGCGAGCTCTTTCAGGACGCGCGGGCGCTCGGCCTCGGCGTTGTGCTCGTGATAGGGACGCAGCGTCGCCTTGATCGCGTAGTGGGCCAGCAGCGTGCGGCTATGACGTGTGTCTTCGCAGTAGACGACGTCGGCGTTGGCGAGAATCGCGATGGCGCGCAGCGTCATGTCGGCCAGGTGGCCGATCGGCGTGGCGACGAGGTAGAGGCCCGGCGCCAGGGGCAGCCCGAACTGGCGCTCGAGCTCGAAGGCCACCCGACCCACGGTCGCCGAGGCGTTTACCTTGAAGCTCTCGGGAGGCTCATCGCTCATCGGCGGCTCGCGTTGGCGGATGTCCGAATTTCATGCTCCCGGTGAGAGCGGTGATGCTCCCACCGCGAACGATCGTGGGGTTTCCTCTTTCCCGCCTTCGTGCTGGAAAATCCAGGACATATTTCAACGAATGCAACACATTTCGCTTCACCCGCGCGGGCCGAGGCTGTAACCAGGGCGTTCAACGCGTGAGGCCACCGGCCGCCGCAAGACCGAAACGTTTGCGCATCCGAGATGGTCATGGTGCTTCCCGCGTGACGACCCAATTGTGCCGGCTGCAAGGGGCCGCAGACATGAGGGATGCAGGTCTTCGGCGGGGCCTCGTATGTGCTCGTCGATGGGCGCGCGGCGCGTGGCGCCTTGGCGTGGCCGTCGCTGCGGCGGGTCTGGTTGCGGGCTGCGCCACCAATTTCGGCGGGATGACCAACGGGGTGACATCGGCGCTCGGCGAGCAGGCGCCGCCGCTGGCCGACGGCAAGCCACAGAAGCCGGTGCGCATCGGCATGCTGCTGTCGCTCTCGGGCTATGGCCCGCAAACCATCACCGCCAAGGGTATGAAGCAGGCCGGCGAGCTGGCGCTGTTCGAGCTCGACAACCCGCTCGTGCAGCTCATCGTCAAGGACGACAAGGGCAGCCCGCAGGGCGCGGCGCAAGCCGCGCAGGAGGCGATCGGCGAGGGCGCTGAGATCATCGTGGGGCCGATGACGGGCGCGGCGGCGAGTGCGGTGGCGCCCGTCGCGCGCCGCTCGGGCGTGCCGGTTCTCACCTTCTCCAACGACCGGCGCGTGGCCGGCGACGGCGTTTATCTGATGAGCGTGCTGCCCGAGCAGGAGATCGAGCGGATCGTCGCGTATGCGGCCGGCAAGGGAAAGCGCCGCTTCGCCGCGCTGGTTCCGGCGGACGGCTACGGCCAGGTGGTCGAGCCCGCGTTCCGGGAGGCCGTTGCGCGTCATGGGGGTGCCGTGGGTGCGGTCACCTCGTATCCGCTCGAGCCCAACGCCATGCTGGCGCCGGTTCGGGCGCTGGCGGACGAGGTGAAGCTCACCGCGGATTCGACAGCGCCCATCGATGCGCTGCTGATCGCGGCGGGACCCGAGATGCTACCGCAGATCGATCCGATCCTGACTTATGCCGGCATCAGCAGCGACCGCATCCAACTTCTCGGCACCGGCGGCTGGGATTTCGCCGGCGCGGGGCGCAGCCCGGCCTTCGTGCGCGGGTGGTATCCGGGGCCGGATCCGCACGGCTGGGCGGACTTCGCGCAGCGCTTCTCGCGCTCGTTCGGGCAGGGGCCGCCGCGGCTCGCGAGCCTTGCCTACGACGCAGTCAGCATCGCCATCACGCTGTCCTCCGCGGAGCCCGGCCAGCGGTTCACGGCGGCGGCGCTCACGCGGCCCACGGGCTTCACCGGCGTGGACGGGAGCCTGCGGTTCCGGCCGGACGGTCTCTCAGAGCGCGGGCTTGCCGTGCTCGAGCTGCAGACGTTCGGAGGCAACGTGCTCGATCCTGCGCAGCCCGTGGCGCCGCCGGACGGACGCGTGTCGACGCGTTAGCTTTTTTTTTGCTCGGCTCTCTTGCGTCATGGCCCCGCCTTAAGGCGGCCATGACGTGAAAAATGGCCACGCTCCATTCGGCCAACCGCAAACACGCACTATCGCGGGATCAGGCGGCGGTGCGCATGCGGTCCTTGGGGCGCGTCGCGGCGTTCCTCCGCGACAGCTCGAGCAGCGCCTCGATGGAAGTCTCGAGCTCCGCGTCAGCATGGAGCGCCAGGACGTTGTCGTCCTTGAAGGGGACGCAGGTCATTATCGGGCGCAGGTCGTCGCGCATGCGGGCCAGAACGTAGGTCAGCGCATCGAGCTGCTCGCTCGCGGCGTTGTGCAAGGCGACGGCGGCGTGTGTTGCGGTGCCGACCGCGGCCAGCGGCTCGGTGGCGAGAAGCCAGGTCTCGGACTCGTCTAAAGGGGCCACCTCGCGGTGCCGCTGGATGGCCGTCGCGGGTGCCGCTGTCGGGGTCACGCGGAGCAGCGCCTTCGGATCGAAGTCCGCAGCCTTGCGGGCGGCCGTGTCGGCCAGGCGCCGTATCCGGGACAGGGCGACCGCGGCGCGCTTCGGCAGGCGGCGGCCCTCGTCGATGACGAAGAACATCAGGTCCTCGAACCAGAAGGGACCGGGCGGATTAAGGCGGAAGCCGAGCATTCGCAATTCCGTTGCGCTGTAGGATCAACGCGAAAGTCGTGGCCGCGCATTTGCGGCGCGGGGCGGTTTCGCAGCATTTCGGTGGGCCTCCAAAAGCTCTGCTTATTCGCACCTTTAGGCAAGCGCATTTATTTCGTGTTGGTCCTAGATCCCGCACGACGATGAAACTCATTCTGAAATTGTATGGCTAACGTCGCGTTAACGGGAAACGCGATGGATTTCCAAACCCGCGCTTTTCGATCTGTCCGGCGCCGGGCCCAGGTAGCGATAATGGCCGGTGATCTCGTCGACGAAAAGCGCGTCCTCGAGCTGCGGGCCCCAGCCGCGGTTGTGCACGATCATCGGCCGGCCAGACGGCGCAATGACCGACGAGACGATGGCGATGTGCGCGCGCGAACGCGTGTTCTGCGGCCGGTGGTAGGTGACGATGTCGCCGGGCCGGTAGTCCTCGGGGAAGGTCGTGATGGGCAGGCTCTCGCCTTCCCGGGCGAAGAAGCGGCGCAGGACCTCGGTGCGGCGCTGGTCGATGTTGGTGTCGCCGGTGCCGGCACGCGCCTCATGCACGAGGGCCTGCAGGTCGAGGCCCAGGGCCCGGTAGGCGCGGACCACGACGTCGGTGCAGACGCCGTACAGACGATGCACGTCGCCCATGGGGTAGGAGATGCTGCGGTAGGCATCGTTGTAGATGACGAAGGCGCCGACCTGGGCTTCGGCGGCCTCGGCCAGGCGCAGGCCGAAGGCGTCGCCGCCCAGGGTGCCCGTATCGCTGGCGACCGTCGACGGAACGGGGGTGCGCGGCGTCTGGTCGATCGCGCAGATCCCCGGACGAATGGGCTTTCCCCTCTCGTCGGCATCGAAGGTTTCGATCGCACCGGTCGAGGCCGCTGATGGGATGCCGGCGAGGATACCGTCGGCCGGTGCGAGGAGCGCGATCTGCGTTTCGCCACGTGCCTCGGTTGCAGCGTCGTACGGGACTTCGGCCAAGGCGTGGGGCTCGGGCTCGGGCAGCCGGAAACCGGGAGTTGCGACGGCTGCAACGCCAGGGCCGACGGGCGCGGTGGCAAGTGCTGCCCCCGGGCCGGAGACGTCGCGGGCCTTCGGTGCGGCGTGTACGGCGGCAAGTGTCGCGCTGGTCGACGTCGCCTCGCGGAGGGCTGGACCAAGGATCGCGGCGGGCGGTATGTCGCCTGTCATGCGCCGGATCGGGACGATCTCCTGCTCGGGCATGGCAATGGCGGTGAGGTAGCTCTGCAACACGCGCACGGACTGGTGTGTGACGATCGCAGATGCAACGAGCAGGAACGGCAGAAAGAGGAGCGCGAGAGCTTCGCGCTCATCGTTGGAATAGGGCAGTGCGAGGGCGCGTGCCTCGGCGCGCAGGCGGCGAAGGCTCGGGCGCAGCTCGACTGAGGTCACCGACCGGGCGAGGCGTGTAAGCTCCGCAAGCGCGTGCGCGGTGTGCTCCCTGCCCGACGCCACGGCGGACGCGAAGCGACGGCCGGCGGCGCGGCGGAGGTCCTTGAGGTGAAGCGGCTTCGGGGCCGGCGCGTACACGCGCCGCGGGGCGGGCCCAGGCTTCGGGGCGCGGTGCGGCTTCGTTTTCGGCCGTGACTTGCGCGGCTTCTTCACGTTGGGGGCCTGAAACGGCGTGAATCCGAGGGTGAAGTCTAGGTGACAACCCGATGGTCCACCATCTGAAAAAATGGTTTACGAAAGATTCCTAGCCGATCCTTCCGGCGCGTTGCCCGCAAGCCCCACGCGCTGCCGGATCTCAAAAGGGGTGACCCCCTGCCCGCGAAGCGCGCGCAGGCCGGTGTCGCCCGCGCTCTTGGACAGCTTGTGTCCGTCGGGGCCGTGCAGCAGGCGGTGGTGATGATAGACCGGCTCGGGCAGGCCGAGCACAACCTGCAGCAGGCGATGCAGGCTGGTCGCGGCGTAGAGATCGCGGCCGCGGGTGACGTGCGTCACGCCCTGGCGGGCGTCGTCGACAGTGACGGCGAGGTGGTAGCTCGTGGGCACGTCCTTGCGCACGATGACGGCGTCGCCCCAGTCGGCCGGGTCCATCTCGATGCGCTGCGGGTTGTCCTCATCGTCGAGCTCGATGAACGTGACGCGGCGCGCGCCGGTGATGCCTTCGAGCGCGTCGAGCGCGCGGTCCATGTCGAGGCGCAGGGCGAACGGCTCGTTGCGGCCGAGGCGCAGGGCCACCTCCTCCTTCGGCAGGTTCTTGTGCAGGCCGGGATAGAGGGGGGTGCCGTCCGGATCGAGCGCGGTCGGGCGCGTCTCCGTCGCCTCGCCGATCTCGGAGCGCGTCGCGAAGCACGGATAGAGTAGGCCGAGCTTCAGCAGCCAGTCGGAGGCGGCGCTGTAGGTCGTGAAATGCAGGCTCTGGCGCAGAACCGGCTCCTCCCACGTGATCCCTAGCCAGGCGAGGTCCTCGAAGATCTGCGTGACGTACTCCTCGCGGCAGCGCGTGGTGTCGATGTCCTCGATGCGCAGGAGGAAGCGTCCGCCGAGGCGCTTGGCCATGTCAAAGCCCACGAGCGCGGAGAGCGCATGGCCGAGGTGGAGCTCGCCGTTCGGGCTCGGCGCGAAACGCAGGACAGGGCGTGCGCTCATCCCCTTCCCCCTTGTGGGGAGGGGAACGGCTGCGGTTTGTGGAAGGCCATCAATTGCATTGGCCGTTGCGGCCGGCGCCTGGCGTGTAGGTGCGCGCGATGGCCTCGACGATCGGATCGTAGATGCGCCGCTCGGAGACCGGATAGAGAAGCGCCCAACTGTTGATCAGGCGCCCACCGCAGGTGAAGCTCACGCGCTCGTAGAAATGCATGTCGCCGCGGGTGCCGGAGATGACAAAGGAGCGCTTCTTGATCGGCGCATAGTCGAGGTCGGCGCCGGTGTAGTTCTCGGACAGAAGCTGCTCGCGGTACTCGATGAGCGTCGCGGCCGTCTCGTTATCGAAGGCGCCGACGAGAAGGCGGGCGCCGCCGTCACGCGATACGAGGACGTGGCCGTCCTCGATCGGCACGGCTCCGCTCGGTGCGAAGACCGAGCCCGGGTAGGCGATCATGAACCCGTAACGCTCGTTCTGGATCGTCTCCCACTGGGTGAGCTTGGCGCGTCTTGCGTCCGCGTCCGTTGTCACCAGCGCGGCTCCAGCTGCCAAGCTCAGGATCAATGCTGCTTTCTGCCAGCTTCCTTTCCCTTTGTGCCCCATGACGCCACCCCATCACCTCCACGCGGTGTATTTCAAAGCCGTGCTTCTCACCCTACTTTGAGCAATGCGGGACGAAAAGCGGGGAGTGCATCCAAGCCGTGCCGAAAGAAGCTCGTCCACAAAAAGCGAAGCGCGTGCTCAGGCGCGTGATCGAAACGGAGGCAGACATCCGGACGGGCGCCCGCGCGTTGCGCAAGCTCTGCCCGGTGATGCGGCGCGTGCACGACGTCGTCGGCGACCCGCCGCTGCGCCGGCATGCGTCGGGCTTCATCGGACTGGCGCAGGTCGTCGTCAGCCAGCAGCTTTCGGCGGCCAGTGCAGGGGCGATCTGGAAGCGCACGATGATCGTCGTCGATCCTTTCGATGCGGAGACGCTGCTCGCACAGGACATCGGTGCGCTGCGCGCGGCGGGGCTCTCGCAAGGCAAGGTGCGGACGCTGCGATCGGCGGCCGAGGCCATCGTCGCGGGCAGGCTTGCGTTCGACGCGAGCGCTCCGGCCGACGACTTGCGCGCGGCGCTGCTCGCCATCAACGGCATAGGGCCGTGGACGGCCGACATCTACGCCCTCTTCTGTCTCGGCCATGCGGACGGCTTCGCCTCCGGCGATCTCGCGCTTCAGGTTGCCGTGCAGCGTGCCTTCGAACTCGACGCCCGCCCCGACGCGCGGGCGCTCGAGGATATCGCCGAGCGCTGGCGGCCCTGGCGCGGGGTCGCTGCGCGGCTGCTGTGGTCGTTCTACGCGCACCGCGAAACCTGAGGCGCGGGGCCGTCATCCAATCGGCGTTTTTCCCCGTATAAAGCGAGCCATCCTGCTGATTGGACGCGAAAAGTTTGCCTGGCGGCCGTGGGCTTCACAGAGCTGACATGCGTCGCTAGTATCCGCACGCCAAAGCGGGGGTGACGCCCCGATTCGACGAACCGACTGGAAGCAAGCTCGTGAATGCTCATGCTGCCACGCCGGAAGCGTTTCCGGCACTGGTTCTCAACGCCGACTTCCGGCCCCTGAGCTACTATCCATTGTCGCTCTGGAGCTGGCAGGAGTCGGTGAAGGCCGTCTTTTTGGATCGCGTCAACATCGTCTCCGAGTACGACCGCACGGTCCGGAGCACCAGCTTCGAGATGCGGCTGCCGTCCGTGGTCTCGCTCAAAACTTACGTCAAACCAGCGCTCTATCCGGCCTTCACGCGGTTCAACGTGTTCCTGCGCGACCGCTTCTCGTGCCAGTACTGCAACTCGCGCGAGGACCTGACGTTTGACCACCTCATTCCGCGCTCGCGGGGTGGGCAGACGCGGTGGGACAACGTCGTGACCGCGTGCGCGCCGTGCAATCTCAAGAAGGGTGGGGCGATGCCGTGGGACGCTGGCATGCGCCCGCATCAGATGCCGTACCGGCCGACGGTATTCGAGCTGCATCGCAACGGGCGGCTGTTTCCGCCCAACTACCTGCACGATAGCTGGCTCGACTATCTCTACTGGGATACCGAGCTCGAGCCGTAGCGGCCTTAGGCACGAAGTACCTCCGGCCCTTTCATTTCCCACGTCATGGCCGCTCTTGAGGCGGCCATGACGTATGGGGGCGTAGGTCAAAGACCAAAAAAAAGGCCCCGGTGACGGGGCCAAGATTGGAAGGTCTAACGAAACAACAGCGCGGGCAGCGCGCTCAGGCAGCGCGCTTCTCAGGTCGTGCGCACAGGACTTGGGCGATGGCCTCGACGGCTTTACCCCAATCGGCGGCGTCCGCGGTCGCCACCTCGGCGCCGAAGGCGCGCATGGCGTCCTTCGCCGTTGCACCGTCGCGGAAGAAGCGCGCGCAGGATTGGCGCGCGACGCCGACGGCCTGGTGCCACTCAATCGGATTGACGTGCTGGGGGATCATCGATCGCTCCTCAATTCCACTTGAACGCAAAGTATCAAGGGGCAAGCACACCGGCTCTTCAGTACCGCTACGCGCGACCGGTTCATGCGGCACCAACTTGGACTGACCGTCAGGTGCTCGGTATGCTTGCCTTACCGTTGGAGGCAAAGTGCGCCTCCGAATTCCATGGCCGAGATACGCAGGACAAACGGGCCTCGACCCTTCCCGTCTTACTTCCCGGTGCTGTCCGCCGCGGGAGCTGGTTCCCTGCCGCGAGCGGCCTCGAGAACAACGCCAACAACATCATGCAACGAACGCCACGCACTCTCTTCGTACGGCATCGACTTCACTCACACTGTCACGCGTCGAACCTGCGCGGGCGAGCGCTAACCACTTCACGCCTACGCTCGGTTTGAGACGCTGAACGCTGGAACTTGAGTGCGAGCCGCTCGGAGATACGCATGGACTTCCTTGTCCGATCGGCTCGCTTCATTCTTGCGAACACGCCGACAAGCGTGTCCTTGGGGGATGCAGGGGGGTACGCAGGTACGCTACGCCACTCACTGGTACGCAATTCTGGGATACGGGTACGCAACGCAACGGCACTCGATACGCTACTGACGCAACGCTCACTCAACGGGTTCCGGACAGCGGAACGACCTCCTGTTGAAATTCTCGACTCGGAGCGGGGGCGCTCCTTCTTCTCGGTCACAATGGTGGAGATGGCTGTTTCGGTCGGCACAGCCGCCGGCTGTTGCCCGACGGACTCACTGACTTCCGACATTCCCTCCCACCGCGGTACGCTCACAACAGAAGTTCCTTTTGTGTTCCGCGAATGAGACCAATTAACCGTGACACTGTGGCCACGCAAAGGCGCAAAATCGGCGGGCTCGCGATATGATCTTGACTTGATGCGACATGGCCACATGCGTCGCGCGCAAGGGCTTCAGCCGGCTCGATTTTTGTTCAACCAGCGTCGTTTGTTGATAAGTGAAAGCGCTTGAAAAGGCGGGCCAATCACGTGCGCGCGGTGGCCGCCAGGAAGGCTGCCTTGATGGCCAGCGTGAAGACGACGAGCGAGGCAACGACGTTCCAGCCCGCCATGGAAAGGCCGGCGAAGCTCCAGGCGGGCTCATCGCAGCGGACGACGCGGTCCTGGGCAAGGCCGGTCAAGAGGTCGGCGGGCGACACGGGAAGCGCCTGCGCCGTGCCGCAGGTGTCGGGGCCGGGCCAGAATTTCCACTCGACGCCGGCGTGATAGACGCCGATCCCGGCGTTGGCGAGGAAGGCCAGCGCCACGGCGAAGAAGATGAAGCCCGCGAGGCGCGGCATCTCGGAGACGAGCGCCATGGCGATGAAGAGGAGCGGGATCGCGGCATAGTACGCATAGCGCTGCATCAGGCAGAGCGGGCACGGCGCGTAGCCGCCGAGATGCTCGAAGCCGAGCGCGGTCAGGATCACGGCCACCGCAAGAAACAGGGCGAAGCCGCCGTAGCGATAGGCGGCGTTGCGCTCGGGGGTGTCGAAGTCGAATGTCAGCATGGCTCCCGCGCTCCTCGCGCCGGCCGGACTAGCGCGCGATCAGTTTTGATGGAATCGAGATCGCGCTCCAGCATTTTGATGAGACCGATGATTCACGCTTCGGACTGAAAGGGTCCGAAGCGATCATGGTCTAGAACACATACCTAATGGCGACAAAGCCCAGCACCAACAGCACGACGAACACCGTGGTCACGAGGCTCAGGCGCTTCTCGATGAACTCCCGGATGGGCTCGCCGAAGAAGTAGAGCAGGCCGGCGACGAGGTAGAAGCGCATGGCGCGCGCGATGACGCTTGCGATCATGAACTCGATCAGCGGCATGTGGGTGACGCCGGCGGTGATGGTGAGGACTTTGTAGGGGAACGGCGTCATGCCTTTGATGATCAGGATCCAGACGCCCCATTCGTTGAACCAGCTCGTGAACTCGCCGAAGCTCTCGGCCTTGCCGTAGAACTCCAGGATCGGACGGCCGATCTGCTCGAAGAAGAAGAAGCCGATCAGGTAGCCGAACACGCCGCCAATGACGGAGCCGATCGTCGCGATCGTCGCATACCACCACGCCTTGAGCCGGTTCGCGATCACCATCGGCACCAGCATTACGTCCGGCGGGATGGGGAAGAACGAGCTTTCGATGAAGGACACCCAGAAGAGCGCATGGGGGGCGCGTGACGAACGCGCCTGCGCCATCATCCAATCGTACAGCCGTCGCATCATGTCCTGGGATGCTCCCCCGCCGTTGCCAACGGCGTGATTAGTGGTCCTGGCGGCGATTGTCCATCACGGCGCGGCAGCGTGGTGAAGGCTGGGGGCTGCGGAGGTGAAGCTCGCCGACAGCTCGAGAACGAGCCGATTCAGGAGGAAACGGCCCGACGGAGTGGCGCGGATGCGGCCGAGCGGCGCAGCGGTTGCCGGCACGGACGGCGCGAGGCCGGGTCCGAGGCAGACGCGGATCTCGTCCAGCTCCGTATCGGCGTGCTCAAGCGGCGTGTCGATGCGCTCGATGAAGCCCTGTGCGATCAGCCGTGCCACGGTTTCGGATCTCGGCGCGAAGCCGCCGATGCGGGCCAGCCGGTTGAGGTCGATGCCCTCGTCGAGCCGCAGCCCCATGAGCAGCATCTCGTCGCTGCGCGCCTCGGGGGAGAGAACCTCGGTCTCGGCGATGCCGTGGCCGTGTTCCTCGACGCGCGCGAGCCAGTGCTCGGGACTCAGCTCGGTGGCGGTCGCGAGATGGGCGCGTGGTGTCGCGAGGCGGCCGTGGGCGCCGGGGCCGATGCCGGCGTAGGTGCCGTAGCGCCAGTAGAGCAGGTTGTGCCGGCTCTCCTCGCCGGGGCGCGCGTGGTTCGAGATCTCGTACTGGCGCAGGCCGGCGGCGACGGTCAGCTCCTGCGTCAACTCGTAGAGGTCTTGAGCGTCCTCGGCCGGCGGGATCACGAGCCGGCCTTTGGCGTAGAGATCGGCGAAGCGCGTCCCGGGCTCTATGGTGAGCTGATAGAGCGAGAGGTGGCCGCTCGCCATGCCGAGGGCCTCGTCGAGCTCGGCGCGCCAGTCGGCGGGCGTCTGTCCGGGACGGGCGTAGATGAGGTCGAAGGAGACGCGGTCGAAGGTACGGTGCGCAATGTCGACGGCGGCCTTCGCCTCGGCGACGGAATGGATGCGGCCTAGGCGCTTCAAATCGGCGTCGCGCAGCGACTGCACGCCGATCGAGACGCGGTTGATGCCGGCCGCGCGGTAGCCCGCGAAACGCTGTGCCTCGACGCTGCCGGGGTTGGCTTCGAGTGTGATCTCCGCGTCGGGTGCGATGGGCCAGAGGGCAGCGATGTGGTCGAGGATGGCGGCGACGGTTGCGGGCTGCATCAGCGACGGCGTGCCGCCGCCGAAGAAGATGGAGGTGACGGGGGCGGTTGAGCCCTTATTGCGCGGTGATTCTCCTCCCTCACGAGGGGGAGGGGGATTGGTGAGGAGGCTCGCGACGTGGTCGAGCTCGCGTTTGTAGGCGGCAAGGAAGCGGGGCTCGTCCCAGCCGCCGAAGCGCACGTGGCTGTTGAAGTCGCAGTACGGGCACTTCTGCGCGCAGAAGGGCCAGTGGACGTAGACGCCGAAACCTGGCTCGTTGTCGGTCGTGCGTATGGATGTGGGGCTCGTCATCGGCTGGCCGCAAAAAGCAGGCGTGCGAGTGTCCGCCAGCGTGGCTCCGCGTCCGGAACATCGGTCGCGGCGGCCGCCTGTTCAAGAGAGCGCAGGAAGGCCGCGAGGTCGCTGGCTTTCCAGGCCGTGCCGTTGTGCGAAAGGTCGTCGCGCAGGCTTTCGATGAAGCGGGCGAGCTCGGCCTGGGTCGAGAGGTTGCGAGCGGCGGCGTCGAGGGCCTCGACCTCGAGGCCCGTCTTGGCAACGGTGCCATCCCGCTTCACGTGCTCCAGGCAGTCGCGCTTGAAGGCCTCGAAGGCGCGCGTGCGGTGGGAGATGGCGTATTTGGCTGAAGGCTCCATCTCGCCGAAGGTTTGCGTCTCACCGTCGGGCACGAAGATCGGATCGTAGCCGAAGCCGTTGCCGCCGCGCGGCGGCCAGCGCAACGTGCCGTAGACGCGGCCCTCGAATAGGCGGTGCTCGCCGGTGGGCCAGGCGAGGCAGAGCACGGAGATGAAGTTCGCGCGCGGCGGCAGGCCCTCCCAGGCGCCCTTCTCGGCCAGCGCATCATGCACGAGCTGCATGGCGAGGCCGAAGTCCTTGCCGGGGCCGGCCCAGCGGGCGGAGTAGATTCCGGGCGCGCCGCCGAGGGCATCGATCTCGAGGCCGGAGTCGTCGGCCAGCGCGGGCAGGCCCGATCCGTTCGCCGCCGCCAGCGCCTTCAAGCGCGCGTTGCCCTCGAAGGTCGGCTCCGTCTCCTCGGGCTCGGCGAGGTCGAGGTTGCCGGCGGAGACGGCGTCGAAGCCGTAGGGCACGATCAGCTCCTTGATTTCCCATACCTTGCCCGGATTGTGGCTGGCGACGACGAGCCGGCTGCCGGGGGCGAGCTGCTTTCTTTCCATGCTCAGAACCCCCAGATGCGCGGTTCGGCGAACTCGACGGAGTTGCCTGCGGGATCGCGCACGTAGATGGAGCGGCCGCCTGCCGGCCACTCGAAGTCGGCCTCGATGGCGAGTCCCATGTCGTCGAGGAGGTGGCGCCAGGCTTCGATGCCGACAGGCGAGGCCGAGAAGCAGACATGCCCCTCGCCTTCCGCGCCGTGGCTCGGCACGGGCAAAGGTCCGCCAGCAGGCTTGCGCGTCGCCTCGGGATTGAAGATCAGCAGCATCTGGCTCTCGAGCTTGTAGAACACGTGGCGGCCTTCGTTCCTGGCGTAGGGCTCGAGGCCGAGCAGGCGATTGTAGAACGCTTCCGCCGCGGCAAGGTCACCGGCGTAGAGGACGGTTTCGAGAATCGCGTGCGATGATCCGGTCAATTCAGGGCCCATAGGAATATCAGCGTCCCGAGGGCGCCGAGCGCGGTCCGCACGGCATGGAGGCTGCCCCATCGCTCGATCAGCGCGCGTGTTTCCGGGCCGGCGGATTCGGCCGACGCGCCCATCAGCCGGTTGTTGGTCGGCATGATGCCGAGCAGCGTGTAGGGCCAGTTGGCGAGGAGCACGAGGCCGCCTGCAAGCCAGCGCCAGTCGCCCGTAGTCCACCAGGTGGCCAGCCCGAGCAGGAAGCCCAGCACCGCGAGCGAAGCCTGCATGGCAAAGCCGCGCTTATAGGCGGGCTTCCATTCGGTGAGCAGGGCGCGGTCGTCGAGCGCGAGACGGGCCGGCTGCTCGGCGAAGTTGATGTAGAACGCCGCGCCGGTGAAGAGGGCGGCGACGGTCAGCGCGAGGTGTCCGGTGAGCATGGCTGCTCCTCGTTTTGGCAGCGGCAGCGGGCATCAGGCAGCAGTAGATGGAATGGGTGTCCGCTGCCCGCTTCAGGCCACCGTCAGCTTCTGCAGCTCGACCAGCTCGGCAATGCCCTTTTTCGCCAGCGCCATCAACTGGTCGAAGCTCTCCTGGCTGAAGGCGGTCGTCTCGGCCGTGCCCTGCACCTCGACAATGCCGCCGGCGCCGGTCATGACAAAATTCGAATCCGCGTCCGCCGCCGAGTCCTCGGCATAGTCGAGATCGAGCACGGGCGTGCCCTTGTAGAGGCCGCACGATACGGCGGCCACGTGGTCGCGAAGAACGCCGTCCTTCACCATGT
>NZ_JADZBI010000010.1 GCF_020852195.1 Hyphomicrobium sp. | reverse complement strand
GCTGGCCCCCTCGCTGGCGAAGTTCGGGCCGCTCGGCGTGAAGGAGTTCGAGGTTTTCGATCTTCCCTACATCTTTGCGGGCTACGAGGACCTCGCCAAGGTCACGGAAGGCGAGATCGGCCGCGATCTGCTCGACCGGCTGAAGTCGAAGGGCCTGATCGGCCTCGCCTACTGGAACAACGGCTTCAAGATCCTCTCCGCCAACAGCCCGCTTTACGGTCCGGACGACGTCCTGGGCCTCAAGATGCGCATCCAGGCTTCCAAGGTGATCGAGGCGCAGATGTGGGCGATCGGCGGTCTGCCGCAGGTAATGGCCTTCTCCGAGGCCTATCAGGCACTGTCGTCGGGCGTGGTCGACGGCACGGAGAACACGCCGGCCAACATGTTCAACCAGAAAATGTACGAGGTGCAGAAGCACGCCACGCTCACCAATCACGCCTATCTCGGCTATGCGGTGATCTCGAACGACAGGTTCTGGCAGGGGCTGCCAGCCGACATTCGCGCCGCCCTCGAGCGCGCCATCGCCGAGACGACGCCGGTCGCCAACAGGCTGGCCTTCGAGGAGAACGAGCAGGCGCTCGATGAGATGCGCCAGAGCGGTCGTACCGTGTTCCACGAGCCGACGCCCGAGGAGCGGGCGGTCTGGATGGCGGCGCTGACGCCCGTGCATGACGAGATGGCATCCCGCGTCGGCCGCGACCTGATCGACCGCATCTACGCCACTACCGGCCGCCCGACGCAGTAGCAAAGCCCCCTCTCCCCATCGCAACGTGCAGGGCGATGGGGAGAGGGGGTCGCTCACACATCCACCAGCACGGTGAAGCCGCCCATCGACATTTTCTTCATGTCGAAGGGCATCGACTTGGCTTCCATCATGCCGGACAAGCGCTTGTCCTGCATGACCTTGGCGTTGACCTGGTCGCGCTGCGCCTTTGAGCGGTAGACGATCCACGAGAACACTGCCGACTCGCCGGGCTTGAGCCTCAGGAGCTTCGGAAACGGCCTCCCGAACGGCATGTCGAGGTCGTCACCCACGCATTCGCGGTATTCGAGTGCCCCGTATTCCCGCCAGACTTTGCCAGCCTTCTTGGAGAGCTTCTTGTAATCGTCAATCTTGTCCGTCGGCACGATCAGCAGAAATCCGTCGACATAGGCCATAGGAAGCTCCTTTCGCGTTTTCTCCGGGACGAGCGGTCGGCAAGGGCGAAACTACCGAGGGAGACCGGAGTTGCACCGAGGCGCGTGACGGCACGTCCGTCCCGTGTCATAGCGGTCCGGAGAAAAACGGCCAAACCGGGATCTGAACCCGGAGGGTCGAGGGAGAAGCGATGGAGGAACGGCGCTCGAGGGCCGCGCGGTGGCTCGACCATCTCGAGGAGATCGTCATTGCGACGCTGCTCGGCGCCGCGACGCTCCTGATCTTTGTTGCCGTCGCGCAGCGTTACGGCCTGTCGGGCGTGGCCTCGGTCTACCGCTGGGCGCGCGCCGAGGACCTCCCCTGGCTGACCAGCGTCTCGAAGAGTCTGTTCTTCGCCATCGCCTACGTGCGGCTCACGTGGGCGCAGGAGCTCTGCATTTTCATGATCGTGTGGATGGCCAAGTTCGGCGCTGCCTATGGCGTGCGCACCGGCATCCACGTCGGCGTCGACATCCTGGTCGAGCACCTGACGGGCACGGCGCAGCGGGCGCTGATCATCGCCGGGCTTCTCGCCGGCGCGTTGTTCACCGTCATCATCGGCACGCTCGGCGCCCATCTCGTCTGGCACATTGCCCAGACCGGCCAGACCTCGGCCGTGCTCGAGTGGCCCATGTGGCTGGTCTACCTCGCGGTGCCGCTCGGCTCCTACCTCATGTGCTACCGCTTCCTGGAGGTGGCCTGGACCTTCTGGCGCACCGGCGAGCGTCCTCATCACGATCCCGGCAAGGTTGAAGGCATCGAGCCGGAGCCCGGGCCGAGCCCCGGCGGCGGGGGCGCCCGATGACGGCCGCCTTCATCTTCCTGGTGCTGGTCGCGCTGCTGCTGGTCGGCATGCCGGTCTCGATCGCGCTCGGCCTCACCGTGCTTTTCGTCTTGTTCGTGCTGACCGACGTGCCGCTCGATGCCGTCGCCCTGAAGCTCTTCACGGGCATCGAGAGCTTTGAGCTGATGTGCATCCCGTTCTTCATCGTGGCCGGCAATTTCATGACTCACGGCGGCGTCGCGAAGCGCATGATCCGCTTCGCCACCGCCATGGCCGGCCATTGGCCGGGCGGCCTCGGTCTCGCCGCGGTCGTCGCCTGCGCCATCTTCGCGGCCGTCTCAGGCTCGTCGCCCGCGACCGTCGTCGCCATCGGCTCGATCATGATCCCTGCCATGGTGGCGCGCGGCTACCCTAAGAGCTTCGCGGCCGGCGTCGTGGCCTCGGGCGGCGTTCTCGGCATTCTGATCCCGCCGTCCATCGTCATGGTGCTCTACTCCGTCGCTACCTCCGGGATGATGGTCGAGGGCCCTGCGGGAGAACGGGTGCATTCGGCATCCGTCGACGACCTCTTCATGGCAGGCGTTGTTCCGGGTCTCCTGCTCGCCACGCTGCTCGGCCTGACCACGATCTGGCTCGCGCGCCGCCGCGGCTATCCGAGGAGCGAGCGCCAGCCCTGGAGCGAGGCGCTGGCCGCTTTTGTCGACTGTTTCTGGGGTCTCGCTCTGGTCGTCATCGTCATGGGCGGCATCTACGGCGGCGTCTTCACGCCCACCGAGGCCGCGGCCGTGAGCGCGGTATACGCCTTCATCGTCGCCGTCTACGTCTACCGCGACCTCGCGCTCGCGGATGTGCCGCGCGTGCTGTTGGCCTCGGCCAGCATGAGCGCCATGCTGCTCTACATCATCACAAACGCCGTGCTGTTCACCTTCCTGCTCACCCACGAGCAGATCCCGCAGGCCATGGCGGACTGGCTGATCGCCCAGGGCTTCGGGCCGATCACGTTCCTCCTGGTCGTGAACATCATCCTCCTGCTCGCAGGCAGCGTCATGGAGCCGGCATCCGTGACGCTGATCCTGGCGCCGATCCTGTTTCCGGTGGCGGCCAAGCTCGGCATCGATCCGGTGCACTTCGGCATCATCATGGTCGTGAACATGGAGATCGGCATGATCACGCCGCCGGTGGGCCTGAACCTCTACGTCGCGAGCGGCATTTCGCGGCTCGGCCTGACCAAGCTCGCGGTGGCCGTGGTGCCATGGCTCCTCACCATGCTCGGCTTCCTAATGCTCGTGACCTACTGGCCCGCTCTGTCCCTCGCACTGCCCCGCTGGCTCGGCATGATGTGATGTCTCTCCCTCTCCCGCGAGCGGGGAGAAGGGGATGCGTCGCCTCAGCCGAACGCGCCCCAGTGATGCGAGATGCCGGTGCCGATCTCGCGCACCAGCTCGTAGGCCTGCTCCATCGGCTCCAGGATCTCGGTCTCGATGCGCCCGTAGTCGTCGATGCCCTTGGGCAGATACGTCGCCTTCTCGAGGAACATATCGTCGTCGTGCGGATCGTCGACGCGGCGTGGGAAGGCCTGCCGCATCACCTGCAGAACCTCCGGAATTTCGAGGCTCAGCGCCTTTCTCACGATCTCGGCGTGCGTCACCTCGTTGGTCGGCGTGAAGCGCGGCAACTGCGCGGTGAGAATGAACAGCCGCATGATCAGCGCCGCCCGGATCGCCTGCAAGAGGTCGAGCTCGAGCCGGTGGTCGTCCGGGATCTTGCCGCCCTCGAGCCCGATTTCCTCCAGGATGCCGTGCAGCTCGATGGCGTCGAGCCGCAAGTAGTAGGCAAGCCCGTTGATCATCTGCGCCCGGTCGTCGTCGAGCAGGCGCTCGGCCAGGAACTTGAACGCGCCGTCGAGATGCGGCTCGCGCGCCCACGATGCGCGCTGCGCCCAGAAGCCGGGGTCGAAAATGATCGCGTTCGCGCCTACTGCGTTGAGGCTCGAGAGCTGCTTGGCGCGCGCGATCATCTCGATCAGCGGCCGGAGCCGCTGCGATTTCTTCGCCATCTCGACGAACCGGTCGCGCTCGCTGCCGACGGCCGCGCCGAGCCCTGCCACGACGTTCGCCACGTAGCCGAACTGCTGCAGGATGGCGTTATTCGGGATCGCGCGCATGCGCGCCGGATCGCCGCGATCGGAGTGATGGTCGCCCTGCCGCTTCACGGGCCGCGATCCCGTCTTGAACAGGAGGTTCGCCCCGAACGCGCCGAGCAGCGCCCGATAGCCGGGATGCGCGAACAGCTCCTGCTGGTAGTCGCGCAACCGGATCTGGAAATCGAGCGCAAGGTTGGTGTCCGTGTAGAACGGATCCTCGCCCTCTCCGGGGTCCTTTCCGCTCATGATGATGGTCGCCAGCGCCCGCTGCGCGAACGCGCGGTTGGAGAAGAAGAGATAGCCGTCGCCGCCCTGGAAGCTGGTCTCGTGCTTCACCGGAAGCCCGGCACGGAAGAAGCGCCAGCGCGACTCGCCCGGGAACACGTAGCGCAGCCGGCGCCGCAGCGGACCGGGATGCGCGCCGCGCCCCATGCTCTCGCCGTGCGTCGAGAAGATCAGCGTCTCGACGTTCTTGAGCTTGGCCTTGCGCACCACCTCGGCGAGGCCATGGTGCAGGCGCTCGTGCGCCAACCCCGCCGCGATCTGGCCGATGAAGCGGCCCGCATCGGAGTAGCCGGTCTGCACCGCCAGGCGGCCGCGCTTCGTCACGTAGTCGCGGTACGCCTTCTCGGCGAGCAGGCGCTCGACGAGACGCGGTCCGGTCTCGAGTGCCTCCGGCGTCTCGAACAGCGGTGACACGTCGACGATCTCGGAGACGCCGAACAGCTTGGCGAAGTAGACCGCGATCAGGATCGTGGCCGGGCTTTCGCACTCGGCGATCAGGTAGCGGATCGGCGTATCGCCGTCGATGTGCTTGGCGATCTGCGCGGCGAGCGCGAACTGCCGGATGGCGGTCGCGTTCTCAAGATCGAGCGTCTCGAAGTTGACCGTCTCCGGCTTCACCGAGTTGATCATCTCGACGATGCGCGCCAGCGCCTGCCGCTCCGTGAGGTTGCGCGTCCAGCTCTCGTGCACGAACGCGCGGAAGGCGTTGTTGATCTGCACGGCATTGACGCGCACGTGGATATGGCTCATGCCGAGCCCGGTCGCGCGCAACAGGCCGGCCACCGAGGCAACGGCAATCTTGGCACTCGTGTCCGGGGCGGCAGCGACGATCTGATCGAGCAGGGCCAGGATCGGCTCGGCGCTGGTCAGATTGTGCCCGTCCCCCTGCGAGATGATGTTGGCCGCATGCGCCAGCGTGAAGCCGTCCTTGCCGACGCCTTCGAGCGCTTTGACGTGGGAGTCGGCGGCGGCGATGCCGAGATCGAGCTTGCCCGTCACCTGCCGCACCAGCCGCACCATCTCCGCCTCCTCGCCGAGAACGGGCTTGAGGGCCAGCACGCGCTCGCGGATGTCCGACAGCGCCGCCACCTTCTCCTTGAGACGCACGATGAACGAGAACGTCCATTTGATATCGGTGCGCCCATCGAGGTCGTAGCCGACCCAGGAGGCGAAGGTGCAGAGCTGCGGGTCGGCCGTGAAGGCGCGCTCGCCGAACGTCGATTGGGCGGCAGCGAAGAAGTCCACGAGGATGTCCGCATAGGCATCGCGCAGGTTCTGGATCGCGCTTTGCACGCGGGCATGCTCATAGACGAGCGTGAGGTTCGGATCGGGACGATGCGGGAGCCCGATCGTCTGCCCCTTGGCGGTCCCCGCCATGGCGATCTCGGCCATGCGGTTGGAAAGCGCCTCCGAGAGCCCGAACGTCGGGTGCGCGGTGAAGACGATGCCGTTGCGCGCCCGGGAGAACCGCGCCTTGAAGGCCTCGAAGTCGTCGGGGTCGATCCCGGCGACCTCTCGCGCGATGAACTCCGCGAACTCCTTGCGCGTCGCCGCCTCGCTCTCGACGCCGATCTGCTCCTTGAGCAGGAGCGCGCGGTGCACGCAGGCGCTGTCCATGAGGCGGGTTGCGAGCGCGCGCACGTCGTCGAAGCTGACGTCGCCGGCTTCGAGGCGGCGCGACAGGTCGAACGCGACATTGACGATGGGGTTGAGAGTCGGCTGGTCCGGGATCTGCGCCCGGAGTGCCTTGAGCTCAGCGCGGAGCGCTGTCTCGTCGAGCTTCGTGCTGCCGGACGACTTCGACTTCGACATTATATGCTCCTCGACCGCCCCCGGATCGGGGCTCGCTTAATGAGTCCCAAGGCAGAGAGGGGCCCGGCGGCCGCGAGACCGCCGGGTCGTCGGGCCGGCCCTGCCATCGGGCGCAGTGCCTGCCCGGACCTTTACGCTGCCTTGCGGGCAGATAGGACCTTCTGAACGGTGGCGCCCATCTCGGAAGGCGTCGGCGCGATGACGACGCCGCAATCCTTGAGGATGTCGACCTTCTCGGAGGCCGCTTCGCCGAAAGCCGACACGATGGCGCCGGCGTGCCCCATGCGCCGGCCCTTCGGAGCGGACAGGCCCGCGATGTAGGCGACGACGGGCTTGTTGAAGTGGTCGCGGATGTACTCACCCGCTTCCGCCTCCTGCGGCCCGCCGATCTCGCCGATCATCATCACGGCGTCGGTCTCCGGGTCCTCGGCGAAGTGCTCGAGCACGTCCTTGAACGAGGAGCCGTTAATCGGGTCGCCGCCGATGCCGACCGACGTCGACACGCCGATGCCGAGCGCCTTGAGCTGCGAGGCCGCCTCGTAGCCGAGCGTGCCCGAGCGTCCGACGATGCCGACGCGGCCGGGCGCGTAGATGTGGCCGGGCATGATGCCGAGCATGGCCTTTCCGGGCGAGATGGTGCCGGCGCAGTTCGGCCCGGTGAGGATCATGCGGTTCTCTTTCTTGTAGCGCCGCATGTAGCGCTTGACGCGGATCATGTCCTGCGTGGGGATGCCGTCGGTGATGCAGACGCAGTATTTGATGCCCGCGTCCGCCGCCTCCATGATCGCGTCCGCCGCGAACGGCGGCGGCACGAACACGATCGAGGCCTCGGCCCGCGTCTCGTCCACCGCGCCCTTCATGGTGTTGAACACCGGGCGGCCGAGATGCGTCGTGCCGCCCTTGCCGGGGGTCACGCCACCGACCACGTTGGTTCCGTAGTCGATCATCTCCTGGGCGTGGAAGGTGCCGATGCGCCCGGTGAAGCCCTGCACGAGGATCGGCGTATTCTCGTTGATGAAGATGGCCATGGGTTTCCTCCTTACGCGGCTTTTTTGGCTGCAGCCACGGCCTTGTTGGCCGCATCCGCCAGCGTTTCGGCACTGATCATGGTGAGGCCGCTCTGATCGATGATCTTGCGGCCTTCCTCGACGTTGGTGCCGGCGAGGCGCACGACAATCGGCACCTTGATCTCGAGCTCCTTGATGGCGTCGACGACGCCCTTGGCCACCCAGTCGCAGCGGTTGATGCCGGCGAACACGTTGACGAGGATCGCCTTTACGTTCTTGTCGCGCAGCACCGCCTTGAACGACTTGGTGACGCGCTCGGGGGAGGCGCCGCCGCCGATGTCGAGGAAGTTCGCGGGCTCGCCGCCCGCGAGCTTGATCATGTCCAGCGTCGCCATGGCGAGGCCGGCGCCGTTCACGATGCAGC
>NZ_JADZBI010000009.1 GCF_020852195.1 Hyphomicrobium sp. | reverse complement strand
TAGAGCGTCGCCCCGCTCTGGCAAAGGAGCCTTCTGATGTCTATGTTTGGACTTGGCGAGCTTTTGGGGCTCGATGATAGCATGGCTAGGGTGCGCGCAAAGAAGGCTGATGTACTCGACGAGCAGCTAGTCTCTAGCTACGTCGAGCGGTTGAACGCATCCAAAACGGATCGAGCAGCGTTTGATGATGTATTTGTTGCTCTGAAGGCTGACAAACAGCTTAAGGCTGCGGATGTCATCGCAATTGCTCAGCGCTATAGCAAGGCTGGAACTAAGCCTTCTTCTAAGGCCATGGCTTTTGCTGCAATCTCAAAGCGCTTTGTTGAGATTGTTCGCTTCCATGCGAAAAACAAGATCGCCGAGAAAGTGCGGCCTTGGTAGTGGTTGCTTAAGCCTCATACCCCTCGAAGATCGGCGCGTCGGCGTGCATGGCGGCGATGCGGCGGTCCTGCTCGGTGCGGACGGTCCAGGCGAGGAGCGGAATCCCCTGTCGACGGACGCGTTGTGTCGCGGCCGTGGGTAGGGCGCGGACCTCGTAGGCATAGAACGACGGCGCCGCCTGTCCGCTCTCCAGCAAGCTTGCGAGCGCTTGGCGCCGGGCGTCGGTGAGAGGGCTCTCCGGCCACCAGCCTTTGCCGTCGTCGTTGAAGTAGGAGCCCGAGACGATGCCGCGCGGGATGTCCGGGGCCATCCTGCCGACTGCAGCAATCACCGCGGGGTCGAACGACATCAAAGCCAACGGGCGCCTGTACAGCTTTGCAAGGCGCGCGATCTCCGACAGGAAGCGGAGGTCCGGCGGCGTCCACTCGCTCTTGATCTCGGCGAAGATCGGCACGCGGCCGGCGACCAGCGCGAGCATGTCGGCGAAGGTCAGGATGCCGGTGAGATCGGTTCCTTGGAACGGAAGCTTCGCCGCGCAGCCCGGCTGCAACTCGGCGACCGGTCCGCTGCCCGCCGTCAGGCGCTCGAGGGTCAGGTCGTGAAAGACGAGCGGCGTGCCGTCCGCCGCCGGCCGCAGGTCGCACTCGATGCCGTATCCATTGGCGATGGCCGCCTCGAAGGCCGGGGCCGTGTTCTCGATCACGCCTTTCGCCGCATCGTGCAGGCCGCGGTGGGCGATGGGACGCAGGAAGGCGGGATCGAGCATCGGCGCGCTAGCCCGCGATGGCGATGATGGCGTCGACCTCGACGGCGGAGTTCATGGGCAGGCCGGATACGCCGACGGCGGCGCGCGTATGGCGGCCCTTGTCGCCTAGCACGTCGACCATCAGGTCGGAAGCGCCGTTGACGACCTTCGGATGGTCAGTGAACTCGGGTGCGGCGTTGACGAAGCCGGTCAGCCGCAGCACCTGCCCGATGCGGTCGAGGCTGCCGAGCGCGGCGCTGGCCTGGGCGAGAATGTTCAGCGCACAGAGGCGGGCGGCGGCCTGGCCGTCCTCGAGGCTCACGTCGCGGCCGAGCGCGCCGGTGACGATGGTGCCGTCGGCGGCCTTGGCGATCTGCCCCGAGATGAGAAGCAGGTTGCCCGAGACGATGTAAGGTACATAGTTGGCGACCGGATTCGGGGCCGCGGGAAGGGAGATGCCAAGCTCGGCGAGGCGGGCCTCGATGGTCATGCGGGTGCGTCTCCTCTGGTCGTTGGGGACCGGCGCTCCAGCGAAGCGACGGCCGTAGAATGGTCGGGGTTTCTTGTTACCCGCTCGATCGGACTTTGCAATGGCCCGGCAGTACCCTAGATTCCGGCCAGGACGGCGGGGCTGCTGCCAGCTCCCTTGGCAACAGGATGAGAAGAATGCGCGATCGTGCTCGAAAGCGGGCCTGGGGTTTATTGATCGTGGCGCCAGTGCTGGCGCTGGGGGCGTTCGGCGCATATCCCTGGGCGCCTCCGAGCGCGCACGCGGGGCCGGGGCCTGCCCTCAAGGACGTCGTGTTCGCGCCGCACCGGGCCGTCTACGATCTTTCGCTCGATGCTGCGCAGTCGGGCTCGGGGGTTGCCGGCGTCAACGGCCGCATCGTCTACGAACTCAGCGGCAATGCCTGCGAGGGCTACGCGCAGAGCATGCGCTTCGTCACGCAGACCCTCAATCAAGAGGGAGATGTGCAGACGACCGACCTCAGAACCTCGAGCTGGGAGGAGGTGCCGGCGCGGCGGCTGCGCTTCTCCACCAGCACCTATCAGAACGAGATGCAGGCAGAGCAGACCCAGGGGGTCGCCAAGCGCACGCAGGCGAGCGGGGAGGCGACGGTAGACCTCGCGCGGCCGCAGAAGCGGGAGGTAAAGCTCGCGGGCGACATCTATTTCCCGATCCAGCATTCGATGGCGATCATCCAGGCTGCGCGCGCGGGGCGTACAATTCTCGCGGCGGACCTCTATGACGGCTCGGAGAGCGGGGACAAGATCTACTCCACGTCCACGGCCATCGGGCGGCAGACCAAGCCGGGAGCTGGGCCCGTGGTCTCGCTCGCCAAGGGGTTCGCCGATCTCGACCGCGTGCCGTCGTGGCCGATCTCGGTCAGCTATTTCCCGTCGACGCAGGCGCCGGGCGACACGGTGCCGCTCTACGAGATGTCCTACCGCTTCCACGACAACGGCGTGACCAGCAGCCTGCGCATCAATCACGGCGACTTCGCCATCAAGGGCGAGCTCAAGGAGCTGAAGTACTTCGAGCCGTCGCCCTGCAAGAATCCCGAGCCGTAGGGCCGGGCGCCTCTCGCCTTCCCTGTCATCCCGGCTGAAGCGCGTTATTCGTTCCAGAGCCAGGCGGCGCCGCGCACGCCGCTGGCGTCGCCCCATTTGGGCGGGCGGATGACGATGTCCTTCACGTCGGAAAAGACATAGGGCGCGGCCAGGCGCGGCAGCTCCTCGTAGAGATGCGGCAGCTTCGAGAGGCCACCGCCGAGCACGATCACCTCCGGATCGATGAGGTTGATGACGTGCGCGATGCCGCGCGCCAGCCGCGAGGCGTGGCGCTCAAGGCTCGTCCGTGCCGCAGGCTCGCCGAGCTTCGCCCGCGCCACGATCTCGTGCCCCGACACGAGCTCGCCCGTGCGGCGCTGGTAGTCGCCGGAGAGCCCCGTGCCCGAGGCCCACATCTCCATGCAGCCCTTGCGGCCGCACCAGCACGTGGGGCCTGGATGCTCGTCCGGTTCGCTCCAAGGCAGAGGATTGTGTCCCCACTCGCCGCCGATGCCGCGCGCGCCTTCGAGCACGCGGCCGTCGAAGACAATGCCGCCGCCGCAGCCCGTGCCGACGATGATGCCGAATACGGAGCGCGCGCCGGCGCCGGCGCCGTCGGTCGCCTCCGACAGCGCAAAGCAGTTGGCGTCGTTGGCCATGCGGACCGGGTGGCCGAGGGCCGCTTCCAGATCCTCGCGCAGCGGGCGGCCGTTGAGCCAGGTCGAGTTGGCGTTGCGGACCAGGCCCGTCAGAGGCGAGAGGGATCCCGGCATGCCGATGCCCACGCTGGCCCCGCGTCCGGCCTCTTTCTCGAGATCTCGGATGATGTCCGTCAGTGCCGCAACCGTGTCTTGGTAGTCTCCTTGCGGCGCGAGGATGCGCATGCGGGCGACCTCGCCGCCGCCGGGGGCCAGCACGCGCCCTTCGATCTTGGTTCCGCCGAGGTCGATCCCCATGCGCAGGCCTGCGCCCGCGCGGTCACTCATGAGCGGCCTCGACGCCGAGCGCGCGGGCCAGCGCCGAGCGCGCCGGGGCAACCCGCTCCGGCGCGATGCCTTTGGACGCTGTAAATACAAGCAGCAGGGATTCGTCGCCGAGCAGGTGGTCGAGCACGGCGAGCAGGGTCTCGGGCGCGTCGGCGACGGCCCGAAGCTGGTCCGGGCCGATGCCGGTCATCGCCAGGAAGCGGCCCAGGCGGGGGCCGTCCTCGGCCAGAAACGTCAGGCCGGCAAGTGCCAGCATGGCGGCTTCCTCGGTGTCCTCGGGGCTCGGTCGCGCAGCGCGCCTCAGCATGGGCTGGCCTCCTTTTTTCTTGGCATATCCGCTACTTGAGCCCGAAATGCTCCCGGATAAGCATGTTTCAACAGTTGCTTAAGCTAAGCGATGCACACTGCCCTCCATATGGCCCGCAGAATCGGTGCAGTTAAAGGCGGGCAGCGTGCAGACCTTCGACGATGACCTATCAGGAGACGAGAATGGCCGTCGAGGGCCAGAGGCAGGGGGTGTCGCCCCGTGCACCGAAAACCGTGCTGATCGTGGAGGACAATGAGCTCAACATGAAGCTCTTCCACGATCTTCTCGATGCCTACGGCTATCTCACGGTGCAGACCCGCAACGGCCTCGATGCGCTGACGCTCGCGCGCGTGCACCGGCCCGATCTCATTCTTATGGACATCCAGCTTCCCGAGGTCTCCGGTCTCGAAGTGACCCGGTGGCTCAAGGAAGACGACGAGTTGCGCGACATTCCCGTGGTGGCCGTCACCGCGTTCGCCATGAAGGGCGACGAGGAGCGCATCCGATCCGGGGGATGCGAGGCCTACGTGTCGAAGCCGATTTCGGTTGCTGTTTTTCTCGATACCGTAAGACGTTTTGTAGGGGATGCCTGAGCTCGGTGTATCGGTGCTTCATGCGTTTGTGCTTTGAGAGTTTGTCATGACCGCTCGTGTTCTCGTCGTTGACGATATTCTGGCCAACATCAGGCTTCTGCAGGCGCGGCTCGAGGCCGAGTATTTCGAGGTCATCACGGCTGCGAACGGCAACGATGCGCTGGCGCTCTGCCAGCGCGAGCGCGTGGATGTCGTGCTCCTCGACGTCATGATGCCGGGCATCGACGGCTTCGAGGTCTGCCGGCAGCTCAAGAGATCGCCCGAGACGCTGCACATTCCCGTGGTCATGGTCACGGCCCTCGACCAGACCTCGGATAAGATCCAGGGATTGGACTGCGGCGCCGACGACTTCCTGACCAAGCCGGTCGACGACATCGCCCTCGTCACGCGCGTCAAGAGCCTCGCGCGGCTCAAGATGCTCAACGACGAGATGCTGATGCGCGTCATGACCAACCGGCAGATGGGTCTCGGAGACGAGGACGCTATGGCCCGCATTCTCACCGACCGGCCGGGGCGCGTGCTCGTGGTCGATGATCATCCCCGCTCATCGTCGCGCGTGATGAGCGCGCTGGCCAAGGCGCATGACGCGTATATCGAGGCCGATCCGCAGACGGCGCTGCTGCATCTCGCGGAGCAGCCGTTCGATCTCCTGATCGTGGCGCTCAACCTTGAGCATTCGGATGGGCTGCGGCTCTGCTCGCATGTGCGATCGCTCGACCGCACGCGACATCTGCCCATCCTCGTCATGGCGGACCCGGGAGACGAGGCGCGTCTGCTGCGCGGGCTCGACATGGGCGTCAACGACTACCTGATGCGGCCGGTGGACCGGCACGAGCTCCTGGCGCGCGTCAGGACGCAGATCAAGCGCAAGCGCTTCTCGGACCATCTGCGCAACCAGATCCGCGAGAGCGTGGAGCTTTCGGTCACCGACCCGCTGACGGGCCTGCACAACCGGCGCTATATGGAGCGCCATCTCAAGACGCTGATCACGGACGCCGAGCGCTCCGGGCGCTCGCTCTCGGTGCTGATCGCGGACATCGACCATTTCAAGCGCATCAACGACACCTACGGGCACGATGCCGGCGACCTGGTGCTCAAGGAGTTCGCGGACCGCTTCCGCCGCTACACGCGCGGCATGGACTTCGCCTGCCGCCTCGGCGGGGAAGAATTCCTGATCGTGATGCCCGATACCGACCAAGTGCTCGCGTGGCAGGTGGGTGAAAGGGTGCGTGAGTGTGTCGCAGCCCTGCCTTTCCGGCTTGGCTTGGAGCAGGATGTCTGGGTTACGGCGAGCGTCGGTCTTGCAACCTGGGAGGGAGAAGGCGATACGTCCGACGCGCTTTTCAAGCGCGCAGATAATGCGCTTTATGCTGCAAAGCGGCAGGGACGGAACCAAGTCGTCGCTTATGCGGCGTGAGAGCTTGCGATCCCAACATACTTAGATCTCCGCATGATTTTGCATCGTCCGCTGACGGATCGTGTCGATCCGAGCAACGGCTCGCCGTCGTGCTGTCAGGGCGCGCGAAATCATGAGCCGCGCCCTAGGGTTCGCGGGTTAACCTCGAATCGATTGAAAGGCGTGCCCGCCACGCAATGGTCAAGCTCTAAACTTGCAATTGCCGATCTGTTCTGTCAGACTTTTGTAGTGGAGGGGAATCAATTCGCCCGGAGATCGTTCGGCTGTTCGTCGCCTTTCGTGCCGACGTTTCGGGTCAGTTCGGTTCCCGCGGCCCATCGGGTCCGCCGCATCTCCTGATGGAGCGGGAAATCGTAGTGTGGGCCGCAACGCATGGAGTTACCCTCCAAGAGTTTACGTTTCTGCTCCGCTACGACACCAGGTGGACCGTCAACGCCCTCTTTGACACCATCTGGTCACTAGGCCAGGGTCCGTGGCTTTCTCGGAATGCTTACCCCGCTGCCGAGCCGGTTACGGACCCTGGTTGAGGGCCTTCCCTAAAATCAGGTGATTTCCGGCTTCCGGGCGCTGGTTCGGAAGCGGGCCGCGGCATGAGCGACCCTTTTGTCGCCGCCCCGCGGGCGCGGCGTGCGCTTACTTAATCTTCGTTTCCTTGAATTCGACGTGCTTGCGCACGACCGGGTCGTAGCGCCGGAAAACGAGCTTTTCCGTTGCAGTGCGCGGGTTCTTCTTCGTGACGTAGAAGAAGCCGGTCTTCGCTGTCGAGAGCAGCTTGATCTTCTGGGTGATCTGCTTGGCCATTGGTCTTTTGACCTCGAAAGGGAGCGTCTCAAATTTGGATTGGGCAACATACTGCCCGCGCCTTTGGTGTCAAGCGCGTTGACCGGGCCCAAGTTTGCGCTTTCGTCGCGTAGAAATGCGTGGCTTGCGCGGCGTTCATTTTCCGGCGGCACGCTGCAGTAGCAGGCGCTCCTGTCGGCCGTGACGGTGAAAATAGAAGGGTACCGTGCCGGCGCCGATCTCGCGCTTCGGGCGTGCGAGATGCCGGGCGAGGTCCTCCAGCACATGCCGCGTGATCGACGGCAGCTTCAGGCGCCTCGCATGGTCGATGGTGAACCAGTCGATGTCGAGCAGCTCGCCGTCCATGGAGGCTGCGCGGTGGGCGACCTCGGCCGCGTCGACGATGAAGAAGCGCGTGTCGTAGCGGCGCGCCCGTCCGGGCGGCGTGATGGCGCGGGCAAAGAAGGCGAGCCTGCCGAGCCGCGGCCGGAAGCCTTCGGCAAGGAACCCGCTCCATCCCCCCGCAGGGCCCGAACCGTCATGGGGTGAACGCTCGCCGACGATGAAGCCGGTCTCCTCGAACGTCTCGCGCACAGCGGCGAGTGCCAGGGCGGCGGCGCGGAGGTCCGAGGCGCGGCCGCGCATGGCGATCTTCAGGCACGCTGCCTCGCGGGGCGGCAGCGGGTGGTGGCGCGCGAAAGTTCTGTCGGCGGCTTCAACGCGTCCGCCGGGGAAAACGAAGGTGTCGGGCAGGAACACCTGATCGGGGCGCCTCCGTCCCATCAGCACGCGCGGCGTCGCGGCGGAGTGGTCGATGACGAGAAGGGTCGCGGCGTCGCGTGGCCTCAGCCTGGTGCGCTGCGCAGTCGCGACGCTTGCGGGTCTCTCTGCCATGGCGTGCCTCGGCCCTCAGCGAGCGCCGGGATCGGGAACGGGCGCATCGGCGTCGTCGCCGAAGCCGTGCATGCGCAGTGCCCATTGCAGTCCGACCAGCGCGCCTTTCACCCGCGGCAGCAGCACGAGGCTCATGATGACCGTCAGCGGAAGCCAGAGGACCATATGCACCCAGCTCGGCGGCGCGACGGCCTTCTCCAGCATGAGGACGCCGCCGACCACCACGTGGCCAACGATGACCATGGTGAAGTAGGGCGGCGCATCGTCGGCACGCTGATGGTGCAACTCCTCGCCGCAGGCCGGGCAGGTCTCGGCGACCTTGAGATACTTGCGATACAAAGCACCCTTGCCGCACGCGGGGCATCGCTGCCGCCAGCCGCGCAGCATGGCGATCTTGATGTCGCGCCTCGGCTGGGTGTCGGCCGTGGGCGCTGGAGAGTCGAACTCGATCATGCGGATCCCGTCTTCATCCATTCCTACATAGTCGCAATGATCGCGCGCTCAAACGCGACATTTATCGCTCTTCGTATCGTCCCTAGCTTCGCCTTGCAGCCCGTCAGCGGCGCCTGCCGAAGCGGCGACGGATGCGCTCGGCGCCCCTCAGGTGCTTGATCGCGCCGGTCTTGCCGGGCGTCAGCACCTCGAAGCGTAGGGCGCCCGCGGTCGGGATGGCCTCGACGAGGCGGACCGTCACCGTGTCGCCGAGCTGGTATGTCTCGCCGCTGCGGTTGCCCACGAGCGCGTGCGCCTCCTCGATGTGCGAGAAGAAATCGCGGCCGAGCGTCGAGACCGGCACGAAGCCGTCGGCGCCGGTGTCCTTGAGCTTCACGAACAGGCCCGAGCGGGTGACGCCGGCGATGCGCCCTTCGAAGGTGGCGCCGATGCGGTCGGCGAGGTGGGCGGCGATGAGGCGGTCGATGGTCTCGCGCTCGGCGGCCATGGCGCGGCGCTCGGCTTCGGAGATCTCCTTCGCGGTGTCGGAGAGGCGCGCGATCTCCTGGTCCTCGATGCCGTCCGGGCCGAGCTTCAGGCCGCGGATCAGCGCACGGTGGACAAGGAGATCGGCGTAACGGCGGATCGGTGAGGTGAAGTGCGCGTACTGGGTGAGGTTGAGGCCGAAGTGGCCGATGTTCGCCGGCGTGTACTCCGCCTGGGCCTGCGAACGCAGGATGACCTCGTTGACGAGCTCCGGGACAGGCAGCGTCTTGGCGCGCGCGAGAATGCGGTTGAACGCCTCGGGCTTGAGACCGGTGCCGGCGGCGAGCTTAAGGTCAAGGGTCTCGAGGAAGTCGCGCAGGTTCTTCAGCTTCTCTTTCGAGGGCTCGTCGTGCACGCGGTAGACGAGGGGCGTCTTGGCCTGCTCCAGCGTCTCGGCGGCGGCGACGTTGGCCTGGATCATGAACTCCTCGATCAGGCGGTGGGCGTCGAGCCGCTCGGGTATGACGACGCGGGCGACGCGGCCTTCGGCATTGAGCTGGATCTTGCGCTCGGGCAGATCGAGGTCGAGCGGCTGGCGCTCGTCACGAGCGCGGGAGAGTGCGGCGTAGGCCCGCCACAGTGGCTCGAGTGCGCACTGCATAAGCGGCGCGCACTTGGCGCTCACGTTGCCGTCGATGGCGGCCTGGGCCTCCTGGTAGCTGAGCTTGGCGGCGCTCCGCATCACGGCGCGCTCGAACGTGTGCCGGCGCTTCTTTCCTCCCGCGTCGAAGACCATGCGCACGGCGAGACACGGCCGCTCCTCCAGCTCGCGCAGCGAGCAGAGGTCGTTCGAGATGCGCTCGGGCAGCATCGGCACCACGCGGTCGGGAAAATAGACCGAGTTGCCGCGGAGCTGGGCCTCCTTGTCGAGGCGCGTGCCCGGGCGCACGTAGTGGGCCACGTCGGCGATGGCGACGATCACGACATGGCCGCCGCGGTTACGCGGATCGGGATCGGGCTCGGCGTAGACGGCGTCGTCGTGGTCGCGGGCGTCAACGGGATCGATGGTCAGCAGAGGCGTCTTGCGCAGGTCCGCGCGGCCCTCGGCGCTGAACGCCGGCAGTGCCTCGCTCTCGGCGATGACGGTGGCCGGGAAGTCGTCGGGAAGCCCGTGCGCGTGCACGGCGATGAGGCTGATCTTGCGCTGGTCGTCCGGATTGCCCAGCGTCTCGAGCACGCGCGCCTCCGTGACAGACTGGCGGTGCTTCGCGGAAAGATCGAAGCGGACGAGGTCGCCGTCCTTGGCGTCGCCGTCGTTGCCGGGGCGGACGGACCAGGCGCGCAGCTCCTTGCGGTCGATGGGCTCGATGGTGCCGCCGCCGTCCTTGCGGGTGCGGTAGATGCCGAGCAGGCGGCGCTTGTCGCGCGGCAGGATCCTGATGGCCTCGGCCTCGTAGGCGAGGCCTTCGACGTCGGGCTGGTCGAGCGCGGTGACGCGGGCGAGGATGCGGTCGCCGATGCCGATGGCGGCGTCCCGCTCCTCGCCGCGGGCGCGATGCGTGAGCACGAGGACGGCCGGCGGCGTGCCGTCCGCGTCCTTCCACACGGCGGGGCGTGCGATCAGGTCGCCGTCGCTGTCGCGGCCGGTGACCTCGAGCACGGTGACGGGCGGCAGCTTGCCCCTCTCGCGCAGATCCTTGCGCGTGCCGGAGAGCACGCCTTCGTCCGTCATCTCTGCGAGCAGGCGTTTAAGTGCCGTGCGGGCCTCGCCCTTGACCTTGAACGCGCGCGCGATCTCGCGCTTGCCTGCCGCGCCCTCATGCTCGTTGAGGAAGGTCAGGATCTCCTCGCGCGAGGGCAGTGCGTCGTCGCCCGGCGGTCGCCGCCTGGCCGGTGCCTGGCGAAAGCCTTTCCGGGCTCCCTTAGGCCCTGGACGTTTCGCGGGTGGCTTTCTGGCCATGGGGAGACCTATGCGGTCGTGTGTCTGTGTCCCGGCCGCCCGCGCCGGCGGGCACCCACGACAAGTTTCAACGTGGGTGTGTTCTCGCATGTGTCGCAAGCGCGGACACTTGCGTGGATGGCCGCCGTCATCGCGGAGCGATGCTTTGCATCGACGCGGCCATGACGGAGTGGATGGGCGGTCGTGGTGAGAGCGTCGGATGAGACCATGCGCTCAGCTTTCCGCGCCGGCTTTGGCCGCGCTTTTCTTCGGCTTGGCTGCCGGCTTCTTGCTCGGTGCCTTGGTGGCCTTCGGTTTCGACTTGGCCTTGGCAGGCTTGGCCTCGGCGTCGTCCTCCGTTGCCTTCGTCTCCTTGGCGGCCTTCGGCTTGGCGGCGGCCTTCTTCGCGGGCTTCTTGCCGCCGCCCTTGGCGATGCGCTCCTGGAGCAGGCGAATGGCGTCGTCGATCGCGAGCGTCTCGGGGTTCGTGCCTTTCGGCACGGTGGCGTTGACCTTGTTCCAGCTCACGTAGGGGCCGTACTTGCCGTCCAGCACCTGGATCTTGCCGCCGCCGCCCGGATGCTCACCGAGGTCCTTCAGCACCGTCTTCACCGCCGCGCGGCCGAAGCGTCCGCTCTTGCCGGCGCGCTTCTCGGCGAGCAGCGTCACGGCGCGGTTAAGGCCGATGCTGAACACCTCGTCGATGCTGTCGACGTTGGCGTAGGTGCCGTCGTGCTGGATGAAGGGTCCGTAGCGGCCGAGGCCCGCGACGATCGGGGTACCGGTCTCGGGATGGATGCCGACCTCGCGCGGCAGCGAGAGAAGCTGCAGCGCCTTCTCCAGGTCGATGGTGGCGGCGTCGATGCCCTTCGGGATCGACGAGCGCTTGGGTTTCTCGTCGCCTTCGCCTTCGCCGAGCTGCAGGTAGGGGCCGAAGCGGCCACTCTTGACCAGCACGGGAAGGCCGCTGTCGGGATCGAAACCGAGCTCGCGGTCGCCGTCGGTGCCGGTGGCGTCGCCGGTGAGCTGGCGCGTGTACTTGCAGTCCGGATAGTTGCCGCAGCCGATGAAGGCGCCGTTCTTGCTCGAAACCTTGAGCGAGAGGCGGCCGGTGCCGCACTTCGGGCAGAGGCGCGGGTCAGAGCCGTCCTCCTTGGGAGGAAAGATGTGCGGGCCGAGAAGCTCGTTCAGGGCCTCGAGCACGTCGCCGACGCGGAGGTCCTTGATCTCGTTGACCGCGCCCGTGAAGTCGCGCCAGAAATCGCGCAGCACCTGCTTGTACTCCAGGTCACCGGCCGAGATGAGATCGAGCTTCTCCTCGAGGTCGGCGGTGAAGTCGAATTCGACGTACTTCTTGAAGAAGCTCTCGAGGAAGGCGATGACGAGGCGGCCCTTGTCCTCGGGGATCAGCCGTTTCTTGTCGATGCGGACGTAGTCGCGCTCCTGCAGCACGGCGAGCGTCGAGGCATAGGTCGACGGGCGGCCGATGCCGAGCTCCTCCATCTTCTTGACGAGGCTCGCCTCGGAATAGCGCGGCGGCGGCTGCGTGAAGTGCTGCTCGGCCTCGACGGCGCGGTCGGAAAGGGTGTCGCCGCTTGCGAGCGGCGGCAGGCGGCGGCTCGTGTCGTCCTCGTCGGAGGTGTCGTCCTTGCCCTTGTTGAGGGTCATGACGCGGTCGTCGCGGCCCTCGTCGTAGACCTTGAGGAAGCCATCGAACTGGATCACCGAGCCGGTGGCGCGCAGCGTGTAGGTCTTGCCGTCGCGGCCCTTGACCTCGATGTCGGCGGTGGTCTGCTTGAACTCGGCGGAGGCCATCTGGCTCGCCACGGCGCGCTTCCAGATCAGCTCGTAGAGGCGGGCCTGGTCCTTGTCGAGGTAGCGGGCGACGGAAGCCGGCGTGCGTGTCACGTCGGTCGGGCGGATGGCCTCGTGCGCCTCCTGCGCGTTCTTGGCCTTGGTCTTGTATTCGCGCACGAAGGGCGCGACGTAACGCTGGGAGTATTCGCGCGCGATCATGCCGCGGATGGCGTTGATCGCCTCGGGGATGATAGTGACGCCGTCCGTTCGCATGTAGGTGATAAGGCCCACGGTCTCGCCGCCGACGTCGACACCCTCGTAGAGGCGCTGGGCCACCTGCATGGTCTGCTTGGCGGAGAAGCCGAGCTTGCGGGAGGCGTCCATCTGCAGCGTCGAGGTGGCGAAGGGCGCATAGGGATTGCGCTTCACGTCGCGGCTCTCGACCGAGACGACGCGGAACTGGCCCTTCTCGATGGCGCGCTTGATGGCGAAGGCGGTGGCCTCGTCCTTGATGTCGAGCTTCTTCAGCGTCGTGCCGTCAATGGCCTGCAGGCGGGCCGGGAACTCGTCGCCGGACCGGGTGGCGAGGGTGGCCTCGATGGTCCAGTACTCGTCGGTCCTGAAAGCCTCGATCTCGGCCTCGCGGTCGCAGACGAGGCGCAGCGCTACGGACTGCACGCGGCCCGCCGAGCGCGCACCCGGCAGCTTGCGCCAGAGCACGGGCGAGAGCGTGAAACCGACCAGGTAGTCGAGCGCGCGGCGGGCGAGGTAGGCGTCGACGAGGGGCTCGTCGATCTGGCGCGGGGCCGCGATGGCGGCCAGGATGGCCTGCTTGGTGACGGCGTTGAAGGCCACGCGCTCGATCTCGAGCCCTTTCTTCAGTGCCTTCTTCTGGTCCAGGATCTCCAAAAGGTGCCAGGAGATGGCCTCGCCCTCGCGATCGGGGTCGGTGGCCAGAATCAGCTTGTCGGCCTTTTTGACGGCGTCCGCGATCTCGCGGATGATCTTCTGGGAGCCGCTGTCGATCTCCCAGGTCATCTCGAAGTCCTTGTCGGGAACGACGGAGCCGTCCTTCGACGGCAGATCGCGCACGTGGCCGAAGGAGGCCAGCACTTTATAGTTGCTGCCCAGGTACTTGTTGATCGTCTTGGCCTTGGCGGCGGATTCCACGATGACGACATTCATATGCGGTTTCTCGGCCTCGAACGTTCGGGCAGGCGGCCAGTCCGCTGCCGCGCTCTACCTAAGATTGTCCGACGCGGTGCGCTGCGCGGACGGTTCCATGTTGGAAACTCGGGCCGGGAACATGGGAGAGGAACGGCCCACTGTCAAACGACCCGCCGTTCCCGTGGATTTCAAAGCTTCAGCCCCGATCGGCGGGGCACCGCGGCTTCCTATCGGAATTGCTTATGAATTTCGTATTAACTTTGGCTCGCCGGAGCGGCGGTTCTGGCCAGCAGTGGGCGGATCGCCGCGTCCAGCTCCCGGAAGTGGGAGATCACCGCGTCGGGCTTCAGGGTCTCGATGGGCGCTTCCGAATAGCCGAAGGCACAGCCGACGACCGGGATGTCGGCGGCACGGGCGGCGGCGATGTCGATGCCCGTATCGCCAATCATGACCGCGGACGTGAGGTCGCCGCCCGCCATGCGGACGGCCCCCCGCACATGGTCGGGATGGGGCTTGTAGACCGGAAAGCTGTCCCGGCCGGCAACGGCGTCGAACAGGCCGTCGATGGCCAACTCCTTGAGCAGATGCTCGGCGAGCGACAGGCGCTTGTTGGTGCAGATGGCAAGACGGGCGCCAGCGGCGCGGAAGTCCTCGAGTGCCGCCACGGCGCCCTCGAACGGGCGCGTCTCGCGTGCGATGTTGGGCTCGTAATAGGCGAGGAAGCGCGCGAGCAGGCGGTCGAGGTCGGGCTCCGGCAGCGTGAGGCCGGTCTGGTTGAGCCCTTCAACGATCATGCGCCGTGCGCCGAACCCGACCGTCCTGCGCAGCGTTTCCGCCGGAACGAGCGGCAGCGAGAGATCGGACAGCGCGTGGTTGGTGGCCGCGACGAGATCAGGGAGCGAATCGACGAGCGTACCGTCGAGATCGAAGACGAGGGTCGCATTTTGCATGGCTTCGTTTAGGCGCATCGCGCCGGGGCCGCAAGGCTGCGCCTTGTCCCAGGGGACCTTTCCCGGTTTTTGGTAGCTCTTGACGCTTGCCCTCCCGCCGAACGGCTGGCAGACAGAGACCTTTGGAAGGACACGGGATGTCGGTTGAGAGCTACAAGGTGGCCGCGGCGCGGCATGCCCTCACCTTCGTGGAGCCCCGCATGCGGCTGGGTCTCGGTACGGGCTCGACGGCGTCCCGGTTCGTCGAGCTGTTGGGTGCCGAGGTGCGCGCGGGGCTGCAGGTGCTCTGCGTGCCGACCTCGGAGGAGACCCGTGCGCTCGCCGCCAAGCTCGGCATTCCGCTGACGACGCTGGACGAGACGCCGCTGCTCGACCTCACCATCGACGGCGCCGACGAGCTCGACGGCGAGCTCCGTCTGATCAAGGGTGGCGGCGGCGCGCTCTTGCGCGAGAAGATCGTTGCCACCGCGTCTGACCGCATGATCGTGATCGCGGATGTCTCCAAGAAAGTGGACAAGCTCGGCTCCTTTCCGTTGCCGGTCGAGGTGGTGCGCTTCGGGGTGACGGCGACGCGCAACATGATCGAGATGCTGGCGGCGGACTCCGGCTGCAACGGCGAGGTGACGCTGAGGCTCGGTCGCGACGGCAATCCGTTCATCACGGACGGCGGGAACTACATCTTCGATTGCGCCTTCGGCCAGATCGACGATCCGGAGTCGCTCGATGAGGCCCTGAAGTTCATCCCCGGCGTGGTCGAGAACGGTCTGTTCCTCGGCATCGCGGATGCGGCCGTCATCGGCGGTCCGGAAGGCGTCTCGGTGATCGAGGCGCGCTACGGGGAGAACCAGGAGGCCGTTTAGCGGCCTATGCCCAACCGTCATCCCGGCGGAGGCCGGGATCCAGATACGTGTCCGCAGAGCCCCGGACATGTCAGCACTGCGGCGGTCATGACGGTTGCGCGGGGCGGGCCGTTCGGTCAGGGTGCGCCGGATTCGAACTGCGGCCTTCAGACTCATGGCACAAACGGACTTCGATCTCTTCGTTATCGGCGGTGGCTCCGGCGGCGTGCGCGCAGCGCGCATCGCGGCCGGCTATGGCGCAAAGGTGGGGCTCGCGGAGTGCGACCGCTTCGGCGGCACGTGCGTCATCTGTGGCTGCGTGCCGAAGAAGCTCCTCGTCTACGCGTCGCGGTTTGCCGATGAGTTCGAGGATGCGCGCGGGTTCGGCTGGACGAGCGGGGAGGCCACCTTCGACTGGGCGACGCTGATCGCCAACAAGGACCGCGAGATCCATCGGCTCGAGCAGATCTACGAGGGCAACCTCAAGGCCAAGGGCGTCGCGACCTTCACGACGCGGGCGAAGGTCGATGGGCCGGGCGCGGTCAAGCTCGCGGACGGGCAGCGCATCACGGCGCGCACGATCCTGATCGCGACGGGCGGGCGGCCTTCGCGCTATGGCGACATCCCCGGCGCGGCCCACATCGTCACCTCGAACGAGATCTTCGAGATGAAGACGCTGCCGAAGCGCATCGTCGTATGCGGCGGCGGGTATATCGCGGTGGAGTTCGCCTCGATCTTCGCCGGGCTCGGCGTCGAGACGACGCTGATCCACCGGCGTGACAAGGTGCTGCGCGGGTTCGACGAGGATCTGCGCGACGGGCTCATGGAGGCGCTGGCGGCACGCGGCATCCGGCTCGTGATGAACGAGGCACTGGCCGGCGTGGCGCAGGACGTGGGCTGCTTCCACGTGGCGCTGCACAGCGGCGGCAGCCTCGAGACGGACCTCGTGCTCTCCGCCATCGGGCGCGAGCCCGCCACCCACGATCTCGGGCTCGAGACGGCCGGCGTGCGCACGGGCGCGCGCGGCGAGATCATCGTCGATAGCTTCTCGGAGACGACGGCCAAAGGCATCTACGCCGTCGGCGACGTCACGGACCGCGTGAACCTGACGCCGGTCGCTATCCGCGAGGGCCACGCCTTCGCCGACACGGTGTTCGGCGAGCGGCCGACGCAGGTCGATCATGCGCTGGTGCCGACGGGCGTGTTCACGACGCCGGAGCTGGCGACGGTCGGCCTCTCGGAGGCGGCGGCGCGGGAGCTCGGGCATGAGCTCGACATCTACAAGTCGCGCTTCCGTCCCCTGCGGAACACGCTTTCGGGACGCGCCGAGTGCATGCTGATGAAGCTCGTCGTCGACCGGGCGACGGACCGCGTGCTCGGCTGCCAGGTGCTGGGGCCGGATGCGGCCGAGATCGTGCAGACGGCGGCGGTGGCGCTTCAGCTTGGCGCGAGCAAGGCGGATTTCGACGCCACGGTGGCGCTGCATCCTTCCGCCGCCGAGGAGCTGGTGACGATGCGCGAGAAGTGGGTTCCGGCACCGGGGATTTAGCAAGAGCGGCGAGGGTTTTGAGAAGCACGCATGGATCGACTGAAGGACAAGGTGGCCGTGGTGACAGGCGCAGGCGCGGGCATCGGCCGTGCCATCGCCAGCCTGTTCGCCGCCGAAGGCGCACATGTGTACGTCACCGATGTCAACGGCGAGAGCGCCGCGGCAGTTGCGGACGCCTTGCGCGCGCAGGGGCTCGCGGCGACGGCGATGACGGTCGATGTGTCGCGCGGGCAGGACGTGTCGGCGCTCTTTCGCGAGGTCGAGCGCGCGTTCGGCCGCGCGGACGTGGTGGTCAACAATGCCGGGCTCAACGTGCGCAGCGACTTCCGCCATCTCACGGATGCGGACTGGGTGAAGATCCGGGAGGTGAACCTCGACGGCGTGGTGCGCATCGCGCGCGACGCCTTCGGCCTGCTCAAGGCGTCGGGCGAGGGCTCGCTGATCAACGTCTCGTCGATCATGGGGCGTCGCGGCCTTCGCCAGCTTGCCGGCTACTCGGCGACGAAGGGTGCCGTCACGGCGCTGACCAAGGCGCTGGCCGTCGAGTACGCGCCCTACAACATCCGCGTCAACACGCTGGCGCCGGGCTACATCGATACGGCCCTGACCGAGCGCTTTCTGAAGAACCCGCTGGTCAGCAAGGCGCTGCTGGACAAGACGCCCATGCGCCGCTTCGGCACGCCCGAGGACATCGCCAAGGCGGCGCTGTTTTTTGCGAGCGCGGATTCGCTCTACGTCACCGGCGCGGAGCTGGCTGTCGACGGCGGCATGTCTGCGGGACTGTAGAGGCGCCTCGCAAGCGGCCCTGGGTCCCGGCTCTCGCGGCTTGCGCCGCTCGGCCGGGATGACAGTGCTGGTGCGCGTAGATCTTGCTCAGACGTGCTGGTCGGGGGTGCGGCCCAGGACCTTGAGGGAAGGCGCGGCACTGAGGCGCGCGAACCTGATCGGCAGGCGGCGGGCCTTCACCGAGATCCCGTCCGCGTCCTTCCGACTTTCGCTCGGGAGCTTCGGGACGAGCGGCTTTTGCGACGGCTTAGCGCGAAACGGTGGCAGCGGTCGTGACAACATGTTTCCCCCTGAACGCGAACGTGACGCCGGGCCCCGACAACGGCGGTTCGATCTAGCACTCTGCGTGCGCAGGCGGCAATCGCCGCCGGACGGTCCCTGCGATCATCTTCAGCAATCGACATGCCAATACTCGTATGATGGAAAAAGCGTGGCAGGTCAGATCGCTGGGCTGTCATGCTGCAGCGCATCGGCGCTGCCGGCCCCGGTGTCAGCGCAAAGTTTCGGCGAAGAGTGCCCGCAAGACCGGCACGTATGACGCCCTGCGGGTCCAAACGACTGGCCCTTGTCCCGCCTCTGGCGCTATGGTCGGGACGAGAGAAACCGACCACGGGTGCCTTCATGCGCTACGAAGACGACGACCGCCAGAGCAACCACGTTGACGACCGCCGCGGACAGGGCGGCGGTGGCTTCCGTTTTCCCGGCGGCGGGCGCGGCGTGCAGATCCCGATCGGCGGCAAGGGCGGCATGAGCCTCACCACGCTCCTGATCCTCGGCGCCATCATGCTGTTCTTCGGCATCAACCCGCTCGAGGTGTTGCTCGGCGGCGGCCAGGGCTTCCCCGACATCTCGCAGCAGATTCCCGATCAGAAGCAGCAGGTGCCGCGGCGCGACAGCAATCCGTTCGACATCCCGGGGCTGCCGGGATCGGAGACGCAGCCAGGCCAGCAGGCGCAGCCCGTGCCCAAGGCGGAGGACGAGATGAAGGTGTTCATCTCGCGCGTGCTCGCCGATACCGAAGACGTGTGGAACCGGGTGTTCGAGAGTTTCGGCAAGCAGTACAAGGAGCCGCAGCTCGTGCTGTTCAGCGGCGGCACGCGGACGGCGTGCGGCGTCGGCATGTCCGCCATGGGGCCGTTCTATTGTCCGCTCGACCAGAAGGTCTACGTGGACCTCGTCTTCTATGACGAGCTGAAGCGTCGCTTCAACGCGCCGGGGGATTTCGCGCAGGCCTACGTCATCGCGCACGAGGTCGGCCACCACGTGCAGACGCTGCTCGGCATCTCGGATCAGGTGCAGCGGGCCAAGGCACGGGTCAGCGAGCGCGAAGGCAACCGCATCCAGGTCATGATGGAACTGCAGGCGGACTGCCTGGCGGGCGTGTGGGCCAACCTCAACCATCAGCTCAAGAACCGGCTCGAGGACGGCGATATCGACGAGGGGCTCAACGCCGCGGCCCAGATCGGCGACGACATGATCCAGAAGCGCACGCAGGGCCGCGTGGTGCCGGACGCGTTCACCCACGGCACGTCGGCGCAACGGCAGGACTGGTTCAAGCGCGGCTTCCAGTCCGGCCAGATAAAGTCCTGCGATACCTTCAACTCGGGTGAGCTGTAGCGGAGGCTGGCCCTTACCGGCCGCTCGCAAGATCGTGCAGCCGCGGAGAGGTCGGTGGCGACTTCTGATGTCGCGGGTGTGGATGCTGGCGTGGGTCCCGGCCTTCGCCGGGATGACGTCGAGACAGGACGGGCGGTGTCCACATACCAGACGTCATCCCGACGTAGGTCGGGACCCACGCAAGTGTCCCCGATCTTTACGCTGGCAGGAACTTCGTGCGCGTGTTCAGCAGATCACTCTTGACCGATGCGCCGGCACGCGGTTGTAAGACCGCGTGCCGTGAAAGCGTGTGCTTTGCCGCTCGTGCGCGCGAGGATGATCAAAGCGCGTCGCCGGTGAAGCGGCTGACGGTGCAGGGCGTTGCCTTCATGGCCAGCTCCTGGCACAGCCGGCGGGCGTCGTCGACGCTCGCAACCGGTCCCACGATCAGATCGAAGGTCCGCTCGGAGCCGGACATGTCCGTCGTGTAGCGCGGCTGGAGCGAGCGGAAGGTGTCGCCGTGGCGCTCGTTGAGCAGCGTCCAGCTCAGCCGCAGGCTGTCGACGGACGGGCCGGTGGCGATCTGCACGCCGATAAGAGTGTTGACCGGCGCCGCCGGGGGCGGGGTCGCGGCCGGCGTGACGACGGGCGGGCCGAAGGTGATCGGCGCTCCGGCGGCCTGCTGCGCCACGCTGCCGGTCTCGAGGTTGGATTCGGCCTTCGCCGTCTTCTTGGCGGGAGGTGCGTCCTTGGCGGCCTTCTTAGCTGCGGCCGCCTCCTTGGTCTTCGACGCGGCCTCGTTGGCGGCAACCTTCTGCGGCTCGGCCGGCTCCGCCTCGAGGGTTGCGACGCGGGTCGCGAGGTCGCGCGCGATGTCGTTCTGGCTCGAGACCTGGGCCCGGATCTCGATCAGCTCGTTGCGGAAGAGGTCGATGGTGTCGCGCAGCGTGCGGACCTCGGCCACGGTCTCGCCGAGGACTTGCTGCGTGGCGTCATGCTCTGCGGTCTCGGTGCTCGCCCCCAAGAGGTCGGCGACTAGGGCCGGCTGGGTGGCCAGCAGCACCAGATAGAGGAGCGAGACGAGTGCCGCCGCGGCCCAGATCAGGGAGTAGCGCGTGAACCTGCCGCTCTTGGCAAGCGGCGAGCTCGGCTGGGGCAAGCTTTTTTCGGACATGATTTGCTTTCCGGAACCCTACTGATATGGAGGCATCTCACCGCGCCGCAGCCGGGCGTTGGACCCTTCGTCGGACCTCTTCGACGATCCCGGGCGACGCGACCTCAACCTTGCTACGGTGGTGTCTGAGTCGCCCCCAGGGGGTCAACTTTGCGGGCCGATGCAACTGTGGACGATTTGGGGAAATCAGCCGCCTGGCGACGCCGGAGCAACGCCGCCGCCGGCCAGCGGTTATTTGCGCCGGAAGAGGGGGAAGGCTAGCGTGCGGCCCGGATTCGCGCTTTCCAGATTCAAGGTTCCGTCATGAGCCGTCCGCTGCTCACCGTCATACTTGCCGCCGGCAAGGGAACGCGTATGCGCTCGGAGCTGCCCAAGGTGCTGCATCGCATCGCCGGGCGCTCGATGCTGGGGCATGTGCTGGCGCTCGCCCAGGGCGTCGGCGGCGACAGGCTGGCGGTGGTCGTGGGGCCCGGCATGGAGGCCGTGCGCGCGGAGGCGCTGGCGGCGGCTCCGCAGGCGACAGTTTTCGTGCAGGAGAACCAGCGCGGGACGGCGGACGCTGTGCTCGCCGCCCGCGAGGCGATCGCGGGACATGCGGGCGACCTCTTCGTGCTGTTTGCCGATACGCCGCTCATCACGCCGGAGACCGTGCGCAAGCTCCTCGGCGAGCTGGACCGCGGCGCGGCGCTGGCCGTGCTCGGCTTCGAGGCGCGTGATCCCGGCAGCTACGGGCGCCTGCTGACGGCGGCGGACGGCACGCTGGAGGCTATCCGCGAGGCCAAGGACGCGAGCGAGGCCGAGCGCGCGGTGCGGCTCTGCAACTCGGGCGTGATGGCGTTCCGGCTCGACGCGCCGCTCGACGTGCTTGACCGCATCGGCAACGACAACGCCAAGGGCGAATTCTATCTCACCGACGCAGTGGCGCTCGTGCGCGCGGGCGGGGGCCGCGCCGCCGTGGTCCTTTGCGACGAGGACGAGGTGCTCGGCGTCAACGCGCGCGGCGAGCTGGCCCAGGCTGAGGCGCTATGGCAGCGGCGGGCGCGGGCGCGCGCGATGGCCGAGGGCGTCACGCTGATTGCCCCGGAGACGGTTTGGCTCGCGTTCGACACTGTGCTCGGGCGTGACGTCGTGATCGAGCCCAACGTGTTCTTCGGGCCCGGCGTGCGCGTCGACGACGGGGCGGAGATCAAGGCCAACTCCCATCTCGAAGGGGCGCACGTGGGCGCCGGCGCGCGCGTGGGACCGTTCGCGCGGCTCAGGCCCGGCGCCGTGCTCGGCCGCGACGTGCACATCGGCAATTTCGTCGAGGTCAAGAACGTCGCGCTCGGCGACGGGGCGAAAGCCAACCACCTCTCCTATCTCGGTGACGGGTCGGTGGGGTCCAACGCCAACATCGGCGCGGGCACGATCTTCTGCAACTACGACGGCTTCTTCAAGCACAGGACCGAGGTCGGCGCCGGGGCGTTCGTGGGCTCGAACTCGGCGCTGGTGGCGCCGGTCAAGATCGGCGACGGAGCCTACATCGGGTCGGGCAGCGTGATCACCAAGGATGTGGCCGCGGATTCACTGGCGCTCGAGCGCAGCGCGCAGGACGAGCGGCCCGGGTGGGCGCTGAAGTTCCGCACCATGATGGCGCGCAGGAAAGCAGCCAAAGGCAAGTAATACGGCGGTAAGATCCGTTAAGATTCGACATATTCTTTGATTTGAAAGCGTGGCCCGGCTTTCGTAGGGCAATATCAAAGTGTCCGTATCATCAATCCTCTCCATTCCAGGGCAGCGAAGGGCGCACGGATGTGTGGCATCGTCGGCATTCTCGGCAGCAAACCCGTGGCGACGGATCTCGTCGATGCGTTGAGGCGGCTCGAGTATCGCGGCTATGACAGCGCCGGGATCGCGACGGTGGAGAACGGACACCTCGAACGGCGGCGCGCGGAAGGCAAGCTGCGCAACCTCGAATCGCGGCTTCTCTCCGAGCCGCTGACCGGGCGCACGGGGATCGGGCACACGCGCTGGGCGACGCACGGGCGTCCTACCGAGCGCAACGCGCACCCGCACATGAGCGCCAAGGTGTCGGTGGTCCACAACGGCATCATCGAGAACTTCCGCGAGCTCAAGGCGGAGCTCACTGCCAAGGGGCACAGCTTCGAGACCGACACCGACACGGAAGCCGTCGTGCACCTCGTCAGCGACGAGCTGGACCAGGGGCGCCGGCCGATCGATGCCGTCCGCGCCGCGCTCGGCAAGCTCAAGGGCGCGTTCGCGCTCGGCATCATCTTCGCCGGCGAGGACGACCTGATGATCGCCGCCCGCCAGGGCAGCCCGCTCGCCATCGGGCACGGGCGCGGCGAGATGTACCTCGGCAGCGATGCCATCGCGCTGGCGCCGTTCACCGATGCCATCACCTACCTCGAGGAGGGCGACTGGGCGGTGATGCGCCGCTCCGGCGTCGAAGTGTTCGACCGCGCGGGCGAGTGCGTGACGCGCCCGCTCGTCAAGTCGGTGGCGAGTTCGCTGCTCGTCGACAAGGGCAACCATCGCCACTTCATGGCGAAGGAGATCCACGAGCAGCCCGACGTCATCAGCCACACACTGTCGAACTATCTCGACATGGCGAACGCACGCGTCGCCTTCCCGGATCTCGGCGTCGACCTCGCCAAGATCTCGCGCGTGACCATCTCCGCCTGCGGCACGGCCTACTATGCGGGGCTGGTCGGCAAGTACTGGATCGAGCGCTACGCACGGCTGCCGGTCGAGATCGACGTCGCGTCGGAGGCGCGCTACCGCGAGGCACCGCTGCCGGACAGCGGGCTTGCACTCTTCGTCTCGCAATCGGGCGAGACGGCCGACACGCTGGCGACGCTGCGGTACGCACGCGCCAACGGGCAGCGCATCGCCTCCATCGTCAACGTGCGCACCTCGACCATCGCCCGCGAATCGGACGCCGTGCTGCCGACGCTGGCGGGCCCGGAGATTGGCGTCGCCTCGACCAAGGCGTTCACCTGCCAGCTCGCCGCGCTCGCCTGCCTCGCCATCGCGCTCGGCAAGGCACGGGGGGTGATCTCCGAGGCCCAGGAGCAGGAGCTGGTGACGGCGCTGGTCGAGGTGCCGCGCCTCATCTCCTCCATGCTGCACAACGAGGAGCAGTTCGTGGAGCTGGCGCAGGCGCTCTCCAAGGCCCGCGACGTGCTCTATCTCGGCCGGGGGTCGAGCTATCCGATCGCGCTCGAGGGCGCGCTCAAGCTCAAGGAGATCTCCTACATCCACGCCGAGGGCTACGCGGCCGGCGAGCTCAAGCACGGCCCCATCGCGCTGATCGACGAGAACGTGCCCGTGATCGTCGTGGCGCCCGAGGATGACCTGCTCGAGAAGACTGTCTCGAACGTGCAGGAGGTGGCGGCGCGCGGCGGGCAGATCATATTGATCTCCAACGCTAATCCGGAAAAGATCGGGTGTGCGCTGGCGGCTCATATCGTACCGCCCACGGCGCATCCGCTGACCAACCCCCTGATCTATGCGGTGCCCGTGCAACTCCTCGCCTATCACACGGCCGTCTTCATGGGCACGGACGTAGACCAGCCGCGCAACCTGGCCAAGTCCGTCACCGTGGAATGAGGGGACAACGGGGGGATAAGCCCTGCCATCGTAGTGCCCCGGATTTGCCTCTTCCGTGTGATTGACCTAAACCACATCGCGGGGTGCTGCGTTTTAACAGCGGCAGGGAACACAGGGCGCATGATCAATGCGACGCATGGCGGCTCGGGCGGTCAACGCACGGGTGCACGACCATTGGGACGGGGGTGGCGCAAGGTGCCGCGGCTCGCGGCTGCCGTTCTTGCGGTCGGTCTCGTAGGCTTGCCCTGCACGGAGGCACTCGCTCAGGCCAAGAAGAAGGGCGAGGAGGACGCACCGGCGCAAAAGGATACCGCCGGCATCCAGCGGGCCTATGCGGCCGGCGCCCGAGCCTTCGAGTCCGGCGACATGGTGGGGGCCGAGCAGCAGCTTTCGGTCGCGCTCTCCGGTGGTGGGCTTCCCAACGCGCAGATGGCGCGGGCACTCTATCTGCGCGGCGCAGCCGCGCGCCGCCTCGGGAAACCCGCGCAGGCGATCTCCGACCTGACGACGGCCGTCTGGCTCAAGGGTGGTCTCTCCGAGGCGGACAAGACCAAGGCCACCGAGGAGCGCCAGCTCGCCTATCGCGAGGCGGGGCTCGGCGACACGCCGCCACCGATCGGCGCCGCGCCGCTCGATCAAAGCTCGAAGACCGCGGCCGGGACGCCCGCGCCGACGACCGGTGCGCAGGTCGTGCATGTCACCAATCCAGGCTTCTGGGGCAATTTCTCGATGCCCTCGCTGCCGACGCTGCCCTCGCTCACGGGCGGATCCTCGCAGCCGGAGCAGAGCACGCAGGCGCCCGCGCAGGCCGATCAGCCGCAGCAGACCCAGCAGTCGTCATTCTGGAGTTTTCTCCCGTCGCTGACGGGCTCGTCGCAGCCGGAGCAGGCAGCGGCGGCCCCGGCCGCTGTGCCGGCCACCGGCTTCGCGGGCGATCCAGGGTTCGCCGCCGCCTCCCAGGGGCAGGGCAGCGTTACGCTCGCCGAGTCGGCTCCGGCCGCTGCTCCGGCGATGGCATGGGACACGCAGACGGCCTCGGCACCGGTTGCCGTCAGCGAGGCGCCGGTCGCGCAGCCGCTGGCGTCGAGCTATGCGCCGCCGTCAGCACCCGACACGGGCATCAACCCGATGGGCGCTCCGGCCGATTCCTCCGCGCCGGCCGCCGCCGGAAATCCGCTGGCCGGCACGGGCACGGCGGTGAGCAACTTCTTCGGCAACATCTTCGGCTCGGGCACGAGCGCCGCGCCGACGACGGATCTTTCCGCTGCCGTGACGACGGGATCGACCCCGCAGCCGGGCACCTGGGGATCGGATACGACGGTGGTGACGGCGCAGACGTCGTCGATGGTGCAGCGGGGACCGGATTCGCCGCCGGCATCGTCGCCGCCGGATGAGCTGCCCTGGGGCTCCGCCGGTGGCGCGGCGCCTCAGCAGCCGATCAAGGTGGCGGCGTCGGGAGTGGCGGGCAAGTACAAGCTCCAGGTCGCCGCCGTGCGCTCGCGCGAGGAGGCCGAGCGGCTGGCGCAGACGCTGCACGGCTACCCGCCGGTGCGGGACGGCATGGTGACGCCTGAGATCGACGAGGCCGTGATCGGCAGCATGGGCACGTTCTATCGCGTGAGGCTGGGGCCCTACACCAACGCGAAGGAGCCCAATCAGCTCTGCACGACGCTGAAGCCGCAGGGCTTCGATTGCCTCGTGGTCACCCAGTAGCGGAGGCGGCGCGGGAGCGTCGCGTCCCTAGCCTGCCGCGGGGCCGGGAGTTGACGGGGGGCAGCGGGAGCCCCACGATAGCCGCGCAATGACCGATATTCCTCCCGGCAACACCGAGCCCAAGACCGGTGACGACGGCGGCCTTTCGGCCGGCCTGCAGCGTTTGGCCACCGACGACGGCGCACCGCTCAGGATCGGTGCGCGGCTGCGCAACTACTTCCTGACGGGCCTGATCATCGTCGGGCCGGTGACGCTCACCATCTACATCATCTGGTGGGTGATCAACGTCACCGACGCGTGGCTGAAGCCGTTCGTGCCGGCCGTCTATCTGCCCGACACCTACCTGCCGTTCGCGGTGCCGGGCATCGGGCTCTTGTTCGGCATCCTGTTCCTGACGCTCACCGGCGCGCTCGCTGCCAACCTGCTCGGGCGCTCGCTGATCTCGTTCGGCGAGATGGCGCTCGACCGCATGCCTGTCGTGCGCAACGTCTACCGGGCGCTCAAGCAGTTCTTCGAGTCGCTGGTCGCGGCAACGGCCAGCGGCAAGCAGCAGGGATTTCAGAAAGTCGGGATGATCGAGTTCCCGTCCAAGGGGCTATGGTCGATCGTTCTCGTGACCGGCGAGACCAGCGGCGAGATCTCGGTCACGCAGCCCGGCGGCGAGCAGGATCTGGTCACCGTCTTCATGCCGACGGGTGTCGTGCCGCCGACCGGCTTCGTCTGCTTCGTGCCGCGCCGCGACGTGACGTTCCTCAAGATGAGCGTCGAGGACGCGGCGAAGATTATCATGTCGGCCGGCATGGTGGTGCCGGACTACGAGGCGCGCCTCAGGCAGCTCGCCGAGCGGGCGGTGCGCACGGAGAGCAAGCGGCCGCCGCTGACTCCGCCGGGCGGGACGACGTAGGCGACAGCGTAGCCGCGTGGAGGAGGCGAGCCATGACGGTGACGGGCCATTCCGCGGACAAATATGTGCACAGCCACATGCTCAGTAGCTCGGTGGGCCGGCGCTGGGGCAACATGCTCGCCGAGCGCTGGTGCCATGCCGCAGGCGAGCTACCGTCCATCCTACCGCGCGACACCGAGGTGGCCGTGCTGCTCAGAGGCCAGACGCTTGTCGAGCGGCAGGGGGCCGGCATGTGGCAACGGACGCACGCACGCCCCGGCACGATGTGGCTCTGCCCCGCCGGCATCGAGGAAGAGTATGTCAATGCGCACTCTGGTGCCGACGAGTGCCTCCACATCTTTCTGCCGGGCCAAGCCCTGACTGAGACGCTGCTCAACGATCTCGACCTCGATCCCGCCCGCGTCGAGCTGCGCTACGAGGCGGTCGCCCAGGATGCGCTTGTCGTGGAGATCGCGCAGCAGGTTCATCGCGAGCTGACGGCCGAGACGTCGGCGGGGCGGCTGCTGATGGAAGCTCTCGGCACCGTGCTCTCCGCCTACCTCGTCCGGACGTACAGCGCGACGGACGTTCGCATGCGGTTGCCGGCGTCACGGGAGCGGCCGCTTGATCGGCGCCGCCTTCTACGCGTGATGGCCTATATCGACGCGCATATCGATCAGGCTTTCGGGGTTTCGGATCTCGCCAGCGTCGCCTGCATGAGCCCGGCGCACTTCGCGAAAAGCTTCAAGACAGCCACCGGGCAGAGCCCGCACGCGTTCGTGGCCGGGCAGCGGCTGGCCCGGGCGCAGCAACTGCTTGCGGGCGGCGTGCTCTCGCTGGCCGAGATTGCGCATACGAGCGGCTTCTCCTCGCAGTCCAACTTCACGCGTGCGTTCCACAGGGCCGTTGGCGTGACGCCCGGCGAGTTCCGGGCTCAGGCAAATCCTCGCCTGCTGCCGGAGCGCGACTAACGGCGCTTGATTCCCGTACTTTCACAGGATCGGAATAGAGTCGCGCAGACGGTGAAAATCGTCCGGTAACGCACCGGGTTATTCTTCCTCCCGCCGCAGGTACAAAAGCCCAATCAAGAGGCACGGTGCGGCTCTCGGGAGGAGCATTTATGGAATCATCAATCGCCAGGCACTTGGTGTGCCCGCGCACGCGTACGCGGCGCATCGACGACGACTATGCGCCGCTTTACCCCGCGTGGTCGGCGCGAACGGCGGAGACCGTGTCGCAGGTCGTCATGGGCTATTTCGGCGTGCAGAGCGCGAACGAGGGCGGAAATCCGCGCGCGGATGCGGCCTTCAACGACATGCGATCGCTTTTCGATGGGGCCGATGGGCCCAACCATGTCGACTATGCGCGCTTTGTCGACGGCGCCGGCGCGTATCATCGCCTCGCCATCGTTTATTGGAGTGCACCGGAGGCGTTCGACCGCTGGCAGGCAAGGCGCGACGTGACGGGCTGGTGGCAGTCGGACGACAGGCTCAAGGACGGAGTCGGGTATTTTCGCGAAGTTCTGAAGCCGCGTATCGAGCAGTTCGAGACTGCCTACAGTACGCCGGATCACCTGGAGGGCGTCGGCGTGGTCATGGGTGGCATGAGCGACGTGATCCAGGAGCACGGCTACTGGGGCTCGATGCGGGACCGGATCCCGCTGTCGCAGACGGATGCCATGAGTCCGTCCGGTGCGCTTGCTCGGCAGAAGCCGTCGGAAGGCCGCATCGTCGTGTCCGGACACAAGAATGTCGCTGTCATTCGCTCGGGCCAGGACTGGACGGATACCGCAGATGAGGAGCGGCGCGTCTACCTCGACGAGATCGAGCCGACGCTGCGGGCCGGCATGGAATTCCTGCGCGATCAGGGTCAGGCCATCGGCTGCTACAGCAACCGGTATGTCGAGATCACCGATGCGGAAGGACGGCCTATCGACAAGAGCTTCGGCGTCAGCCACTGGCGCTCGCTCGCCGACATGGAGCGCTGGGCGGAGTCGCATCCGACGCACCTCAAGATCTTCATGACGTTCGTCGAGCTTGCGCAGAACGTGCCGAGTCTGCGGCTCTATCATGAGGTGTCGGTGCTCGATGCGGCGGCGCAGACATACGAGTACATCAACTGCCATCCCGGCACGGGGCTGATGCACAACGCTTGAGCGATGTGGTGGCGCGCACGTAACGTATGCCGCGGTGATGGACGGAGCTCTTTTTGCCCGTTTCTCGCGTGTCTGGATTCTGGCCTCCGCCGGCATCACGTTGGAGTTGGGGGCGCCGCCGGCTCAATTCCTCCGTCATCCCGGCGGAGGTCGGGGTCTAGACACATTTCCGCATCAGGTCAGGCGGCGCGGAAGAGGCGGATGGCCTCGTCGCACTCGAAGATGTAGAGCAGGCGGCGTAGCGCCTCGCCGCGCGTCGTGGTGAGGTGCGGGTCGGAGGCCAGGATCATGCGCGCGTCGTCGTGGGCGGCCTGCAGCAGCTCCGCATAGCCCGCCGCGCCCGCGACGCGGAACTCGGCCTCGCCGCTCTGGCGCGCGCCCAGAACCTCGCCGCCGCCGCGCAGCTTGAGGTCCTTCTCGGCGATGAGGAAGCCGTCTTCCGTACTTTCCATCATGGCAAGGCGCTCCTGGGCGGTCCTGGTCAGCGGCTCTTGGTAGAGCAGCATGCAGTAGCTCTCGCGGCTGCCGCGGCCGACACGTCCGCGCAACTGGTGGAGCTGGGCGAGGCCGAAGCGCTCGGCGTGCTCGATGACCATGATGTTGGCGTTCGGTACGTTGACGCCGACCTCGATTACCGTGGTGGCGACCAGCACCTTCAGGTTGCCGTCGGCGAAGGCGGCCATGGTGGCGTCCTTGGCGGTGGCGTTCATACCGCCGTGCAACAGGCCGACACCGCCGCCCAGAACCTGCGTCAGGTGGGCGTGGCGCTCCTCGGCAGCGGCGAGATCGGAGACGTCCGAGCTCTCGATCAGCGGGCAGACCCAGTAGACCTGCGCGCCCTCGGCGAGCTGCGCCTTGACGCGGGCGATCAGCTTTTCGATGAGGTTGGTCGAGATCTGCCTGGTGATGATGGGCTTGCGGCCGGCGGGCTTCTCGGTCAGGCGCGAGACCTCGAGGTCGCCGTAGTGCGTCATGAGTAGGGTGCGTGGGATCGGCGTTGCCGTCATCACAAGCATGTTGGCGCCGCCGTTGCCCTTGCTCTGCAAGGCGAGGCGCTGGTGTACGCCGAAGCGGTGCTGCTCGTCGATGACGGCGAAGGCGAGGTCGCGGAAGACCACGTCCTCCTGGAACAGCGCATGCGTGCCGATCAGGATGTCGATCTCGCCCGAGGCGAGCCGGGCCAGGATCTCGTCGCGGGCGCGGCCTTTCTCGCGGCCGGTAAGGAGGCCCATGGTGAGGCCGGCGGCGTTGGCCAGCGGCGCGACGGTCTCGGCATGCTGGCGGGCGAGCACTTCCGTCGGCGCCATCAGCGCCGCCTGGGCGCCGGCCTCGACAGCGGTCGTCATGGCGAGCAGGGCGACGACCGTCTTGCCGGAGCCGACGTCGCCCTGCAGCAGGCGCAGCATGCGGCGCGGGGCGCCCATGTCGGTCTCGATCTCGGCGAGAGCCGTGCGCTGGGAATTGGTCAGCTTGAAGGGCAGCGCGGCGACGATGCGCTCGCGCAGGCGGCCGTCACCCTTAACGGGGCGGCCGCGCTGGGCCTTGAAACTTTCGCGCACGATGCCGAGGGCGAGCTGGTTGGCGAGCAGTTCGTCGTAGGCGAGGCGCTGCAGCGGTGTGCTGCCGGCGGAGACGTCAGCTGCGTCGTCGGGATGGTGCAGGCGCCGCAGCGCCTCGTCGAACGACGGCCAGCCCCGCTGCTTCAGCCAGGCGGGCTCTTGCCATTCGGCCAGCGCCGGCACGCGCTCGAGCGCCTGCCGCTCGGCTTTGAGCAGCACCTTGCCCGAAAGCCCGCCGGTCAGCGGATAGACGGGCTCCAGCAGCGGAAGATCTCCCCGCGCCTCGGGGGCGACGATATAGTCCGGGTGCGCCATCTGCAGCGTCTCGCCGTAGCGCTCGATGCGGCCCGAGACGTAGCGTTCCTCGCCCACGGGGAGCTGGCGCTCGACGAACGAGCGCTCGGCGCGGAAGAAGACGAGGTCGAGGCGGCCGGTCTCGTCCTCGGTGGCGACCTTGTAGGGGGCCTTGGTGTTGCCGCGCGGCGGCGGGCGATGCTTCAGGATGCGCACCTTGAGGGTGGCGATGGTGCCCGGGATGGCGGCGGCCACAGTGGGCTCGGCGCGTCGGTCGATGACGCCCGTCGGCAGGTGCCAGAGGAGGTCGATGATGCGCGGCTGGGTGACGCCCGGCGGCAGGTGGAGCGCCTTCTTGAGCAGCGTCACGATGTGCGGGCCGACGCCCTTCAGGACATCGGCCGACGCGAACAGGGGTGATAGCTCGTTGGGCCGCATATGGTCCGGCGGGTGCTGATTGGGACGCGTCTGAAAACCGGCCTGCGGCGATGCGGATCGGCCGCGGCCGTCCGCATGGGCTGACAGGCCCCGGAGAGGGCGTTATATGACATCCCATCACGGGTGAAGCAAAGCGCGGCCCGGCCATTCCGCACCGGTTTTCTGGTCATGAGCGAGGATATCGAGGTCCGGCGCCGGCGCGCGGCGTGGCGCGCGGGGCATCGGGGGACGAAGGAACTCGATCTTCTGGTCGGGCGCTACGCGGAGGCGCGCCTTTCGGCCATGACGGAGGCCGATCTCGACCGCTTCGAGCGGTTCCTCGCGATCACCGATCCCGAGATCCAGTCCTGGCTGCTAGTGCCGTCGGCCGATGCGGAGGGGGAGTTCGCGGACGTGGTGGCGGAGATCCGCAGATTCCATGGGCTCGCGTGATGTGCCGCTCGGGAGCGGTGTGCGTACGCCCCGGGTCCCGGATAAGGCTCCGGCTTGCGCCTTCGCCTTTCCGGGATGACACGTTGAACATGCGGCCGGTCCTGTCATCCCGGCCAAGCCGCGCAGAGCCGGGACCCAGGGGCCACGGACACGTCGATATGGAATTTGTGGGATATGACTGAGGTCATGAGCGAGCGGGCGGATCTGACCTTCACGGGCGTGCCAGAAGGGCTCGACGCGCTCGTGCTCGCACGCCTCGTCGAGGATGCGGCGGACGGCGCGCGCCAGGGCCTCATCGTGCATATCGCGCGGGACGACCGGAGACTGGAGGCGCTCGAGGGCCAGCTCCGCTTCTTCGCGCCGAAAGTGCGCGTCGTGCCGTTTCCGGCCTGGGATACGGTGCCGTACGACCGTGTGAGCCCCAACGCCGAGATCGTCGCGCGGCGCATCACGACGCTCGCGCGGCTGGCGCTTGCGAGCCGCAGCGAGCCGGTGATCGTGCTCACGACCGTCAATGCCATCCTGCAGCGGGTGCCGTCGCGAAGCTTCATCCGCAGCGCCATGAAGAGCATCGCGCCGGGGCAGCGGGTCGACCTCAACCGGCTCGTTCAGCGTTTGTCGCTGGCGGGCTATACGCGCACTGGGACCGTGATGGAGCCCGGCGAGTTCGCGGTGCGCGGCGGCATCGTCGATCTCTTTCCGCCCGGGCGGCAGAACCCGGTGCGGCTCGATTTTTTCGGCGACACGCTAGAGAGCATCAAGGCGTTCGACGCCGAGACGCAGCGCACGGCGAAGCCGCTCAGGAAGCTGGTGCTGATGCCGGTGTCGGAGGTGGCGTTCGGGGAGGCGGCGACGGCGCTGTTCCGTGCGCGCTACGTCGAGCTGGTCGGCGGCGCGACCGGTAACGATCCGCTCTACGAGGCGGTCAGCGCGGGCCGGCGCTACGCGGGCCAGGAGCACTGGCTGCCGCTGTTCCACGATGGGCTCGAGACGCTGCTCGACTACACGGGCGACGCGGCGATCAGTTTCGATCATCTCGTGGACGACGCGGTCATGCATCGCTTCGACCAGGTCAACGAGCACTATCTCGCGCGCACGGAAGGGCTCGAGGCCGAGCGCTTCGGCGCGCCGCCGTACAAGCCGGTGCCGCCGGACATGATGTTCCTCGACGCTGCGGAGTGGGGACGGGCGCTGGCGTCGCGAAAGGTCGTGCGGCTGACGCCGTTCGAGGTGGCGGACGGAGCGGGTGTGCGGCCCTGGCGCGGCCGTATGGGGCGCTCGTTCGCGCCGGAGCGGCAGAACCCAGATGCGAACGTGTTCGACGCCGTCGTGGGGCATATCAAGCAGATCCAGGCGTCGCAGCGGCGCGCCATCGTCGCGGCGTGGACGCCCGGCGCGCGCGAGCGGCTTGCCTCGCTGCTCGCCGACCACGGGCTCAAGGCGCAGGCCAAGGTCGAGGGTTATGTCGAGGCGCTGGCGCTCGAGCCCGGCGTGACGGCGCTCGCCGTGCTCGGCCTTGAGCAGGGTTTCGAGACGCCCGAGCTGGCCGTCGTCGCCGAGCAGGACATCCTCGGCGACCGGCTCGTGCGGCCGCGGCGCAAGGCGAAGCGCGCAGCCGATGTCTTGACCGAGGCGACGAGCCTCTCGGTCGGCGATCTCGTCGTGCATGCGGACCACGGCATCGGCCGCTTCCACGGGCTCAAGACGATCACGGCGCTCGGCGCGCCGCACGACTGCCTGGAGCTGAAGTACGCGGGCGGCGATACGCTGTATCTCCCGGTCGAGAACATCGAGCTTCTGTCGCGCTACGGCTCTCATGACGGCGACACGCAGCTCGACAAGCTCGGCGGCGTGGCGTGGCAGTCGCGCAAGGCGCGGCTCAAGAAGCGCCTGCGCGAGATGGCCGGCGAGTTGATCAAGATCGCGGCGCTGCGCCAGCTTCGTGAGGCGCCTGTGCTTGCGCCGCCGGCGGGCTACGACGAGTTCGTCGCGCGCTTTCCCTACGAGGAGACCGAGGACCAGGCGGCGAGCATCGACGCGGTGCTGGCCGACCTGCAGTCGGGCCGTCCCATGGACCGCCTCGTGTGCGGCGACGTCGGCTTCGGCAAGACGGAGGTGGCGCTGCGCGCGGCCTATGTTGCGGCCATGAACGGGCTGCAGGTCGCTATCGTGGTGCCGACGACGCTATTGGCGCGGCAGCATTCGCGCACGGTCAGCGAGCGCTTCCAGGGCCTGCCCATTAAGACGGCGCAGGCGTCGCGGCTGGTCGCGGCCAAGGACCTCACGGCGGTCAAGGAAGGGCTCAAGAACGGCATGATCGACATCGTGGTCGGCACGCATGCGCT
>NZ_JADZBI010000008.1 GCF_020852195.1 Hyphomicrobium sp. | reverse complement strand
AGCGCGAGGCCGGCAACGCCAAGCCCGAGCCCCGCGACATGCGCCATCAGGTCATCCTCGCCCGGCCACGCCAGGGGAAGCGCGTAGCTGAGCGCAACGGCGATTGCGATGATCGCGGCCAGCAGGATGGGCGGCCAAGGCCATGCCGCCGGCGGGGCGACGCTGTCGGGCGTGTTCGTCATGGCGCAATCATCGCAGGATTCTCATGCGAGGCTATGGCGGGCGCTCCGGCAGGCCAACTTCCGTCCTCCCGGAGCCATACTTTTATCCGTAATCGCCATTACTGGCAGCGCGGGGACCATACAGTTCACATACGGTTCATACGGGCACGCGTATCTGCGGTCCGGCGTTCAAGGAAGGTAAAAAATCATGACGGTAAAATCCATGTTTGCGCTCGCCGGTGCGGGGCTCCTGCTTGCGGCCGGTTTTTCCGGCGGTACGGCGACCCAGGCCGAGGCGGCCACCTACGGCTGCTTCAAGGTCACCGCGTCGAGCCTCAATATCCGCGCACGTCCCTACAGCACGTCGGAAGTGATCGGCGTCGCAAAGCGCGGCGACGTGCTCGAGAAGCGCAAGCTCTTCTGTACGCCACGCGGCTTCTGGTGCGCGATCCGCAAGGGCTCGCTCGAGGGCTACGCGGACAAGTCGAACTTGCGCAAGGTCGCGTGTCAGTAATGCGCGGCGTGCGGTTGGCGACGTCTCGCTGAGCCGCCGATGCCGTTCACGCTCTCGAAGATCCTGGCGCTCGCGGTGCAACCGTCCTCGCTCGCCGTGCTCTCAATGGTCCTCGGACTGTGGATGATGCGGCGCGGCTCGGCGAGCCGGCGCGCGCGCCTCCTCACCTGGGGCGGCGTGCTCGCGCTCGTCGTCGGCGGCCTGACACCGGCCGGCAACCTGCTCGTGCTTCCGCTCGAGCAGCGCTTCGCCTCAGTGCCGGCGCCTCAGCCCGGCGACCGTGTCGACGGCATCATCCTGCTCGGCGGATTCGAGGACGGATGGGTGTCGGCCGGACGCGGCGGCCTCGGCGTCAACGAGGCGGCCGAGCGCGTGACGGAAGGATTGAGGCTCGCGCTCAGGCACCCGGAGGCCAAGGTCGTCTTCACGGGCGGCGTCGGCGGACTGCTCGCCAGCAACGTCGAGGCGTCGGGGCCGGTGGCGGATTTTCTCGCGGACGCCGGCATCGCGAGGGAGCGCCTCGTGCTCGAAGGCCGGTCGCGCAACACCTACGAGAACGCGATCTTCACGCGTGATCTGGTCAGGCCGGCCGCCGGCGAGCGCTGGTATCTCGTGACCAGTGCCTTTCACATGCCGCGCGCGATGGGGCTGTTCCGCAAGGCCGGCTTCGACGTCATCGCCTATCCGGTCGACTACCGGACGCGGGGGCCTGAGGACCTCATGCGCTTCTTCGAGCGCATTCCGCAGGGGCTGATGCGTCTGGATCTCGGTGCCAACGAGTGGATCGGCCTCCTGGCCTACCGCGTGCTGGGACGGATCGACGAGGTGTTTCCCGGCCCATAGACAGGGGCGCGCTGTGGCAGCGTGGTGGTCCGTGTGGCATCCGCCGCTCAGGACTTCTTTAGCGGCCGCGTGCGCGGGGGTTCCTTGGCGTTGGGGTCGAGCTCGGCGTCGAGGTCGAAGTTGGCGCAGTTCTTCTCGGCAAGCCGGTGGTTGTAGGCTTCGAGCATGGCGCGGTCGCGAGCGTAGCGCGCGCCGGGATCGGTGCCCTCGCCGGAGCCGCCCCAGGCCGGCTTCGACACCGTCTGCATGCCGCGTGACAAGACCGTCGCCTGGCTACGGGTGTGGTAGTCGCGGATCTGGACGATGCGGACCGCCATGCGCCCGGTCAGCGTTCTGCAGTCGAGCGCCAGCTCCTCCGGTTTCATCTGGTAGCCCGAGGCCGGCGGAAGCCGCGTTACGGTCTCGGCGACCGGGGAGATCGACGGCGCGATGTCGCCCGTCTGCGAGGCGCAGGCGCCCAGCAGCACGGCCGCAAGGGCCGGCGCAGTCCGTGATCTGGCTCGAATCGTCATGGGCGGTCGGGTCGTGTTGCTTTGCGGTATCCTAGAAGGGTTCAAGACGTGCGTGGCGACATTTCGGACCCTGTCGCGCAAAAAGGCGGCGCCACAAAGGCTCCCGGGGTTCGGCTTCGTGGCCGTTGTACCGCCGGCGTTGTGGAGCGGGGCACCTCCGCCACGGGACGGGGCTCGGCGTCCAGTTGACCCGCATCCGCCGGGCGGGCTACGCCTCATTCCATGGTGTTCGGGTGCCGGCCGCGGGCCGCAGCCCCTTTTGCATGAGGCGCGCATGAAGCTTGGCTCGGTTCTCGGCGGTCGTTGGGGGCGCGGTGTCGTCTGGGCCGCCGCAGGCGTCGTTCTCGGTCTCGGCGCGCTCGCCTGGCGGGCCGAGGCCGACGAGGACAAGCCCGCCAATCTGAGCTGTGCGTTCGCGGAAGGCGCGTCGTGGACTTACGAAACCGGCGCGTTTCAGTCGAAGCCGCCCAACCCGCTGTCTTTCGCCATCGCCGATATCGATCTCGAAAGGCAGACGGCTACGCTCAGGGCCACACCCGGCGCGGAGGCGGGCAAGCTCAGCGTCGTGCGCGCCATCAACGCCAACCACTATCTCGAGGTGGTCAACGAGGGCTTCCTGAACCTCACGACGGTCTATGACAAGGACGAGAAGGCCGGCAAGCATCCTGCCGTGCATTCGCGTCACTTCGGCCTCCTGGGAAGCCCCGTGTTCGCCCAATACACCGGGTTCTGCACCGACGAGTGAGCGCGATCACGCATGGCTCTTCACATCATCAAGCTCTGCGTCGGGGTGTCCGCGATCGAGGACCTGGCGGCGTGGCAGCGCGAGCGCATCCGCGAGCAGAAGGCGCGCGGGGAGAAGCCGCGCCTGTTCCATGCAACCCTGCAGACACCGAAGCGGCAGAAGGAGCTGCTCGACGGCGGCTCGCTCTACTGGGTGATCAAGGGCACGATCCAGGTGCGCCAGAAGCTGGTCGGATTTGAGGAGGGCCAGAAGGAGGACGGCAGCCCCTGCTGCCGGATGCTGCTCGATGCCAAGCTCGTGCCGGTGCGGCCGGCGCCGCGCCGGGCGTTCCAAGGCTGGCGCTATCTCTCCGACGACGATGCGCCCGAGGATCTGGGATCGGGAGGTAGCGACGATCTCGCGGCACTGCCGCCGGACATGCGGCGCGCGCTTCTCGATCTCGGTTTGATCTAGAGGCCGGGCCCGCATGAAACCGCCGCCGCTGACGCGCATCATTCGGGAGCTGCCGAAGCTCGTGCCGTTCGTCGGGCCGGAGGCGCAGGAACGGGCGCGGGGGCGTCCGTTCGCCGCGCGGCTCGGCGCTAACGAGAGCCTGTTCGGGCCGAGCCCCGCCGCCATTCGCGCCATGGCCGAGGCCGCGGCCGAGAACTGGAAATACTCCGATCCCGAAAACCACGACCTGCGCGAGGCGCTCGCGCTTCATCATGGCGTCTCGGCCGACAACGTGGTGATCGGCGAGGGGATCGACGGGCTGCTGGGGCTCGCCATCCGGGCTGCCGCCGAGCCGGGGGCCGTGGTCGTGACGTCGGACGGCGCCTATCCGACCTTCAACTTCCATGTGGCGGCGCAGGGTGCGAAGCTGGTCAAGGTGCCCTTTCGCGACGACCGCGAGGATCTCGAGGCCCTGCTCGCCGCCGTGCGGCTCCACAAGGCGGCCGTGCTCTACGTCTCAAATCCGGACAACCCCATGGGCTCGTGGTGGCCGGCCGCGGATCTCGCCCGCCTCATCGAGGCGCTGCCCGACGGGGTGCTGCTGCTGCTCGACGAAGCCTATTGCGACACCGCGCCGGCGGACGCGATCCCGCCGATCGACGTGTCCAATCCGCAGGTGCTCCGTCTCAGGACGTTCTCCAAGGCCTACGGGCTCGCAGGGGCGCGGATCGGCTATGCGCTCGGTGAGGCCGATCTGATCGCCGTCTTCGAGAAGGTGCGGAACCACTACGGAATCAACCGTGTTGGGCAAATCGGTGCCCTAGCGGCGCTAAACGACCAACCCTATCTAACCGAGGCGGTCGGAAAAATCGGCCGTGCCCGCGAAAGGATCACCGACATCGCCCGCAGCAACGGGCTCATGCCGCTCCCATCGGCGGCCAACTTCGTGACCATCGATTGCGGGGCGGACGGCCTTTTCGCGCGTGCCGTGTTGGACGAGCTTCTGGCGCGGGACGTGTTCGCCCGAAAACCGGGCGTGGCGCCGCTCGACCGGTGCATCCGGATATCCTGTGGGCGGGACGAGGATCTCGCAGTCCTCGCACAGATCCTGCCCCAATCCCTCGAAGCCGCGCGCAAGCGGACGCTCGAAAATAGTTGAGTAGGCCCGGTCCAGGACTCGGGTTGAGACGTATACTCGCAGAATCGCCGGCCCGAGACGTGGCCGGGTTCGCGAACAAAGCAAAGGGGAGACCGATGCATAAAGCTTCACGGAGCTTCTTTCTCTCTCTCGGGTCGGGTGCGCTGATGCTCGCCACCGCTGCCACGTTTGCGCCAGCCTCCGCAGCCGATCTCGCCGGCTCGTGGAAGGGCAGCGGCACGGTGAAGTTCAGCTCGGGCGCGACCGAGCGGGCCCGCTGCCGGGCAACGTTCAGCCCGAGCGGCGACAGGGCCTACGACGTGAGCGCGACGTGCGCCACCCAGTCGGGCACGGTCTCACAGACCGCTTTCATCCGCGGGCGCGGCAGCAGCTATCGCGGGACATTCTACAATCCCGAGTTCGATACCACCGGGAAGATCCAGATCTCGGTTTCCGGCCAGAGCCAGGTCGTGCGCCTCAACAGCAACAAGGGCTCGGCGGTCATCCGGCTCTCGCGCTAGGGCGCGACCCTGATTGCGCACTCGCTTTTTCGGCGAGACCGATGATCCACGCTTCGGACTGACAGGGTCCGAAGCGATCATGGTCTAACGGGTGCGCAGGCGCGTGCGCGCGCCATGAGGCATTGCTACTTCTTCTTGGCCGGACCCTGGAACAGGATCTGGAAGCTGCCGGGCGAAGGGCCTTTCGGCGCCTGCTTCGCCACGGAGCGCTGGGGCTTGGGACGCTTGCGCTTGACGACGGGGCGCTTCGCAACGGCCGGAGGCGGCTCGGCCGTCGCGGCGCTCTCGATCTCCTGAGGCTCGCTAACGGGGTTCTGGGGTACGAGGCTCTGCGCCTTGGGTGCGGCTTCCGCCGTGACCAGCGACGTGCCATCGGTCTCGATGGTGGCGTTCTGGGGCACGAGGCGCGAATAGCCCCAGGGGCCTGTCACCGCGCAATCCGCGCTGCAATCTTCCCGCACATCGACGGTCCCGCCGGCAGGGATCTGGTAGACGGCTTCGGTGCTGCCGTTGTCGACGCCAACCGAGACGTCCTTCGAGGACGTGTTCTTGATGGTCAGCGCTCCGACCGGAATGGCCGCGAGCGAGAGCAGGGCGAAGGCGCCGACGGCGCGCGTCATCAGGCTCATGGTCGTCTCCCTTGCGTGCGATGGAAGCGGCTTGCGGGAGATCCTTAGGTTCTCGTGTCCGCGGGTTTGCCGCCGCATACCATGCTACGAGCGCATGGGGCATCTTAGGTAAAGGATGATTAATAATTTGTTTAAAATTGTTAGATGTTCAAATTAGCTCTGCAATTTATCGCTTTGAAATGTCCTTATTTTTCTTGATCTCTGCTTATCAGCGATGGGTGGTCACTGCAACGAAATCCGGATCCTCCTGCGCGCGCCGCTCGAACATCAGGAAGTCGTAGTAGCCGCAACGTCCCTTGCCCGGAAAGGAGCGGCATACGGCAGGGCGGGCCGTGTAGATCGTGCAGCGGCGCTTCTCGGTGTCGAAGAAGCGGCAGATCGCGCCGTAGTGGCGATCGCGCTTGCGCTTCATGACGTACTTGCGCCCATGCGCCTCGCGCGTGAAGGCGCTTCGGGCCTCCTCGAAGCCCAGTCCGTGGTGGCGGGCCAAGCGCTCGACGTCGCGCTTGTCGAGCGCGATCAGCGGATAGGAGCAGCAGTAGCCGGGACACTTCTTGCAGTCGTACACGAGGGCAGCATCCGTCTTCGATGTCGCGTCAACCGGCCGCCGCCGTACCAAAGCGCGCGCCGCTCCGGACGATGCTCCGGATGTTGCCGCTCTTGCCTCTGTTAACTTCCATTTCCGTCGGCAGCAATGTTAAAGCCTGGGCTTCCAACAGATTACATCGGCGCGATGAGGCGCCTTTGGGGGCATTTGAGCAGCAACGGCGAGAAAATCTGAGGCCGCAGTGGCCGGCGCGTCATGGCCCTCAGACACACTTTCTCCTTTAATGTCGGCACATGT
>NZ_JADZBI010000007.1 GCF_020852195.1 Hyphomicrobium sp. | reverse complement strand
CGACCGCGAGAAGCTGCAGGAGCGGCTGGCGAAGCTCGCCGGCGGCGTGGCGGTGATCAAGGTCGGCGGCGCCACCGAGGTCGAGGTCAAGGAGCGCAAGGACCGCGTTGACGACGCACTGAACGCGACCCGCGCGGCGGTCGAGGAAGGCGTGGTGCCGGGCGGCGGCGTGGCGCTTCTCAAGGCGTCGAACGCCATCAGCGCCAAGGGCGAGAACGACGACCAGACGGCCGGCATCGCCATCGTGCGGCGCGCTCTGCAGGCGCCGATCCGGCAGATCGCGGAGAACGCCGGCACCGAGGGCTCGATCGTGGTCGGCCGCGTGCTCGAGGCCAAGGGCGCCAACTTCGGCTACGACGCGCAGGCGGATGTCTACGGCGACCTGATCGAGAAGGGCATCATCGACCCGGCCAAGGTAGTGCGGACGGCGCTGCAGGACGCGGCCTCGATCGCCGGACTCCTGATCACCACGGAGGCCGCCGTCGCCGAGGCGCCGAAGAAAGACGCCGGCCATGCCCACGCGCATGGCCCCGCTGGAATGGGCGGCATGGACATGTAGGCCGGTCCACCCGACCTGCGCCCTAACGACGCCCGCAGAGGTCCTCCTCTGCGGGCGTTTTTCTTTGTTTTTCTGATGCAGATCAGCCTATTGGCTGACCTTCACCTGTTATAAGTTTTTCCTATCGACCCAATCTGGCAATCGGACTTGCCCTTATGGATCTGACCCGTTAGTAGTCTGGAAGAACTCTAAAAAAAGCCGGCTGGAACCTCTGATGCGCGAAGCGACGTGCGCCTATTCGCGCTCGGAAACGGCGCACGCAGAGCAACCGGCACACCTTATCGGACAGGATCGGAGAGAGAGCATGGATGCAAAGACCGAGGACAAAGGCCCGGGCAAATGCCCGGTCGCGCACTCGAACGTCGGGCCGAGGTCGAACAAGGACTGGTGGCCGCATCAGCTTCCTGTCGATCTCTTGAACCAGCACTCGTCCAAATCTGATCCGCTGGGCCGGGCGTTCAACTACCGCGAGGAGTTCGAGAAGCTCGACTACGAGGCGCTGAAGAACGACCTGCGCAAGCTGATGACGGACTCCCAGGACTGGTGGCCTGCGGATTTCGGCCACTACGGTCCGCAGTTCATCCGCATGTCCTGGCACGCCGCCGGCACCTACCGCTTGAGCGACGGCCGTGGCGGTGGTGGTCGCGGCCAGCAGCGCTTCGCCCCGCTCAATAGCTGGCCGGACAACGTGAACATCGACAAGTCGCGTCGCCTGCTGTGGCCGATCAAGCAGAAATACGGGCAGAAGATCTCCTGGGCCGACCTTCTGATCCTCACTGGCAACGTCGCGCTGGAGACCATGGGCTTCCGCACCTTCGGCTTCGGCGCCGGCCGCGCAGATACCTGGGAGCCGGATCTCGACGTCAACTGGGGCTCCGAGGTCGCGTGGGAGACGCATCGGCCACTGGAAGCGTTCGACGCCCCGCTCAGCGCCACCGAAATGGGCCTGATCTACGTCAACCCGGAAGGCCCGAACGCCAACGGCGACCCGCTTTCCGCGGCTGCTTTCATCCGCGAGACCTTCAAGCGCATGGCGATGAACGACGAGGAGACCGTGGCGCTGATCGGCGGCGGCCACACCTTCGGCAAGACGCATGGCGCCGCACCGGGGTCGCACAAGGGGCCGGACCCGGAGGGCGCGGATCTCGAGGCACAGGGCCTGGGCTGGGCCAGCGACTTCGGCACAGGGCACGGCGCCGACGCCGTCGGCAGCGGCCTCGAGGTCATCTGGACGCAGACGCCGGCGCAGTGGAGCAACTTCTTCTTCGAGAACCTGTTCAAGTTCGAATGGGTGCAGACCCGCAGCCCCGGCGGCGCCATCCAGTGGGAGGCCAAGGATGCCGAGGCCGTCATCCCCGACGCCCACGATCCCTCGAAGAAGCGCAAGCCGACCATGCTGACGACCGACCTGTCGCTGCGTTTCGACCCGGTCTACGAGAAGATCTCGCGCCGCTTCCTGGAGAACCCGCAGGCCTTCGCCGAGGCTTTCGCCCGCGCCTGGTTCAAACTGACCCATCGCGATCTGGGCCCGCGCTCGCGCTATCTAGGCCCCGAGGTGCCGAAGGAGGAGCTGATCTGGCAGGACCCGGTGCCCGCCGTCGATCATCCGCTGATCGATGACGCGGACATCGCCGCCCTCAAGGCCAAGGTGCTGGCCTCGGGCCTCACCGTCTCCGAGCTGGTCGGCACCGCCTGGGCGTCGGCCTCCACCTTCCGCGGCGGCGACAAGCGCGGCGGCGCCAACGGTGCGCGCGTCCGCCTCGCGCCGCAGAAGGACTGGGAGGTCAACCAGCCGCTGCAGCTTGCCAAAGTGCTCGCCGTGCTGGGCGGGATCCGCTCCGCGTTCAACAAGGCTGCGGACGGCGACAAGAAGGTCTCGCTGGCCGACCTGATCGTGCTGGCCGGCAACGCCGGCGTCGAGCAAGCGGCGCGCGCGGCCGGCCATGAGGTGACGGTGCCGTTCGCGCCCGGCCGCACCGACGCCTCGCAGGAGCAGACCGACGTGCACACCTTCGATGTCATGGAGCCCCTGGCGGACGGCTTCCGCAACTACCAAACCGCGACGCTCAAGGTGCCCGCCGAGGTGGCCCTGATCGACAAGGCGCAGTTGCTGACGCTGACGGCACCCGAGCTGACCGTGCTGATCGGCGGCCT
>NZ_JADZBI010000256.1 GCF_020852195.1 Hyphomicrobium sp. | reverse complement strand
GTGGTTCACCATTCACAAATCTCCGTCCGAACAGTGCGCCTGCTGCAGGCCGATATGCAATCATCGCGAGTTTGTCAGCAGTGGCTATGACGAGGGAGGGAGGACTCTTATAAATCCTCTCGTCAATAACCTCGACTGGGAGCCAATTCTGCCACTGTTCACGACCAAATTCACAGCTGGCATCGGAACAGTGCAGTAACGGACCTTCTGTCTGGTGATCAGTGATTCCCTTCATCCGAGCGCTATTCCATGTGGTCTCAGTAAATCGAGGTGTGACTGCGGGTCTCGGACCTTCATATCGTCCAATTTCCGCACGGCACCAAGGACACTCTGTCAAAACAAGAGGATTTCCGTGAATCCCACCCCTTCGGAACGCGTTTAATTTTTCTCTTGCACCGCCTGTACCCTCGATCTTATTGGGTGAACCGTCGCCACCAATCCATAAGCCCAACGAGAAGCGCCTCCCAGGAATGATTCCCATGCCCTGCTTCAGTGAATTGCGGCGCAGGAACTCCATCGCGCAGACAAGACTTGCTGCCCGCTGAAACTGCTGAGTGGTAAGCATCCTCAAAGTATAGCGCATCAGTACATTGGTGCCGTCCCTCTGCGGTCCTTCACGGCCGTCCATCAACAGGCGTTCGTGGAGGATGTAGAATGCTGTGACTCCCAGATAGGCTTCGGTCTTGCCGCCACCTGTGGGAAACCAGATCAAATCCACTATCTCGCGGTCTGCGGAATGCACATCGGCTGCGCCCTGAAGCGACATCAAGAGGAACGCAATCTGGAAAGCACGCCATGAGCCTATGTTATTTCCTTCCTGATTCTCCTCATAAATGTCCCATGGCGACCGATGATTCCCCTCCGGATTGACGCGCCTAATGACAGGATTCCAGCCAAGTGGGCGTCTGGATAACCGCTTTGTCGAGATCTGCTGGAGAAGCATGGCGAGATTGGCAAGTCGGAAAGCTTTTCGGACCTGCTCGTCATTTTTAAGTAATTCAATAC
>NZ_JADZBI010000006.1 GCF_020852195.1 Hyphomicrobium sp. | reverse complement strand
TGTCGGTGATCTGGAGCAGGCCCTTATCTGGCTGCGCCGCGCCCACGAGCTGACGGGCTGGGACATCCTGCGCCTGCACGAGGCGACCTTGCTGCCGCCCTTCATGGAATCCACCGCGCAGATACGCGAGGCACGCGCGCGCATGGCCAGCGAACTGGAGGCGCTGCAGGCGAGCGGGCCGGTGTTCTCCGAGCGGGAGGTGCTGGAGTGCCCTAACACCGGCTTCTACCTCGCCTACCACGGACTGAATGATTGTGAGCTGCAGCGACGCGTGGCCGCCCTCTACATCCAGGCCCGCCCCTCGCTCGCCTGCGTCGCGCCCCATGTCACGCAGGCGCGGGCGCCGCGCGAGCGCATCCGCATCGCCTTTGTTTCGCGCTACCTCTACAACCATTCGGTCGGCAATTTCTTCAATCCCGTCATCAAGCATCTGTGTGGCCTGCCCGGGTTCGAGGTGTTGCTGTTCAGCATCGGCGCCGAAGAAGATGAAGTATTCACCGACATGGCCCGCGCCTGCGCCGGCCATGTGCGCCTGGCGGCCGATTCGCTCGACGAGGCGCGCCGTGCGATAGCCGAGGCGGAGCCGGACATCCTCGTCTATCCGGAAATCGGCATGGACCCGTTTACTTATATGCTCGCCTTCTCGCGGCTGGGGCGCGTGCAGTGCGTGCTGCACGGCCATTCGGCGACGACGGGCATCCCCAATATCGACTACTTCGTCTCCAGCGCGCTGATGGAGCCGCAGCACGGACAGGAAGGCTATACGGAGCGGTTGATCTGCCTGCCGACGCTGTTCATGTATCTTTCGCCGCCCGACTTTGACAATGTGCAAGCGGATCGTGCTTCGTTTGGCTTGCCGGCCACGGGCCCCCTCTACCTCTGCCCAATGAAGCTGCAGAAAATCCATCCGGACATGGATGCCGCTTTCGGTGAAATCCTGCGTCGTGATGCGGATTCCCGCATTGTGCTGATCGAGGACCATGACCGTTCGGTCTGGCGTGATCGCCTGGCCGAGCGGCTGGCGCGCAAACTGCCCGATGTGTTCGAGCGGGTGATTTTCCTGCCCTGGATCGGCCAGAAAGCCCGCTTTGCCTCGCTCATCAAGAGCGTGGATGTCGTGCTCGATTCCTTTCATCACGGCGGCGCGACAACCGCTCATATCGTCCTCGCCACCGGCACGCCCATCGTGAGCTGGCTCACCGGGGCGGCGCGCCCGCATATCGCCCGGGCCTACTACACGCTGATGGGCGTCGAAGGCTGCATCGCCGACACGGTGGAGGGGTTCATCGAACTGGCTCTGTGTTTCGGGCAGGACAAGGAATTGCGCGCGCGGATCGGCGAGGAGATTCGGCGCAACCGGCACAGGCTCTACGACAACGACGGGGTCTTTGCAGCCCATGCCGAGTGCTTCCGGTGGATGGCGCACGCGGCGCAAGCGAAGCGCTCGCTGGTGCTGCCCTATATTCCTCTCGTTTCGACACGGGACTGGTGCGCAAGGCACGGCGCCCGTTGCGAGGTGGTGGAGCAGCCCAAGCCATTATCCGTTCGGGGGGCCACGATCTTCGGCGCGGCGGACAAGCCGGCCGAGACGGCGACGACCACGCCGGCAACCTGGCTCGCCGAACTCCACGACGTTTCGGTCATCGGCGGGCATGGGCTGATCCTGGCCGATGGAGGAACGCAGGCGATCCACGCTCAGGCGCTGGACTTCCCGCCTGAGCGCGTGCAGATCGCGGATCATCTGATTTACCAACGGCTCGATGACCGCGTCCTGCTTCATGGCGCACGGCAGGGTGAAGCGCGGGTGGAAGAGGGAATCTGGCTTGCCGGAAAGGGCAGCACGAATTATTACCACTGGCTGCTGGAATATCTGCCACGATTGTCGGTCCTGGACCGATACCCTGAATACGACCACCTGCCGCTCCTGATCGATGCCGGATTGCACCCGAACCTTATCGCGGCGCTCGAACGGATCACCCTCAAGCGTCGTCCCCTGGTCGAGCTCGAATCCGGCCGGTGCCATGCGCTGCGCAAGCTGGTGGTGCCTTCCAGCCTGGTGAAGACGCCTTTCGAGTATCGTCCCGGCGCCCGGGTATTCGACGACGACGTGATTATCCCCCCCGCCGCGATCGACTTCTTGCGCCGCGTGTTCGCGCCGCTCATGGCTCCCGCAGGGACGGCGTCACGTCGCATTTATGTGCCGCGGCGCGGGGCCAAATACCGCGAACTGATCAATGAACCGGAGATCATGGCGTTCTTTGAACGCGAGGGTTTTGAGGTCGTCTACCCGGAGAAACTTTCCTTCGAGGAACAGGTGCGCGTCTTTTCCGAAGCGGCAATGATTGTCGGCCCCAGTGGCGCGGGCATGACCAACATCCTCTTCGCACCACGGGAGGCGACGACCCTGATGCTGAGTTTCCGCGATGACAGCGTCGATGTGCCGTATCTGGTATTCGCGAATCTGGCACAGGCCCTGGGCCAGGAAATGGTGTTCGTGCTCGGCGAGCCGGTCGCCAATGCGACGGGTATCGCCTATCAGAGCGACTACGTCGTGCCCGTGGATCTGGTCGAACAGGCCATGCGTACAAGGTGTCATTTGTCATGAGTCGGCCGGACGAATGGGCGAGCCGGCATGCGGGACCTATAAGATGCGTCTGGTCCGGATTCTGCTGTCTTGGCCGGTCGTGGCAGGCTCCAACCGATTATGGATATGACTTGTCTTGGTTACCAATGACTCTCAGCCAACTTTACCAGTCGGTATGGCATCGGCGGAGTGAGCGCTGCGGCGGCGCCCAAGCGACCGATCATTCCGGCCAGATC
>NZ_JADZBI010000255.1 GCF_020852195.1 Hyphomicrobium sp. | reverse complement strand
GAACCACATCAGGAACATATGCCGCCGGGATTGATAATTCAGGATGAGTTGCACCTCATATCTGGCCCACTGGGTACCATGTATGCATTGTACGAAGGAATTTTCGAGCGGCTCTGCTCTCGTCAGATTGGCAACCGCTGGCTCAAGCCCAAGCTGATTGCTTCAACAGCAACCATCAGGGGCGCTGATAACCAGGTGAAGGCCCTTTATGCCCGCACCCATACGCAGTTGTTCCCAAGTCCGGGTCTTTTGATGGGTGATTCCTTCTTTGGCACCTATGCACGCCGAGGAGATGGCAGCTTGGACAACGGACGCCTTTATCTTGGCATTCATGCCAATGACTACGGTTCCATACTGACGACACAGGTACGGGCCTTTTCGACAGTGCTCTTTCGTCCATTTTCCTTACTTCCTGACCGCCGGGACCCTTGGTGGTCACTGCTGGTTTTTTATAACAGCATCCGAGAACTTGGCGGGGCCAGAACACTCTTTGATTCAGATATTCGCTCCAGGCTCAAGTTCATGTTCAACCGCGAGGACTTTCCTCCACAGGCGCGGCGAAACCTCAGGACTGTTGAAGAACTTACCAGCCGCCTTTCTCAAGCCGAAATTGTAGAAATGATGGATCGGTTGTCCACAATCTACTCCGAATCAGACAACAAGGCACTCGATGCCTGCCTTGCCTCCAATATCATCGAAGTCGGTGTCGATATCGACCGACTTTCGCTCATGGGCGTGGTGGGACAGCCTAAAACCACTGCTCAATACATCCAAGTCACCGGTCGTGTTGGACGTCGCTGGTGGGAGCGCGCGGGTTTGATTATGATGATCTACAATCCCTCCAAAAGCCGTGATCGATCTCATTTCGAGCAATTTCATAGTTATCATCGGAGGCTTTACGAACGGGTAGAGCCTACTTCGGCTACGCCTTTCGCTCTATCTGCGATTCAACGTGCGCTTCCTGGCGCCCTCATAGCTTGGGCACGTCAGCACTCCAATGCCGAGGTTCAAAATTTTGCCCCATACGAAGATGCTGTGAATGCGGGCTATGGGTTGCTACAGGAACGTTGCGAAGCGGTTCAGGTTCCAGAGGAAATTGAAAAATCGCTGCAAGAGCTTGAGAGATTCTGTTCGGAGCTGAAAAATAAATGGGCGGAGAATCCGCAGGAATGGGAGCATTTTCCACCGAGCGTCGAAGGAGAATATCTCATGCTATGGCCGGGACAGTTCGCGACTCCTCTTCAGAGGGAACGAGGCGTTGTGGTAGCGAGCAGTATGCGCCAAGTGGATGGAAGTGCTGAGCTGGATATTACTCAGGGCTATGCTTTAGGTAGCAGTCCAGGCAATGTTAGGAGATAACAGGCGTGGGTGACAAACAGATACGGATTGGACAACTCATTGCTCCATTTGGCCCAGGTAGCCTTTATACCGATCGGCGTGGCACACCACATGTTGTCTGTGGTTTGGATCATTGGTTTAAACGTTCGGATCAAGCTCGTGGTCTGGTGCCCTGCGAGAATCCGGCGGAATTTCAACGATTTGAACCACGTCTGGCCGCCCTCCTCAATGTGGATAGGTTTTGTTCTCCACCTGATTTTCGCACCGTACGCAGGGGAGAAACGCCTCCACCCAATGCAACACTGCATGTTCCAGCCCTGCGTTTCCCGCGCTGGTATCGGCACACCAAAACTGGAGAAATGCACCGTTTCAATCTACACAGTTCCAGGATTGATCGTCCACCGGATGGTGGTCGATGGTTACCGGTACGATTTGTGGCGGTTTGTGCCGGAGGACATCTTTGTGAATTTCCTTGGAAAGAATGGATTGATTGTCAATGCCTTGGGAACGGTAATCTTTTTCTGACAGACCGGGGCGGTTCTGAACTGAGCAGTATCCGAATTGAATGTCGCACATGCCCTGAAGGCTCTACAGGGCGACGGGGAAAGAATCTGTCTGGAACGACCCACCGGCCTGACGAGGGGGAGCAAAGTGCTTTTCAAAAAGCT
>NZ_JADZBI010000005.1 GCF_020852195.1 Hyphomicrobium sp. | reverse complement strand
TTGAGGCCGAGCAGCACCGCGAACGTCCCGCGCGGCACCGTGAGCGAGACATTGTCCAGCACCAGCTTCTCGCCGAAGCTGTGGCTCACGCCCGTGACGACGAGCGCGTCCGGCTGAGACGAGGCTGAGCCCTGCGGATGTGGCATGGCGTTGGTCACGGAGTTCCGAGCTTTCCGATGAGCCCGATGCTCGCGCGGTGCGCGAGGCCGGAGCGTTGATGGGCCACTATCGCGCACCTCGGCTTGCCAGTCGACTTGATGTTGGACGGGTAGCCTTGCACGGCCACAAGAAGAATATCCCGCATTTCCACTCAGTATGCCTCGGTCAGTGGGGAGCCACGACAACGCCCCAGGGGTAGCGGCCGACCTTGATGGACTTCGTCACCTTCTGGCTCGCAACGTCGATGACGGACACGTCGTTCGAGGTGCCGTTGGTGGTAAAGAGCAGCTTTTCATCTGGCGTGAAGCCGAGATTCCAAACGCGTTGGCCGACCAGCAGGTACTTCTCGACCTCGCGCGTTCCGACGTTCACCACCGCCACGCGGTTGGCCGGGCCGAGCGCGATGAACGCCGTCTTTGCGTCCTTCGTGATGCGCACGCCGACCGGCTGGATCGCGTCCTTGGTGATGCCCTGGATCTCGAAGTTGATCTTGCCGAGCACCTTGCGTGTTTCGGACTCGATCACGGTCACGGTGCCGCCGATCTCCGCGCTCACCCAGACCTGCTTTCCGTCGGAGGTGAACTCGGCGACGCGCGGCCGGTTGTCGACGAGCACGTTGTCGATGTTCTTGTAGGTATGCGCATCGATGAAATGCGCCATGTTGGTCGTCTCGGAGGTATTGACCAGGATCTTTCCGTCCGGACTCATGCCCATGCCTTCAGGCTCCACACCGACGGGGATGTCGGTGACGATGGTGCCTTTGAAGATGTCGACCACGGTGACCAGGTTGTCATCCTCGTTGGAGACGTAGAGCGGGTTGCCGGAAGTGTGCAGGATCGGCAACTCGGGATCAGGTCCCGACGGCAGATCCTTCACATACTCGTAGGTCTGCGTGTCGAACACCTGCATCTTGTGATCGTCGCTTGCGCACACGATGACCCACTTGCCCTCGTTGGCGAGGATGATTCCGCGTGGGCGGTTTCCGGTCTTGATGGTATGCACCACCTCGAGCGTCTCGCTGTCGATGACGGAGATGGTGTTGTCCTTTTCGTTCGAGACGAACACCTTGTAGGCCAATGCCTGGGAGGCGGTGAGCGCCAGCAGCAGCGGGGCAGCCAGTGCGAAAACGAGGCCGTGCCGTTGTCTTGTCACGTCGAAGCTCCTTGGTCGTTCGCTCGCATCAATTCTTGAAGGCGGTGCATTTCGATTCCGGCCGATCGACGCCGAGCGTGTCGAGCTCGGTCAACTGATGCAGGAATCCCGGCTGGGGCGAGACCGTGACCAGGATCTTGGCTGTCGCGACCAGGATGGGTTGGCGAAGCTGGCCGTTCCACGCGCGATAGGTGACCTTTTGCCCCTTGAAGGCCGCAAGCTCGAACTCGGGGGAGCGCATGTAGGGGATCAGCACCTTGGGATCGGCGCTGGACTTGCGCGTCGCGGCCTCGCCGACGGAGCGCACGGCTGTCCAGGCATTGTAGTCGAGCGGCCGCATCACGCGCCCAGCTAAGCGTTTGAAACGATTTTGAAATTGCGTTCCTCCCCAGAGCTCGATGGCGGGGTGCCAGGGGGTTGCGAACAGGCCCGCCGTGCCGATCACCGGCCGCGAGACCCACGTCCGGTAGGGGAAGTACTCGCCGAACAGCTCGCCCTCGTCCGCAACCACCACCACGTCGTGCTCGGGCAGGCCCTGCATGAAGCTCGGAATCTGTTGCTGGACCTGCTCGAACCCGCCGTCGGCACGCCGGCTGCCGGGATCGTAGTCGAACACGCGCTCCTCCACGATCTTCAGGCCGAAGCGCTTGGCCGCCCGCCGGATCGCATCGGCGTAGAGCTTGTCCTCGGGAGCAGGGCCGATCACGAGCACCCAGTTGCGCCACTGTTTCCACGCCATGTACTGGGCGAGCGCGTCCGCCAGCATGGTCCGCGAGGGGGCGGTGTGCTTGACGTTGAGCCGGCACTGCTCCTCGCGCAGCGTCTCGTCCGGCGCGGACGCGTTGAAGAGCACGGCGTCCTTGTCCTTGAGCGTGTCCGAGAGCTTGAGCAGGGTCTCGGCGGAGGCATCGACCACCACATAGGCGACGCCCGCGTCGATATGCTTTGTCACCTCCGCGATGAGCTGCGCCGGATCGGCGTTCTCGACCACGTCGAGGATGAATTCCTGCTTGAGGAACCGCCCCGTCGTATTGTTATCGGAGATCGCGAGCTTCGCCCCCGCGATGCCGTCGTCGGGAGGCGGGATGTCGAGCAGCGACAGCGGCGGCAGGCGGCCCTCGCGGATCTCGCGCGCCATCAGAATTCGGATCTTGAGCACGTCCTTGTCGGCGGCGCCCTCGTCGGTATCGGCGGGCGCGGCCGCGGGGGCAGGGGGTGTCTCAGCGGGCGCTGTGTCCTGTGCCCGCGCTGCAACCGATGGCATGAGCAGGACAAAAACCGCGGCAAGGAGGGAAAATCCCCTAGGGACGGTGCCGCGCGGACGACATGAAACAGACCGGGCGGGCCGACGCCCCGGCCCAGCAGAAAAGCTCATAGCGTTCTCCTCCCGGCGGATAGTCCGGCCACGCCGGACTTCCGGGTATATTGTAACATGTTCCCCCGGAACATCGCATCGAATTGCCAATTGTCAAGTTCACGGAAAGTAGCCCTCTCGGTTTTGTTACAGCCTGTGAAGCTGCACGCGCCGACATTGGGCGTGCAAATCTATGTGCACCGAACGCACGTTATAGTGTAAGCACTCCGCGTTTTGGGACGACGGACAGGTTGAGATGAAACGTGGTCGAGTGGCGGCTTGGCTGACAGTATTGATGGTGGCGACGCTAGCGGGTCCGGTCGCCGCCGGCGCCGCCGAAAGGCTGGCAATTTTCCCGATCGACATGTCGATGCCGAGAACGGAGGAGGATTTTTTCCGCGGCGTAACGGGACCAAGTCCCGAAGAACAAAGCCGTCTTTCCCTGGCTCAGGCCGAGTTCAAGAAGCTGCTTTCGGCCAGCGGCCGCTATGAGCTCGTGGACCTTACGCCCCTCTCCGCGGAGATCACGGCCGCCCAGCCGATCTACGAATGCAATGGCTGCGAGGTGGACATTGCCGGCAAGGCCAAGGCGGACCTCGTCATGACGAGCCTGATTGACAAGATCTCGGAAACCCACCTGAGCCTTACCGTGGCTATCGTCGATGTCGCCCAAAGCAAGCTCGTCAAGAATTCGAGCGTGCTCATTCAGGGCAACACGGACGAATCCTGGATGCACGGCGTCCGCTGGCTTGTGAAGAACCGGCTTCTGGCGGAGGACAAGGCAAAATGATCGATCGCCGCCGGCTCATGGTAGGCACGGGGGCCGCACTTGGCGCGGCCGCGGTGCCGGGGCGGCTGCTGCGCGCGGCCGACGCGCCGATGCGCCTCGCGTCGGTGAAGTACGGATCGCTTTCGTGGGTTATCGAGACCATCCGCGCGCTCGGGTTCGACAAGAAGGCCGGCCTTGAGATCGAGGTGGTTGATGTCGCCTCCAATCAGGCGGGGCCGGTCGCCCTGCTCGCCAATGGGGCGGACGTGATCGTCTCCGACTGGACCTGGGCCATGCGCCAGCGCGCGCTCGGCGAGAAGCTCAGGTTTTCACCCTATTCTTCGGCGTTGGGTTCGCTGGTCGTGCCGGAGGACAGCGGCATCAACGGCGTCGCCGACCTCGAAGGCAAGACGCTGGGCGTCGCCGGATCGGCAATAGATAAGAGCTGGATCCTGCTGCGCGCCTACACGAGGCACACGCTCGGCCGCGACGTCGCGAGTTTCGCGCGCCCGTCCTTCGGTGCCCCGCCGCTGCTCACGGAAGAGATCCGCTCCGGCCGCATCGATGCCGTCCTCAACTTCTGGCCCTATGCAGCACGTCTGACCGGCAGCGGATTCCGCGAGATTCTCACTGTGAACGATATCATGAGGAGAATGGAAATTGATCCCGTGCCGGCGCTCGTGGGCTTCATCTGGAAGGAGGACTACGAGGCCGCGCACCGACGAGATGTCGCGATGCTGCTCAAGATCGTCGACGACGCCAACGACGTGCTGGCCACCGACGATGCCGCCTGGGAACGCCTGCGCCCGCTGATCATGCCGGGCACCGACGCAGAGTTCCGCGCTATCATCGCTGCCTACCGCGAGGGTATTCCCAAGCCATGGGGGCAGGCGGAGCTATTGTCCGCCCGCAAGCTGATGCAGCTGCTCGTGGCCGCCGGAGACGCCGAGCTTATGGGATACGGTACGCAATTCGACGCCAAGCTGTTTCACGATGCAGCGTCCTAACCCCGTCCTGCGCGCCAGCATCGACCAGCCCTGGTACACGCGCGTCGCCTGGGGCGTGGGCTCGCTGTTGGGCTTCCTCCTGTTCTGGGAGGTGGTGGCGCTGCTCCTACAGCATCGCCACCTGCCGACGCCGACCACGGTTTTCGCCGCCATGATGCGCGAGCTCGCAAGCGGCCAGCTCCTCTATCACATCGGCATGACGCTCTTTCGCGTGGCGTTCGCCTTCGTCTTCGCCATGGCCATCGGCTCCGCCATCGGCATCGCCATGGGTCGTAACGGACGCATCGATCAGTTCTTCGATAGCTGGCTGATCCTGTTTCTCAACCTCCCCGCTCTCGTCGTCATCATCCTCTGCTACGTCTGGTTCGGCCGCACGGAGGTCGCAGCCATCATCGCTGTCGCCGTGAACAAGCTCCCCAACGTCGCGGTCACCGTACGCGAGGGCGCACGCGCCCTGTCCCGCGATCTGGCCGAGATGGCGCACATGTATCGGTTCGGCAGATGGAAGACGCTGCGCCACGTCATCCTGCCCCAGCTCGCGCCGTTCTTCCTTGCCGCCGCCCGCACCGGCCTCTCGCTCGTGTGGAAGATCGTCCTCGTAGTAGAGCTGCTGGGCCGTTCCAACGGTGTGGGCTTTCAGCTCGGCACGTATTTCCAGATGTTCGACGTGACGATGATTCTCGCATACGCCCTGGCCTTCATCATGGTCGTTCAGCTTATCGAGTTCGGCATCATCCAACCCATCGCTGCGCGGGTGAACAGATGGCGGAGGTAGCCGAGCGGCATAACGGCGTGGCAGACGGCGGGCTGAAGATTCACGTCGCCAGGAAAGTCTTTCCGGCCGTGGCCGGACGCGACGCGCATCCCGTGCTGCAGGACATCGCCATCGACATCGAGCCCCGCTCGTTCGTGGTCATCACGGGGCCGTCGGGTTGCGGGAAGTCGACGCTGCTCAACATCGTCGCCGGGCTCGACGGAGACTTCGAGGGCGAGATCCTGCTCGGGGGGCGCGACACCAAGCTCGGCTACATTTTTCAGGCACCGCGCCTGCTGCCGTGGCGCACGGTCTACGAGAACATTGCGCTCGCGCTTCCTGACGGCGACCCCCGCCACGCGCAGATCGACGACATGCTGCGTCAAGTCGGCCTCGAAGGCTTCGGCTCGCAGTACCCCGAGCGGCTCTCGCTCGGCATGCAGCGGCGTGCGGCCCTGGCCCGCGGCTTCATCACCGAGCCGGACGTGCTGCTCATGGATGAGCCCTTCGTCTCGCTCGACGACCCCACGGCCCAGGGCCTGCGCGAGCTTCTGATCGGCCTCTGGAACCGGCGCCCCACGACGGTGATCTTCATTACCCATGATCGCACCGAGGCCGTGATGCTGGGCACCCGCATCTTGCGCATGGGGGGCGCAAATGCGACTATCGTCCAGGACGAAACAGTGCGCCTGTCCACCGCCGAGCGGACCGACCGCGAAGCCGTTCGGGCAGAGCAAGGGCGCATATTTCACGAGACCTGAGTCCCGAGAGACTTGAGCTTCCTCACATGGTGATGACGAGATGACGATGGCGGCGCATCGGTTCGTCCGCCTTCTGGCCAGCGTGGCGTCGGAGGCGGAGGCGCGCCTCGCCGCCGCGGGAAGCGCCGACATTATCGACGCCAAGAACCCCGCCTCGGGCGCGCTCGGCGCGCTTCCCGTCGATGTCGTATCGCGCATACGCAAGGCCGTTCCCGCCCACATTCTGGTGAGCGCCACCGTTGGCGATCTCCCGGCTGAGCCGGAGCCGGTCGTGGCGGCAGCGCGTGCCATGGCCACGAGCGGCTGCGACATCGTCAAGGTCGGCCTGTTCCCCGGCGGCGATCCGCACGCGACCATCCGCCATCTGGGCCGGCACATTGCTCAGCGCACGCCGCTCGTCGCCGTGCTGATGGCCGACGCGCCGCTCGATCTCGCGCTCGTGCCGCTGCTCGGCGAGGCTGGCTTCCGGGGCGTCATGCTCGACACGGCCTCAAAGGACGGCCGCACGCTGCTCGATCATCGCACGCCCGATGCGCTGCGCGCGTTCGTCGCCGCGGCCCACGAGGCCGGCCTTTTCGCAGGGTTAGCGGGCTCGCTGCGCCTTGCGCATATCCCCGAGCTCCTTGCGCTCGCGCCCGACGTGCTGGGCTTCCGCGGCGCCCTCTGCCGCGCATCGGACCGGCGGAGCACGCTCGATACCGCAGCCCTCGCCGCCGTACGCGACGCAATTCCGCAAGCGTCGAGACAAGCTCCCGCTCCTTCTCCCCCCTTGTGGGGGAGGCCGGGAGGGGGGGAATCTCAAACGCCGGCGTTCAGGGCTCCCTCCACACATGACCACTCCCCGCAAGGAGAAGGGGAATGGCCGACGCTGGAAACCACGCCATGAGCGCAACGCGATCATCGCGCCCGGGCGAGGCGCCCACGACCGCCGGGGCGCCGGAGACCCTCGGCCGCGACGCCATCTTCCTCAAGGGCTGGGTCATCGACTGCAACATCGGCGTCTATGCCGAGGAGAAGGGCATCACGCAGAAGATACGCCTTACGGTCGATGCCTATCTCGCGCCGCACGTCCGCGCCGCACGCGACGACATGGCGACTGTGCCCTCCTACACCGACATCATCGATGCGGTGAACGCCATCACAGCCACTGGCCACATCAACCTCATCGAGACCTTGGCCGAGGCCATTGCCGAGCGCGTGCTCAAGGATCCTCGCATCGATGCCATGCGCATCCGCATCGAGAAGCTCGAGCGCGGCCCCGTGCGCGGCGTCGAGATCTATCGCGTGCGCGGATGACTCCCGTCGTGCTCAAGCTCGGCGGCAGCCTCGCCGCGAGCGGGCGCCTCCGCACGCTGCTCGCCCTCGTTGCACGTGCGCGCCGCCCTGTCGTCGTGGTGCCGGGCGGCGGCGCCTTCGCCGATGCCGTGCGCGAGACGCAGCAGGCCCTCGGCTTCTCCGACGAGGCTGCCCACGACATGGCGCTGCTCGCCATGCATCAGATGGCAGACGCCATGATCGCGCTCGAGCCGCGGCTGCTCGCGGCGGAGACGCTGGTCGGCATCGCGCGCGCGTGGAGTAGCCAGCGCGTTCCGGTCTGGCTGCCGGCGGCCCTCTGCGCCGGAGACCGCCTGATCCCGCGCGATTGGTCCATCACCTCCGACGGCCTCGCCGCCCGCCTCGCCGAGCGGCTGGGAGGTGTCGAGCTGGTGCTGGTCAAGTCGCGCTCCGTGCGCCGCACGGCCTCCGCCAAGACGCTGGCGCGCCAGGGCATCGTCGACCCCGTGTTTCCCGCCATCGTCGAGCGCGCCGACCTTGCCTGGCGCGTGCTCGGTCCCGGTGATGAGAAGGCACTGTCCGACCTGCTCGCTGTGACGGCGCGCACCACCCGCAGGATGCCGATGCAGCGCCGCCGCGCCGCACGCTCGACGGTCGGCGCCGCGCATGGTAGGGGCGTCGCCAGGGCCCGATAGCCGCGCCGGCGGAGGAACGCATGCCACGCATCGTCGAGACCATCGTAACGACGACGGACGCCACGGGCGCCGCGCACATCGCGCCCCTGGGCCTGATCGAGGACGGCGACGGTTGGATCATCGCACCGTTCAAGCCCTCGCGCACGCTCGACAACCTCAAGGCCAATCCCTATGCGGTTGCGAGCCACACCGGCGACGTGCGCGTCTTCGCCGGCTGCGTCACCGGCCGCCGCGACTGGCCCACGGTTCCAGCCGACGTTGTGTCCGGCGTCCGCCTCGAGGATGCGGTGTCCCACTGGGAGCTGGCCGTGGAGCGCGTGACCGACGATGCGCAGCGCCCGCGCTTTCACTGCCGCATCGTGCACACCGCGAGCCATGCCGTCTGGAGCGGCTACAACAGGGCGGAGGCGGCGGTGCTGGAGCTGGCGGTGCTCACCACGCGGCTTTCCATGCTGCCGCCGGAGAAGATCGACGCCGAGCTCGAGTATCTCAAGATTGCGATTTCAAAGACGGCCGGCCCGCGTGAGCTGGAGGCGTGGGGCTGGCTGATGGAGCGCGTCAGCTCGTTCCGCAGCGGCGATGCCGGTGCCGCGCTGAAGAAGTAGGCGAGGGCTGCCTCAAGCCGGCACTTGCGCGACGGCCACCTTCGAGCGGGCGCGGTGGCGGGCAACCAGGAACGTGGCCAGCGCGATCGCGAGGACGATGAGCCCGCCGGGCATGACGACGGCTGCGAGGATCGTGAGCGTGGTCTTCATGGGCCTCCCCTGTTGAGGCTTTCATTTTGATTATGGGATGAGTCTAGCAAACGTCCATGACGGACTGCTTCAGACCGCCGCACGTATCAGAGGAAAACTTTTAACGTCTGCGCAAAGGATTTGTTTCGCAACGCAGCAGGCTCAGGCGCTCGCGCCGAGCAGAAGTGCCACGGCAACGGCCGGCGCACAGGCGGTCGCCCAGGCTTCCGCGGCGTCCTGCGCGCCCACGAGCGTCCCGAACCGGATCGCCGTATGCCCGAGCCGCCGCGCGATCTCACCGACCTCCCCGGCGCCGATACCGGCCGCGACGACCGGAGCATCGGGCGGCAGAGGAGCAGCCGTCAGCACCCGCGCCGCGCCGTCATGGATCGATCGGAGCTGCAACTCCCGGATATGCGCCGCCGCGGCGCGCCAATCCTCGGCCGTCCCGTCGCGCGCGTCGCGGCCGAGCATCCTGGCGAGCCGCGTGACGCTCTCGCCGAGGGATTTTCCCTTGCCGTCCGCCGTTGCGTGCTGGTCGATCTCGGCGAGGTCGTCACCGAGGATCCGGCGCGCATCCGCCATCGTCGCCAGGTACTCGCGCGCCAGGCTCACACGCTGCCCGCGGAACGGCGCCTCGCTCGCGACCGCCATGACGGCCGTGCGCGTGAGCCCCGTATAGACGAGCTCCCCCGTAACCTGCCGCTCGGCGTCCGTGAGCCCGCGTGCCTCCGGCACGCCCGCCCGGATCGGCACCACGTCCGCCGTGGTCGATCCGAAATCGATGAGCAGCGCATCCGGGACCTTGCGCCCGATCAGCGTTGCGGTGGCGAGGAAGTTCGTCGAGCCGACGTCGCCGTGATGGCGCCGCGCGTCGTCTGCCGTGCCGAAGCCGCGCGGTCCCATCCAGAAGCGTACCTGCTCGCCCAGCTCCCTGGTCAGCCGACCAACGAGCGTTGCGACGCCCGTCTCGCGGTCCGTAAACAGGTCGGACAGCTCGCCCGTCATGGTCACGGCGAAGCTGGACGCGCGCGCGAGCAGAGGTGCCGCCTCGGCAAGCGCGGCATCGAGCTTGTCGAGCCCCTGCCACAGCGGGCAGGCGATCTGGCGCACATCCACGGGACGCCCGCTCGCGACCAGCGCCACCTTGAGGTGCGCTCCCCCGACATCGAGACCGGCCCTGACCGTCATGGGCAATCCTTTCCTTCGCGCCCTCGTGATACATCACCGGCGAGGAGAAGGAAGCCCATGCAGGTCATTCCGGTTATCGACATCCGCGGTGGCGAGGTGGTGGCGGCCAGCCGCGGCGACCGTGCCAGCTATCGTCCGCTGGTCACCCCCCTTGCGGCGAGCGCCGACCCGGTTGCGGTAGCGCTGGGCTTGCGGTCTCTGTTTCCATTCCCGACGCTCTACGTGGCCGACCTCGACGGCATCGAGGGCCGCGGCGCCGATCTCGCAACGCAGTGTCGGCTCGCCGAGGCCTGGCCCGGCACCGAGCTTTGGATCGACGACGGAACGCCCGGCCCCGCGCCCGCCGACGCCCGCAGCCCACTGATTAAGAGTCAGCGGCTACGATCCATGATTAAAAGTCACGTGCTTGGATCGGAATCGCTAACGTCGCTCTCCGACTATGAATTTGGTCGCCGAAGGATTGGATCTTGCGCGCTGCTCTCGCTCGACTTTCGCAATGATACGTTTCTAGGTCCGCCCGAGCTGCTCGAAGACTCCGCACTCTGGCCCGATCGCCTGATCGTCATGACGCTCGCGCGCGTCGGAAGTGGCGAAGGGCCTGACATCGAGCGCCTCGAACGCATCATCGCGCGCGCCGGCGGACGCGATGTTTACGCGGCGGGCGGCGTCCGCAACGCGGACGATCTCCACGCGCTGTGCGTCATTGGCGCGGCGGGCGCGCTCGTCGCCACCGCTCTGCACAGAGGCAACATCTCCGAGCGCGACCTCGAAAGGATCGCGGCCTAGCACAAAGAAAAAAAGCCTGGCTGCACGAAGCAGCCAGGCCCTGAAGTTTCAGTCCACTTGCGAGTGGATCGCGAAGATTCCACCCGAAGTCGTCAGCCGTTCCAACGGCCGGAGAGTAGTCTTCCCAATCGCTGCAGCAGACCCCCCTTCAATGGAGGGGCATCGTTATCCTGCTGTGGACGGTTTCCGCTTCAAGTCTTCGCACCGAACGGATGGGCGACCGAGTTGCGCTGAGCAGTGGCCTCGGCGGCCGTCGGCTTGCCGGCGACGGCGCGAGCGATGGCCTCCTTGACGGCGCGGTAGTTGTAATCCTGGATCTTGGCGTCGTCGGCCGCTTCCCAGTGGATGAACACGCCGACGAGAACGTAGACGTCGTCAGCCTCGTTGGCCGGAATCACACCCTCGGCAACCGAGTCCTGAACGGCCTTGGCGACACCGTACTGGGCCGGGCCGAACATCTGGACAGCCTGGCGGGCGTCCTTGATGGTGACCTTGTTGAACATGATGGTGTTCGGCTTGCAGGGCAGGTTCGGCGCGATCACCGCGAGCAGCGTGGTGAAGCCGTCCTTGTTGTTGGAAAGCGCGTTGACGAACGCGGTCTCGGCAGCGCTGCCGCGCGGTCCGATAACAAGGTCGATGTGCGCGACTTCGTTGCCGTCACCGACGAGCGACTCGCCGACCAGTACGCGATTGATCTTGGCCATTACAGGGGTTCCCTTCCTTGATAAAACAAAAACCAACGCGCCCCGAGCGTTCGACTAGCGTCCGATCGCTTGGAGCGTCCGCCCGGGGTGTGAGGGCCGGCTGCAGTCCGAAAAAGCTATCCCAGTTGCAGCGAACGGTGGCGAATGTCACCGTACCGGTTGGCCAGATAGCGGCGCTGAGCGCCGCCCCTTAATAGCCCTAGGATTGTGACTTCGACAAGGGGCTAGGAGCGTTCAGTGGTCGCACTCCGATGAATGAGCATTTCGGCAAAAAGCGTTGCGACGACGAAGTCGGCTGTGGTTCCGGGGTTTAGGCCTCGGGCTTTGAGGCTGGCGTCGAGGCGGGCGAGCGGCGGCCACGTATCGGCGTTCGGCGCGGGCCGCCAGAGTGGCTCGAGCGCACGGGCCTCCTGTTGCACGGCTGCCGCCACATCGGCTCCATGCTTGCGCGCGATGTGGCTGTCAGGGAACGAAGCAAGAAGACTCATGTGCAGCGCAGTAATAGCCATGCTCTCATTTGCGGCAGCGCGGCGAGCTGCCTGAAGCTCAGGCAGTGCGAAAGAGAACACGTCATCGAAAACGGTGATATAGGCGCGTGCGATGCGGTCGCGGTCGGCGGCGAGCGCCATGGCCTCCTTGAGCGTCATGCTGGGCGGCCCCGCCACGTCTCCGTCCGCGACCCGCCCGAGCCCCGCCGGGTTGGCGATCACGATCGCCCGGAAGGCCTGATCCGCGTCAGAGCGGTCGAGCGCGTCGAGCACCGCAGCGAGGCGCGCTCTGAGATCGTCGGCCCCCGCGCGCGCATCCGCCGCGGCGGCGAGCGGCGCTGCGAGCAGCACGATGCCGAGGTTGGTGTTGAGCCCGGTGGCAGCGACGCTGGCTCCGACTGCGCCCAGAATGCGCGCCCCCACGCTGCGCGTCGAATCGACGATGAACGGCGCTGCCGCTCTGGCCGCCCGCTCGAAATGCTCCGTATCCATGCCATGGCCGGCGCCGTGGACATGCACGTTGCCGGGTTTCAGCGCCGAAAGCTCCGCGCGGCATGCAGCCAGAAACGCATCTTCGATTGTTGCGCGCGCGAGCGGAAACGCCATTCACACCCCTCCACACAAGGGGGAGGGGGACCAGCGCTGTACTCTGGGTGCCGTCACGGGATGGGCGCCTTTGTGACAGCTTGAAGAAAATCGGCGGCGAGGATGTCGGCGATGTCCGCCGCGGTCACGCTCTGCAGCCCCTTCCAGGCCGGGTTCGAGTTGATCTCGAGCACCATCAGCCGGCCATCCGCGTCGCGGATCAGATCGACTCCCGCATAGTCGGCGCCGATGGTAGTCACCGCCGCGAGCGCGAGCCGGCTCATGTCGGCGCAGGGATCGTGGGCGACCGGCTCCGCGCCCTGGTGCACGTTGGTGATCCAGGTCTTGCCGCGCCGCACCATGGCGGAGAGCACGCGCCCGGCACAGACGAACACGCGCCAGTCCTCGAACAGGGTGGCATCGGGCGCGCGCAGGTAATGCTGCATGTAGTAGACGTCGCCCACGGCTTCCGGCGGCGGCAGCTCGTCGGGCCCCTGCGCGCGGCGTACGCCGTTGCCCTGGCTGCCGAACAGCGGTTTCAGAACGAACGGCCTGGCGTCGGCGGCAAGATGGGCTTCCGCGCGTGCACGCGTCTCGACGACGCGCGTCGGCGGTGTCGGCAGGCCGGCCTTCTGAAACAGGAACGTCGCCGTCGATTTGTCGACGCAGCGTTCGATGGCGCGGGCCTCGTTCCACACGCGCACGCCGCTCTCCCGCAGCGCATGCAGGATGCCGAGCCGGAACGTGATCTGCTCGAGCGTCCCGGTCGAGACCGAGCGCACGAACGCGCCGTCCGGCAGGAGACCGTCGAAGCCCGGAATGTCCATGCCGCACGGGCAGGACGTATCGAACGCACACGCACTGAGCGTCGTCGTGACGACGCGCGCGCCGCGCGCCTCCATGGCCTTTCTGAGCCGACGCGCATGCCAGTCGCCCGACCCGTCCTCGACGAACAGCGCGATCTGCGGGCCGGAAGGCATCGCGTCGTTCAGTCCGCTCGTTGGGACAGGCTTGTTCATGTCACACGCATCGGGTCTGCCGATCTTTCACCTCTCCCCTCCGGGAAGAGGTGAGGCGAAGCACCATCCGCATCACCTGAAGCTCGCGTCGACGATGTCGGGCGCAAGCTTGCCGGCATGGAAGCTCGAGCCCGTATCGAGGTTCGAGACCGTCACCACCGCCGGGCTGAACAGCGACGCATCGATCTTGTAGAAGTCGCCGCCCACGGAGGCGAAGATCTCCGCGAACGGCTTTCCGTAGATCGAGCAGGTGTTCGACGGCAGGGCGTTGGCGAGCTTTTCGGCTTCCGCATCTCCGCCGCGCACGAAAAGCTGGATGCGCCCGCCGTAGATGATGGCGTCGTTGGTGCGGCCCATCGCCTTGACGAAGTCCGGGATCGGCGGCGCGATGGGCGCCACACCATAGCCGTCGACGATATTGCCGAGGTCGAAGTGCAGCGAATGCGCCTTGTGCAACGCGACTTCGAGCACGCGCGCCGCGATCTGCACCGTGCCCGCGAGGCTGCCGGTCGGCGCGTAGAGCACGGTGAGGTCCGCGACGTTGATCCCGCAGGCGTGCGCAACCTTGGTGGCGACGGCGGGCGGCGGCGGGTTGTCGCCCTCGATCACGAGCGCGCCCTTGTTGTGATGGTCGACGTAGCCGAGCTCCTTGTAGAGCTCCTCGACGCGCGAGAGCGCGCGCGCCGGCCCCGAGCCGAGCGCGAAGAAGCCTGCGTCGTCCGTGATGGTCCAGCCCGCATACTGGCTGCCGAGGCAGGCCACGACCGGATTGGACGAATGCACGACCACGCCGAGCGGCCAGCGCTCGAGTCCCGACGACGAGGTGAGCGTCACGGTACCGAGGCCGCCCATGCAGATCTCGCCGAGCCGGCGTCCGGCCTCGAGCCCGCCCGGCACGCCGCCGCCGAGGTCGATGCATCGCTCGCCGGCCTGCCCGGTGGACACTCGGCAGCGCAGTGCATCCGCGTTGGCGGCGAGATCGTCGACCAGTTTCGCAGCCCGCGCGTTGACGCTCGGCGCGAAGCTCAGAATGCTGCTCATTGTCGAGCTCCTTGTTGGTTGGAAGTGTCATACAGCAAAGTTTCGAGCATCCCCAAGCGTTGAACGCAGCTCGCCTCGACATCCTCGAGCCGCTCCCCCTCGACGATCACCGTGGCGAGCGGCTGCCCGGCGCCGATGGCGCTGCCGGGCTGCGGCCGGTCGGCGGCCCACTCCGGCCACGCCACGTTCCCCGCGGTAAGCGGCCCGCGGTCCGCGTAGAGGAAGGCGGCGGCGCGGGCAACGGGCGGATGCCATTCCGCCGCGAGAAGCGCCGCCGGGTCGCCGCCTTGGGACGCCTCGACATGCGCCTTGAACAAGGTGCCTTGGGCGTCGTCGAAAACGTCGAGCGTCGCGCCGGGGCGCGGGTTGACCTCGAGCAGCACCGGCGTGCCGTCGTGGACGAGATAGTCGAACGACACGATGCCGCTGAGCGAGAGCGCTTCCGCGACCGCGAGGCTCATCTCGATGAGGCGCGCCTCGAGATCCTCGTCGAGCGGCAGCGATCCCGCCGCACCCCCGTAGCGGAACGGCCGCCGCGCGAGCGGGCTCGTCCATTGCCGGCTGGCGGCGAACGCTGCGCTCTTTTCCGAGACGAGACCCATGAGGGAGATCGCCTCGCCATCGCCGCGCCGTTGGAAATAGCGCCGCTTGTCGGGACGCGGCTTTGCCGGGCAGCGATGGATGTGGAGCCCCCCGCTGCCGCCGACGCGTTTCATCAGCCAGCCCTCGGGATCATCCGGCGCATCGAGGCGCGTCTCGGGATGCGGAACGCCGAGGTCGTCGAGCATGGAGAAGAACTGCTGCGGATCTTTCGCTCGCCGGATCGTCTCGGCGTCGTTGCCGATCAGCGGGAAGCGCTCGCCGAGCTTGGCGACGAGCCGCGGATTGCATTCGAAGCCGGCGCCGAGCACCAGCCCGATCGGCTTCGAGGGCGCCTCTGCTTCGAGGCTTTCGAGCGCGGCTAGCAGAGGCCGCGTGGTAAAGCCCACCTGCACGCGCGCGGGCAGACAGCGCGACGCCTCCGCGAGGGCGACGGTATCCGTATCTCCGAAGCAATCGACGACCAGCGGCCGGTAACCGGCACGCCGCGCGGACGCGGCGAGCGCCCGCGCGGAGAAGGCAGCGATGAGAACAGCTTCGCCGCTCAAGCCACGAGCTGGCGGGCCAGCGCGAAGGCGTGACGGAAGTCGAGCGCCAGCGGCTCTTTCGATCCGATCATCTGCTTGAAGAGGCCGGACTCGGTCTTGTACTTGATGTCGCCGATGGCGAGCGGTCCGACGCCGAGTGCATTGCAGCCCGGAAGCTGCGCGCCGTCCATGAACAGCTCCATGCCCTCGACGCCCGGCGGCGGCACGGCGTTGACGTCGGCGACCACGAGCAGGTTTTTGGCGAACTCCTTCTGCTCCTTGGAGATCACCTGCACGCCTGCGGCGGCCGCAGCGAAAATGACCTCGGCATTCTCGATGATCTCGCGCTTCTGGTCGTCAGTCTCGCCGGCAACTGCCGTGAGGTCCACGCCGAAGCGCTCCTTCGAGACGGCGGCCGACTTGACGACGCGGTCGACGCCGCGGTGCGCGACGAGCTGCACGTCCGCGCCCTCGAGCGCCGTGATGATCGACGAGGCGAACCCGACCACGCCGGTGGCGCCGAACACGGCAACCTTCGTGCCCTTCCATCCGCGGCCGAACTTGAACTTGAGCACACGCTCGACGCAGGCGACCATGGCCGCCGCAGTGGTGAAGGAGCCCGCCGGATCGGCGAATACGGAGAGCTGGAACGGCGGCACCTGGGCCTTGCGCGCGGCTTCGAGCATGTCGAGCGCCAGGATGGCGTCCTTGCCGCCGATGAACACGCCGGTGCGCACGCCGTAGTCTGGCGGACGCGAGAAGATGGCGTCCTGCACCAGCGGCGTGACCTCTTCGAGCGTGACGTTGATGTAGGGAACGATCACCTTGTAGCCGGCGTCGGTGGCCATGTTCACGTCGAACGGGCTCATATGCTTCTGCGGCGAAAGCATGTGCAGAATCGGCGTGGCGTCACTCATTCAGTCTTCTCCCGTTCGCGTCTGGCGTTGCCGCTCTTGGTCCTTGGCAGCACCCTCAGAAGGTCGTGATCGCCGCGCCGGCATTGCGCCCGCGAACGACCGCGATTTCGAGGCCCCTCGCTTTAGCCTCTTCGACTAAAGAATGATAGAGGCGGTCTGCCACATCGGTTGACGGAACGAATCCGAAGCCCGTAGGGCCCCAGGAAGTCTGGCCGATGCCCGTCGCGCCAAGCTCGGCCGCGCGCGCGAGCAGCGCGCCGACCGCGGGAGAAGTCCACGGGCTTCCACCTTGCGCTGCAGCAAAATGGCCGCCGACGATGCCCTGAATCTGGGTTAACGCCGTGCCGAACGCGGCGATGTCGGCTTCCTTGAGACCGGGCACGAGCTGCATCAGCACGAGGCGGCAGAGCCGGTCGGCGAGCGCCTCGGGAAACGGAGGCAATTGGGCGAAGGCTTGCGTCTCCCTGTCGCCGTGCGCCCCCTGTGCGCGCGCATCGAGCACGAGCAGCACACGCCATTGATCCGGAAACGGAGTCTGGATCAGGACCGGCGGCGGCTGGTCCAGAGCCCCGCGCCCGCCGTCGACGATGAAGCCGCCGCCGTCGAATGCGGCCATGCCGATCGCCGAGCGTGCGCCGCGTCCCGCAAGATCGCCGACCTGCTGCGGCGTAAGCGACAGTCCCTCGAGGCGCATCAGCGCGAGGCCGATGGCAAGCGCGAGTTGCGTTCCCGATCCGAGGCCGGCATGAGCCGGAATGGCCTTGCTGACCTCGACCCGGTAGGCGCCCTTGAGCGCCAGCGCGTAAGCACAGCGCGCCAGAACGGCCGCGACGCGCTCTGCTTCTGGCCCCGACACGGACGTCGTCTCCGCCCGCGAAACGCTGACCTCGGTGCTCGGCTGATCGAGCGCCAGGCCGATGGAGCCGTAGCGCCGCCCGAGCCCGCCGTTGAGGTCGAGAAAGCCCAAGTGCAGGCGCGCGGGCGCAGAGACGCGGCAGCCTGTGACCGGGGGGGTGTCGTGCATCGTACGGAGCGTCCTTGGAGGCGGTTGCCGATTGCGCCGGCAGGGGGCGGGGACTAGGGTCGCGCCCAGACGGGCCTATTTGTCTACGAAAGGCGAGGAGAGAGCAATATGAGCAGCCCCCGCGAAACAGCACTTTCCGATGCCGAGGTCACCCAATGGCTGGCCGCGAACCTGCCCCAGTGGCGCCTGGAGGACGGCTGGATCCGCCGCACATACAAGACGACGGGATGGAAGGGCACGCTGATGGTGATCAACACCGTCGGCCATCTCGCCGAAGCGGCCTGGCATCACCCCGACATCACGGCCTCCTATGCGTGGGTGGAGGTGCGCCTCGTGACGCATTCCGCCAAGGGCATCACGGGCAAGGATTTGGCGCTGGCCAAGAAGATCGAGGACGTCGTGCACTGGCAGCCGGCCAATGAGGACAACGCGCTCGAGGGCACGCCCACCGGCGACCTGCGCTTCGCATATATAAAGTATGACTGATCTCGCGTTTCCGGCGCCGCCCCATTTCCCCTCTGAGGGAATGTTGCAGAATGGGCGAGGCCGCAATTCCGTGTTGCGCTGTCAAGCGAGGATGCCACTAGCGTGGCGTTCTTGGAAGCTGGCGGAGATCCCGACCTGCGTCGGGATGACGTTGTGCGGACGGCGAGCGGTTTGCCTCCCCTCGACGTCATCCCGGCGTAGGCCGGGACCCACGCAAGTCTTCCTGCGCGCGACGCCCGCAATAGCAGAGCAGCGCATCTCCTCTTTGCAGGGACTAAGCGGGACCCGTCGCGCATGACGGAAAGCAGCACGCCTGCCTTCGACGCGCTGATCGGGCTCGGCTCGAACATCGGCGACAAGGCGGCCAACATCCGCCGCGCGATCGGTCTGCTGACCGAGCAGGGCGACATCCGCCTCATGCGCGCCTCGCGCCTCTACCGCACAGCGCCCTGGGGCGTGACGGATCAGGATTGGTTCGTCAACGCCTGCATCGCCGTTGCGACGGACCTTCCGCCGCGCGAGCTGCTGGCGCGCTGCCTCGCGGTCGAGGACACGATGGGCCGCGTGCGCGAGAAGCACTGGGGCCCGCGCGTCATCGACGTCGACCTGCTGGCCTATGGCGACGCGGCCATGAACGATCCCGATCTCACGCTCCCGCATCCGCGCATCACCGCGCGCGCGTTCGTGCTCGTGCCGCTGTCCGAGATTGCCCCCAGCCTCGAGATCGCGGGCCATGGCCTCGCGCATTGGTTGGCTGAGACGAATGCCGACGAGGTGGTTCCTCTCGAGGAATCGCAATGAAAAACGCCGCGAACCTCGGGTCCGCGGCGTTCTGATTTCACATTCGGAAGTGCTTACTCTTTGCACTCCGACTTGATGTAAGCGAGCAGGTTGACCCGGTCTTCCTCGTTCTTGATGCCTGCGGGGAAGATCATCTTGTTGCCCTTGATGACCGCATCGTCCTTCTCGAACCACTTGAGAAGATGCTCGTCATCCCAGGTGATGCCCGAGTTCTTCAAGGCTTCGGAATAGTTGAAGCCTTCTGCGTGATGGCCGGCTTTCGAGCCGACAACGCACTGGAGAGAGGGACCGAGGCCGTTCTTGGCATCAGCTCCGATCTGATGACAGGCCGCGCACTTCTTGAACACTGCAGCGCCCGCCTCGACATCCTGTGCCGACGCAGTTACGGGCACGGCCACCATAGCGGCGGCCGCCACAACCCACTTGAGCATCTTCCGAATCCTCCGAAGTCTTTTCGAACCTAGACCTGCCGCTCAGTCTCCCGAACCTCCTGGCAGGCGTCGCATACTGGCAATTTTTGCCTGAACCCGGTGTGAACACGATGCCGCACCCGGCTCATCCAACAACCTGTACTTGACCCCTAGGTTCCGCTCAAGACACGTTGTGGGTCTCGGGCTTCTTTGCTGCACCGCCCACACGCCGGTAGGTGAACTCCGGGACGTTCGGATTGTGGCTCTCCACCTCGGCCACCGCTTGCCACTGGGCATGCATCGGCGAGAGCGAGCAGGCCGGATCCGTGTTGGCAGCGTCCCCGGTCAGCGCGAACGCCTGGCAGCGGCATCCGCCGTAGTCGATCTCCTTGCGCGGGCAGCTCCGGCAAGGCTCCTTCATCCAGCTCGTGCCGCGGTAGGCCTGGAAGGCCGCGCCGTTGAGCCAGATGTCGGCCAGCGGCCGGTCCTTGATGTTATCGAAGGCGAGCGTCTTGATCGACTCTGCCGCGTGGCAGGGCAGCACCCGCCCGGACGGCGTGATGTTGACGATGCCGCGGGCCCATCCGCCCATGCAGGGCTTCGGGAACTTGGCGTAGTAGTCCGGCACGATGGCGTCGATGACGATCACACCCTTGTACTTCTCGCGCGCCTCCTCGACCTGCTTGGCGGCCTTGAGGAACGCCTCCTTGGTCGGCATCAGGGCGGCGCGGTTGAGAAGCGCCCACGCGTAGTACTGCACGTGCGCGATCTCGACACGTCCGGCACCCAACTCGACCGCGAAGTCGATTGTACGGCCGACGTTATGGATGTTCTGGCGATGGATCGGCGCGTTGATGGTGAGCGGCAGGCCGAGCTCCTTCACCCAGGCCGCCACCTGGATCTTCTTCGCCATGCCACCCTTGTAGGCGGCGATGCGGTCGGCATTCTCGGGATCCACGTCCTGGATCGAGAGCTGCACGTGATCGAGCCCCGCCTCGACCAGCTTGGCGAGGCGGTCGCGCGTCAGCGTCACGCCGGCGGTGATGAGGTTGGTGTAGAGGCCGACGTCGGCGGCCACCTTGACGATCTCCTCAAGGTCCTTGCGCGCCGTCGGCTCGCCGCCCGAGAGATGGATCTGCAGCACGCCGAGCTGCGCCGCCTGGCGCATCACGTCCTGCCACTCGGCGGTCGTGAGCTCGACGTTTGCGCGCTCGAGCTCGACCGGGTTCGAGCAGTAAGGGCACTGCAACGGGCAGCGGTGCGTCAGCTCGCAGAGCATGCCGATGGGTGCCCGTGCGCAGAGCGCTGGATCGGGCCCGGGATCGGCAGCCGGCGCGCCGTCGGGCGACCGCGCGCAGAGCGGCATCGCGGACTCGGTGACGTGGGTCGGTGCGATCTCGTTCATGGGGTCGCTCCTCTCTCGGCCTTCACCAGGACGCCTTTGTCGGTCAGGTCCTGGAGCATGGCCAGAATGTCGTCTTTCACAACTTCAAGTGGGGCCTGGTACTGTTGAGACAAGGTTTCCGCGATATCGTTCACGGAACGTTGTCCGTCCAGGAGCTTGAGCACCTCAACCGCCGTCTCGTCGGGGTTGAACACGCGCTCCGGCGCCAGAATAATCCAGCGTCCGCGCCCCGGGTCGTGCCGAAGCTTGATGTGTCTGGGCAGCGCGAGCACCGTGTCGCCGGCGACGATCAGCCGGGTGGGCGCGCTCTTCGGTTGCTCGGACGTCTCAGCCATTGAGCGTCTCCGGATTGAAGGCGCCGGGCGGGATCCACCCGGGTGTCACATATGCATGGTGCAGCGCGTCAAGCTGGGCCCACAGCACGTTGCACTTGAAGCGCACGGCCGCGACGCAGGCTTCCTGCTCGGCGCGCGTTTTCGCGTGGACCTTAATGTAGTTCAAAGCATAGTCGGCGTCGAACGGCGCCTGCACGAGGCGCTTTTTGAAGTAGGCCATCACCGTGTCGTCGATGAAGTCGTAGTTCTCGAGCATGCCGGAGATGCGCTCCTTATGGATCTTGGGCGCGAAGAGCTCGGTCAACGACGAGGCCACGGCGATGGTCAGCGGCTCCTCGCGCACGAAGCGCACGTAGGCCTCCACGGCGAAGCGCGTCGCGGGCAGCGCGCCCTCCATGCTCTGCACGTAGTCGCGGTCGAGGCCCAGGCCGTCTGTCAGCACCAGCCAGCGCTCGATGCCGCCCGGATCCTCGCCGTGCCCGTCGTGCTCGAGCACGCGGTGGATCCAGTCGCGCCGGAGCTGGCGGTCGAACACGCGGCTGACGAGGGCGGCGTCCTTGCGCGGCACGGCCGACTGGTAGCAGTAGCGGTTGAGCGCCCAGGCCGCGACCTGCCCCTTGTTGAGCTTGCCGCCATGCAGCAGCTTATGGAACGGGTGCTTGTCGTGATAGCGCTCGGCGCCGACGGCCTGGATCGCAGCCTCGAACTCGTCCGGGCTCCAAAGGGCGGCCGCATCGCTCCCTGTACGGCGCTCGCTCATAGGTGGATCTCCATTCCGTCGGTGCCGACCTCCCAGCCGGCGGCTTCCGCTGCGCGGCGCTCCGGCGAGTTGTCGTCGAGCACCGGGTTCGAGTTGTTGATGTGGACGTAGACCTTGCGCGCAACGTTGAGCGGCTCGAACGCGGCGATGGATCCTTGGGGTCCCGAGATCGAGATGTGCCCCATGCGCTGGCCGGTCTTCTGCATCAGCCCCTGGCGGATCATCTCGTCGTCCGTGTAGAGCGTGCCGTCGAAGAAGACGAGCGGGGCGCCCTTGAGGCGCTGAGCGAGCTCGTCGTCGACAACGGCGCATCCCGGCACGAAGAAGAAATGCTTGCCTGTCGCGGCTTCAGTGACCTTGAGCCCGATGGCATCGCCCTCGCGGCTGCCGTAGTTGTCGTTGCTGGCGCCGCTTTCGAGATAGAGCGCGATCTTGCCGGGCACTGGGAACGCCTCGACGACGATCCCGGTATCGCGCCCCGCACCCTCGATGGGCGTCGGCGTGCCGAACGCGAGCGTCCGCCGGGCGACGACCGAGGCATCGAGCACGTTGAAGATCGAGTTCGCGGCCAGCGTCTCCAGCACGCGCGACGACCCATAGATCGAGAACGGCTGCAGCTCGCGCAGGTTTAGGAGCCCGGCGATGAAATCGACGTCGGCACCGGTCACCACCACAGCCTTGATGGGGCTGTTGCGCAAGGGACCGTCTGCCCGTGCACCGAGGGCCGGGGTCTCGTTGATCTGTTGGCGGAGATCGGGGGACGCATTGAGCAGGACCCAGTCGGAACCGTTCGCGGACAGTGCGAGCGAGCACTGCGTCCGCGCACGGAACCCCGGTTTTCCAGCTCTCACAGCAGCGCTGTTGCGACCGTTACAGTTCCATTGAGGAAAGCCGCCGCCAGCAGCCGCCCCCAGGATCCTGATCAGCATGAATATTTTCGCTTTTTAGCGGCGAGCTTCGCCGAAAGCGGCGCCGCAAACAGCGACGGCGGTCGAAGCTCTCGACCGCCGCGCCAGAAACTGGTCGGATACGTTGCGAGCGGATCGATTAGATGATGTCGATCTCGGCCGGCAGGTACGAGGTAACCTCGAGGCCGACTTCCTGCTCACGCACTGCGGGCTTGGTCCAGGTCTTCATGGGTAGTTCCTCCTTGAGATTCGGCAAGCTGCTTTCGCCATGGAGCGCCCCGCCGAGGGTCCCCCTGAGGCAGTCTTGTATTGGACTGGCTCAGTCTGCGGATCGAGCCGAGCTTGTCAAGCGCGACCGCCATGCCAGTACATAACCACACCCTGCCCGTCGGGAGAAGTAACAGTCCGTCACGACTTCGTGTGAGATGGCGGTGGGTTGGCACGCAACGGGACGCAGCCGGACGCGGGCCGGAATGGGCTTCTTTTTCCACCCCGGAAACGCATGCGGGCCGCGGCAAGGCCCGTCCCGGGTTCTGGCGCGATTTTAGAAAGTTATCTGCAATGATCGTCTAGAACGAGAGGATAATTGAGAACAGCATTGCGATGCTATAGGCACGACCTTAAAGCAATGGAATATTATTCTACATTGGTGTATGCCGACCCTCAGGCCGCCCTTTGGCAGCGTAGGGCGCGCTTTACCAAGGACTGATAAGACGTTCGACCGGCCGGATGACGCGCCGGTGCGCCGAGAGGGTGATGGAGGAGAAGCGGGGTGACCGCGGTGCCGTTTTTGCCGAAGAATGCGCCGTTCACGGCCGAGGACATCGATGTGCTGAACCAACTCGTTCAGCGCTCGACGCCGCTGCAGCGCAGTTGGCTGTCTGGCTTCCTCGCCGGCCTCGATGCGGCCCAGGGCCAGCAGGGCGGGGCAGCAGTTGCGCCGGCCGCCCAGGCCCCGCGCCCGCGCCAGCCGCTGACTATCCTCTATGGCAGCGAGTCCGGCAACACCGAGGCCCTGGCCATGAAGGCCAAGAAGCTCGCCGCCAAGCTGAGCTTCGACGCCAAGGTCGTCGACATGGCCGACGCCGACCTGGCGGTCATCGCCAAGTCCAAGAACCTGCTCGTCTATATCTCGACGTGGGGCGAGGGAGACCCACCGCAGCGCGCCGCCGATTTCCATGCCGCCCTGATGGCCGACAGCGCTCCCCGCTTCGAGGGTGTGCGCTTTGCCGTGCTCGCTCTCGGCGACACCGCCTACGTCAACTTCTGCCAGACGGGCAAGCAGGTCGATGCGCGCCTCGAGGCGCTGGGCGGCACGCGCGTCGCCGACCGCCAGGACCTCGATCTCGATTTTCAGAAGGCGGCAGCCGCCTGGACCGACAAGGCGCTCGAGGTCTTCGCGCCGCCCGCCGAGGCCCCGGCCACCACGGTCGTGCACGTGGACTTCAAGGGCGCGCCGTCGGCCGAGGACGACGACGAGCCGCGCTTCACCGCCGAAAACCCGATCGAGGCCGAGATCACGGCCCTGATCAACCTCAACGGCACCGGCTCCACGCGTGAGACCTGGCACGTCGAGTTCGCTGTCGAGGATCCAGGCTTCATCTACAAGCCCGGCGACGCCATCGGCCTCTATCCCGAGAACGACCCCGCCCTGGCCGAGGACCTGCTCAAGGCCGTGGGCCTCGCGGAAGACGACGCGCTGAAGCAGAAGCTCGTCAAGAGCTTCGACATCACGACTCTCTCTCGCCCGCTGGTGGACGGCTACGCCAAGCTCACCGGCCGCAGCGAGGTCGCCAAGCTTCTCGAGGGTGACGGGCTGGCCCGCTTCGCCGCCGACCGCCAGTTGATCGACCTCTTCGAGACCTATCCGGAGAAGCTCGCCGCCGACCAGTTCGTCAAGCTGCTGCGTCCTCTGCCCGGTCGCCTCTACTCCGTCGCCTCGAGCCCCAAGGCGCACCCTGGCGAAGCCCATCTGCTCGTCGGCACGGTGCGCTGGACCTCGCACGGGCGCGCGCGCCACGGCGTCACCTCGACCTACCTTTCCGACCGCCGCAAGGTGGGCGACACTGCCCGCATCTACGTCAAGCCCAACCGCCACTTCGGCCTGCCCGCCGACGGCGACCGGCCGATCATCATGATCGGCGCCGGCACCGGCGTTGCGCCCTACCGCGGCTTCATCGAGGAGCGCGCCGAGACGGGTGCCCAGGGCAAGAGCTGGCTGTTCTTCGGCGAGCGCAACTTCTCGAACGACTTCCTCTATCAACTCGAATGGCAGGATCACCTCGCCGCGGGCGCGCTCTCGCGCATCGACGTCGCCTTCTCGCGCGACCAGCCGGAGAAGATCTACGTCCAGCACCGCCTTTGGGAGCGTCGCGAGGAGTTGTCGCGGTGGCTCGACGAGGGCGCGCACGTCTACGTGTGCGGCGACGAGAAGGGCATGGCCAAGGACGTCGATGCGACGCTCGTGAAGATCCTTGCCGAAGCCGCGAAAGGCGACGAGGAGGCGGGCCGCGCGAAGCTCAAGGAGCTCACCAAAGCCGGCCGCTATCAACGCGATGTTTATTAGGCGGCAGGCAGCCGGCAGCTAGGCCGGCGACCTCTTGAGCCACCTGTTGCCTGCTGCTGTCCCGGAACAACCAATGACCGACAACCGCTCCAAGAACGAGTTCCTCAAGGAAGAAAGCCGCTATCTCCGCGGCACCATCGCCGACGGCCTTTCGCACGTCGAGACGGGCGCCATCTCCGAGGACGATACGCAGCTCATCAAGTTCCACGGCTCCTACATGCAGGATAACCGTGACGTGCGCGGTGAGCGGGCGAAGAAGAAGCTGGAAAAAGCCTACAGCTTCATGATCCGCCTGCGCCTGCCCGGTGGCCTCGTGACGCCGGACCAGTGGCTGAAGCTCGACGACATCGCCGGCACCTACGCCAACGGCACGCTGCGCCTCACCACGCGCGCCACGTTCCAGTACCACGGCGTCATCAAGTCGAACCTGCGCCGCACCATGCAAGCCATCAACGATGCCTGCCTCGACACCATTGCCGCCTGCGGAGACGTCAACCGCAACGTCATGGTCGCCGCCAACCCGTTCTTCTCGCCCGCCCACGCAGCGGCCGGAGAGTTCGCGCGCAAGGTCAGCGATCACCTGCTGCCGAGGACGAGCGCCTACCACGAGATCTGGCTCGAGGGGGAGAAGGTTGCGGACATGTCGCGCCCGGCCGTTCCCGACACGGAGCCGCTGTACGGCGTCCATTACCTGCCGCGCAAGTTCAAGATCGTCATCGCCGTGCCGCCGGTCAACGACGGTGACGTGTTCGCGCACGACCTCGGCTTCATCGCCATCACCGACGCCAAGGGCGGGCTTGTAGGCTGGAACGTCTCCATCGGCGGCGGCATGGGCATGACCCATGGCGACACCAAGACCTTCCCGCGCACCGGCGACGTGATCGGGTTCTGCACGCCAGAGCAGGCCGTCGACGTGGCCGAGAAGGTGATGCTGGTGCAGCGCGACTGGGGCAATCGCGAGAACCGCGCCAATGCCCGCCTCAAGTACACGGTCGAGCGTTTCGGCGCCGACAAGTACCGCGCTGAGGTGGAAAGCCGTCTCGGCTACAAGCTCGAGGAGGCGAGGCCCTTCAAGTTCACGAGCATGGGCGACCCCATCGGCTGGCATCAGGGTCCGGACAAGAAGTGGCACCTCGGCCTCTTCATCGAGGCGGGGCGCATCAAGGACGTACCGGGCTTCCACCTGCGCACGGCCCTGCGCGAGATCGCCAAGGCCGGCGGCATCACGTTTGCCATCACCGGCAATCAGAACGCCATCATCTGCAATGTCGGCGCCCGCCAGAAGTCGAAGATCGAAGCGATCTTGAAGACGCACGGCGTCAACATCGCCACGTCGTCGGGGCTGCGCCGCAACTCGATCGCCTGCGTGGCGCTGCCCACGTGCGCATTGGCGCTGGCCGAGAGCGAGCGCTTCCTACCCGAGCTGATCACCACGCTCGAGGACTCGCTCGACAAGGCAGGTTTGAGGAACGACGACATCGTGATCCGCATGACGGGATGCCCGAACGGCTGCGGCCGTCCTTACATGGCCGAGATCGGTTTCGTCGGCCGTGCGCCCGGGCTCTACAACCTCTACCTCGGCGCCGCGCACGAAGGCACCCGGCTGAACAAGCTCTACGCCCAGGATGTCGGCAAGGCGCGCATCGTCGAGCTTCTGGAGCCTCTGCTCCTGCGTTATGCCAAGGAACGGACGGAGGGCGAGCGCTTCGGCGACTTCGTGATCCGCGCCGGCATCGTGAAGCCGACCCTCGGCGGCAACACCTTCCACGACGACATCACGCTCGCGAGCTGATGCCGCGCGCCATCTTATGCGTGTCTGAAACCCGGCCTGCGCCGGGATGACGCGTGGTTGCGGCAATGGTCATCAACCAAATGACGTCATGCCGGCGAAGGCCGGCATCCAGATATATCTGTAAAGGTGCCGCAAGGCACCTGCGCACGACGCGCACATAGCGAAGGGGCCTATCCCCACACCGCGTTGAGGATGGTCCTGAGGCTGAGCAGGATCACCACGCCGCCGACCATGATCATCAGCACCTGATCGGGCAGGTGCTTGGTCGCCAGGGCCGCGAAGGGCGCCGCGATCACGCCGCCCGCCACCAGGCCGGCGATGATCGTCCAGTGGCTGAGCCCGATGGTGAGCACGAACGTCGCCGAGATGGTGAGCGTGACGAAGAACTCGGCGAGGTTCACCGAACCGATCGTGTAGCGCGGCACGCCTCCTTGGCCGAGCAGCGTCGAGGTGACGATCGGGCCCCAGCCGCCGCCGCCGATCGCATCCATGAAGCCGCCGAATAGACCGAGCGGCGCCACGTGCTCCGGCGGCTCGTCGACGAACGTCCGCCGCTTGGGCACGGCCTTCCAGACGATGAACAGGCCCAGCAGCAGCAGGTAGGCGCTGACGAACGGCCGCAGCGCGTCCCCCGGCAGTCCCGACAGCAGCCAGGCGCCGAGCGCGCCGCCGATCATGCCCGGCACGGCGATGCGCCAGACGAGCTTGCGGTCGACGTTTCCGACCTTCCAGTGGGCCAAGCCCGAAGCCCCGGTGGTGAACGTCTCGGCCGCGTGCACGCACGCGCTCGCCGTGGCAGGCGGCACGCCGAAGCTCAGAAGGACCGTGGTGGAGGTGACGCCGTAGGCCATGCCGATAGCGCCGTCGATCATCTGGGCCGTGAAGCCGATGACGACGTAAAGAAGAATGTCATCCATGATGATAGGCAGCGTCTCCGTTATATGCTGCCAACCGATAGCAGAGATGACTCAGATCGAATAGTCGGGAGCGCTCTCGATCTCGACGTTGATGCCGGCCGCCCGGAGAATGAGCGCCACCTCGTTGGCGCGCCGGCGGAATTCGGCTTCCGATTGCGGCTTGTCGCGGATGTCAGAGTTGAGGCCCCGCTCCAGCATCGCCCGGGTGAGGACGAAGGTGTTCTCGTCGGCGGCTGCGGCTTCCGACTTCGCCGTCGTCACCACGCCGCCTGCGATGGAGGCGCCCGTGATCGCATCCACCAGCATGAAGCTGCCCGTCTCCGGCGCCTCGCCGAAGGTGTCGATGGCAGCCGGCCGCCCGAGCGCGATATCGCCGATCGCGATGTCGTTGGCTGAGCAGGCGTCGGAGGGATGCGTCTCCAGCGTATCGAGATCGAGCAGCGCCCGGATCTTGAGGTTCGAGACGGGCGTGAGGTCGGTTGCCGTGCGCAAGAGATAGGAACCGCGGGGATCGTAGGGCGTCTCGCTGAGCCAGACCATGCGCGTCTCGAGCACGCGTGCCACCACGGGCCGCACGTCGGCCTTCGAGAGCACCGCGCCGCGCGCGACGTCGATGTCGGCGTCGAGCTGGATTGCCACCGCCTGACCCTGCGACGCCTGCTCAAGATCGCCGTTCATGGTGGCGATGCGGAGCACCTTGGCGCTGCGCTTCGAGAGCGCGTCGACCACGGTCTCGCCGACACGCACGCTGCCGCCGCTGACGGTCCCGGCGAGGCCGCGGAAATCGTTGCGGGAGGAGCGCAGCACGGTCTGCACGGGAAAGCGGAACGGGCCGGTCGGCTCGGTGACGCGGCTCGGCAGGCTCTCGAGGTGCTCGAGCAGCGTCGGGCCCGGATACCAGGGCATGTTCTCGGAAGCCCGCGCGACGTTGTCGCCGGAGACCGCCGCCGTCGGAATGGCCTTCGCCTCCCAGAAGCCGAAGCGCCAGGAGAAGGTCTCGAAGTCCGCCTCGATCTTGCGGAATGTCGATTCCGACCAGTCCACGAGATCCATCTTGTTGACGATGAGGATCACGCGCTTCACGCCGACGAGGTCGAGGATCGCCGCATGGCGCCGCGTCTGCGTCTTGATGCCGTGGCGGGCATCGACGAGCAGGATGGCAACGTCGGCGTGCGAGGCGCCCGAGGCCATGTTGCGCGTATACTGCTCGTGCCCGGGGCTGTCGATGACGACGAAGCGGCGTGTCGCGGTATCGAAATAGCGCCAGGCGATGTCGATGGTGATGCCCTGCTCGCGCTCGGCCACGAGGCCGTCCATCAAGAGGCTGAAGTCGGGGTTGCCGCCGTCGACCGTCTTGCCGCGCTGAAGCGTCTCGCGCTGGTCGTCGTAGAGGTCGGTCGCGTCCCAGAGCAGGCGGCCGATCAGCGTCGACTTGCCGTCGTCCACCGAGCCGCAGGTCAAGACACGCAGCATGCCCGAGAGCTCGGGCGCGATCTTCGAAAGGTCCGCTGCTTGAGACGCCTCGGCGGGCGTCTGATCGGAGACGACCTTGAGCGGCGCCTTCGATGCCTTGGCTTTGGACTTCTGCAGGGTATTGGGCTGCGCGGACATCTCTAGAAATACCCCTCCTGCTTCTTCTTCTCCATGGCGCCCGCCTGATCGTGATCGATGAGGCGGCCTTGCCGTTCGGAGGTGCGCGCGCCGAGCGTCTCGGCGACCACGCTTTCGATGTCGGCGGCATCCGATTCCACCGCCGCGGTGAGCGGATAGCAGCCGAGCGTGCGGAAGCGCACGCGCCGGTTGACGACCTCCTCGCCTGGCTTGAGCGTCAGGCGGTCGTCGTCGCGCATGAGGATCTGGCCGTTGCGCAGCACTGTCGGGCGCTCGGCGGCGAAGTAGAGCGGCACCACGTCGAGCTTCTCGCGCAGGATGTAGCGCCACACGTCGCGCTCGGTCCAGTTGGAGAGCGGGAACACGCGTACCGTCTCGCCGGCGCCGAGCCGTCCGTTAAGCAGCCGCCACATCTCCGGGCGCTGCCGGCGCGGATCCCAGCGGTGGCCCTCGGCGCGGAACGAGAACACGCGCTCCTTGGCGCGGCTCGCCTCCTCGTCGCGGCGCGCGCCGCCGAACGCGGCGTCGAAGGCATACTTGTCGAGCGCCTGCTTGAGCGGCACCGTCTTCATAACGTCGGTGTAGACGGAGGGCGCGTAGTCGATGGGGTTGATGCCCTTGGCCGCGCCGTCCTCGTTGGTGTGCACGATGAGGTCGAGGCCGAAGTCGCGCGCCGTCTTGTCACGGAAGGTGATCATGTCGCGGAACTTCCAGCCCGTATCGATGTGCAGCACCGGGAACGGTAGCTTGGCCGGCCAGAACGCCTTGCGCGCGAGGTGGAGCAGCACCGTCGAGTCCTTGCCGATCGAGTAGAGCAGCACCGGCTTCCGGAACTGCGCCGCCGCCTCGCGGAAGATGTGGATGCTCTCGGCCTCCAGTAGGTCGAGATGCGAGATGGGCTGCGTCATGCGTGGGCCTCTTTCGGCTTCGGGCGGTTGTGCAGCCCGCATTCCTTTCCGTCCAGGTTCTCCCACCACCAGCGGCCGGCACGGATGTCCTCGCCGGGCGCGATGGCCCGCGTGCACGGCTGGCAGCCGATCGATGGGAAGCCCTGCGCATGCAGCGGATTAACGGGCACCTTGTTGTCGGCGATGTAGGCGTCGAGCTGCTCGAGGCTCCAGTCGGCGATAGGGTTCAGCTTGACGAGCTGATGCTCCGCGTCCCAGACGGCGAACGGCACGTGTGCGCGCTCGGCCGACTGCTCGCGCCTGAGGCCCGTGAGCCAGCCTGCCGCGCCGGCGAGCGCCTTGTTCAGGGGGCGTACCTTGCGCACGTCGCAGCACGCCTTGCGCGCCTCGACCGACTGGCGGAAGCCCATGATGCCGTCGCGGGCGACGAGCAGCTCCACGTCCTTCGCGTCCGGGAACACGACGCGGATCTTGAGCGGCGAATAGCGCAGCTCGCTGGCTTCCAGCGTCTCGAGCGTCTCCGGGAAATGCCGCCCTGTATCGAGTGTGAACACGTCGAAGCGCCGCCCCGTCGCGGCGATGGCATGCAGCACCGCCTGATCCTCAAGGCCCAGGCTGGTGGAAAAGGCGATACGCCCGGGGATGGCGTCGGAAACCGCCACGAGGCGTGCCTCGAGCGTGTCGAGACGAGGCAGCGTCTCATCGAGGCGTTGGGCCAGCGCCGCGCCGTCGACCTTCACGGCCGAACGGGTCTCACTCGCCCCGGCCGTGCGCCCGGCGCGCGCCCGTACGTTTGCCTTGGTCATGGAAGTCCTCCGATGGCCGGAACCTAATGAAATGACGTTCTTAAATAAAGGGGCCAACGGAAATAAGAATAGGATGTCATTCCGCCACCGGCGGAGCACAGAAAAATTGTTGCGCCGAGGGCCGTCGAGGAACGATTTCTTGCAGGGCAGCATGTCCAGCCGCCGGCCATGCTTATTTGACGCCGGAAACCGCTACCAGCTCCCCGTATTTGGCATCGAAGCCCAAGGCTCCGCCTTCGGCAACGCCGCCCCTTTCTGCAGGAGCTCGATGGACACCAGATCCGGCGAGCGGACGAAGGCCATGCGTCCGTCCCGCGGCGGCCGGCAGATCGTGACACCGCCGGCGGCGAGCTTGGCGCAGGTCGCATAGATGTCGTCGACCTCGAAGGCGAGATGTCCGAAGTTGCGGGCTGATCCATAGTCTTCGTCGTCCCAATTGTAGGTCAGCTCGATGAGCGGCGCCCATTCGGCAGCCGCGCGTGCCTGGTCAAAGGGGGCGGCCAGGAAGACGAGGGTGAAGCGGCCGGCGCGGTTCTCCACGCGCCGTATTTCAACCAGACCGAGCAGCCCCGTGTAGAACGCCAGGCTCGCGTCGAGGTCGCGGACGCGGACCATCGTATGGAGGAAGCGCATGTCACCGTCCTATTGTTGCGCAATGGACACGAAAAACATCCCGTGAACGTTGGCAGCGAAGCCCTGCAAGTCGGCGGGATCGCTTGAATTTCAAGACCGGCGCATCCGCCGCCGGGTTATCCCCAGGCCGGCAAGCGCGCCGTGAGCCGCCATCAATCCGCCGCCGCCCGGATGCCGAATGACCCTGCGAGCGGGCATCCGCCGGGCGAATCACCTGAGTGCCCGAGGCGGGTCAAAAGCGGTCTCGTGAGGTCTCGACAGGAAGGTTATTCGTCCGCGCGGCGATCATCCAAGAAATTTAGCCGGAGCATTGGAATACTAAAAAATGGTAAACGAACTCAGTCATTTAGAGACCATCTCTCATGTGGACATGCCTTGCGCTCACGGGCTCCAGATGTCTCGCAGTGGTCCGGGGGGCTGGCCTCGGTCACCGCAGATGATATTCTTTCCGACGTCACCGAGACGCGAGCCAGTCGATGTAGAGGGCAGAGACTGAATTGCCGTCGAAGTGACGCATAAGTTCAACGTAGGCCAAGTAAGGCGGGGTAAAATTATGGGGGATTCCAAGCTACCTCCGGAGTTTCCGGGCGGCGGAGTATTGGCTGAGGGCGACCTTGAGCGCCTGGAAGAAGGTGGTCTTGAAGTATTCGAGATCGCCGGAACCATTAAATGGTTCGACGTCGCCAAGGGATATGGCTTTATCGTTCCCGACAATGGCCTGACCGACGTGCTTTTACACGTCACGTGCCTCCGGGCTGGCGGCTACCAGACCGCATACGAGGGTGCGCGCATCCATTGCCAGGTCCTCCGGCGCCCCAAGGGCATGCAGGCTTTCCGCATCCTCTCCATGGATGAATCGACCGCGATCCATCCATCGCTGCTGCCGCAGCGGACCCATGTCCACGTGCAGCCCGAGAGCGATTGGGAACGTGTGGTTGTGAAGTGGTTCAACCGTGTCCGCGGCTTCGGCTTCCTGACCAAGGGCGAGGGCACGCCGGACATCTTCGTGCACATGGAGACGCTGCGCCGTTTCGGTTTCACCGAGCTGCGTCCCGGCCAGACGGTCCAGGTGCGCTGGGGCATGGGCTCGAAGGGCTGCATGGCAGCCGAGCTGAAGCCCGACGGGTCGACCACGGGCATCACGTCGCCCCATTGACCTGCCCCCATTGATCGGCGCCGAAGTCCGTGGTGATGTCGCGCGACCGGGTCATAAGGGTGGACCGATGAGGGACTTGCGCTATTCAAGGAGGGCTGCCGTCGGGGCGGCCCTTCTGCATTTTGCGGCCGTATCCGCTGGTGGTCCGGTGCCGACCGAAGCCTTTGCGGAGGCGGTTGCGGCCACGAGCACGGCCGCGGAGGAGGAACGCTTGGAGCTTGTGACAGCAAGCGGCATCCATGCCCTCGACGTGGAGATCGCCGCAACGCCGGAGAAGCAGGCCCTCGGCCTCATGTACCGCACGCGTCTCCCCGACACGAAGGGCATGCTGTTCCCGTACGGGCAGCCGCGCGAGATCACCATGTGGATGCGGAACACCTATATCCCGCTCGACATGGTGTTCATCCGCGCCGACGGCACGGTGCACCGCATCGAGGCGCGCACGGAGCCGCTGTCGGAGCGGATCATAGCCTCCGAAGGCGACGTCTCCGCGGTGCTCGAGATCGCGGGCGGCGCCGCCGAGCGCCTGGGCCTCAAGCCCGGCGACAAGATCCGTCATCCCTTTTTCGGGTCCACGCCGTCGCAGTGACGGCCTTCGGGACCTCCGCCCCTATGCGGGGCGCTTGACCCGAGGGATGCGAAGCGGCACATGTTTGCGCCACACCGACGGGCCAGCTTGGGATGAAGCGGCGCGTCGCCGACGTTTCGGGGCATAGCTCAGCCTGGTAGAGCGCCTGCTTTGGGAGCAGGAAGTCGCGAGTTCGAATCCCGCTGCCCCGACCAATTTTCATCAGCCGCTTGTGAGGCTCGCCCTGTCTGCAGGAGTGGTTGGCAGAGGCAGTTCGCCTGCTGGCCTATCCCTGCACGCGCGGCGAGACGAGCATGCGTCCATAGAGGGCAACGAACCCGCCAAACGCGCCGATCCAGGCAAGGCCGGACACCGGCAGCAGCAGCGACGTGGTTTGCGGGTGGAGCCCGGCTGCGATGCGGGCCGCGGCCGCGATCAGGATCAGCACATAGAGCACGACCGTACCGGCAGGGGCCGTGAGCGGCCGCCCCGTGTGCCCGCGAGACACGCGGCTCATGACGGCGATCATCATCGTGCCGATGGCGCCGGCCGTCCAGGCGTGAACGCCGGCGGTTGCGTAATCATAGTCGTCCCAAAGCACGCCGAGGCCGCCGAGCAGGAAACCGAGCCCGACGAACACGTAGGCGACATGCAGGATCGCGAGCAGCGGCTCGGCCCCCGTGCGGTGCGGCTGCCACCGAGCCTGCCGCAGAAAATTCGCGGCCGCGGCACCGAGCATCATGCTGGCAATCAGCGGACGCCCGCCGGGCACCGTATGAAGAAATGAAAAGCCCGCCCAGGCGAGCAATGCCGCCCCGCTGAGGAGAACGGTTGCGAGATCGATGCGATCGAACGCGGGCGGGAGAGGCGCGCCCGCACGGTTCGCTTTCAGCCAGTTGGCCGTGAACGTCGGTACGATGCGCCCGGAGATGATGATGAGAAGCAGCAGCGCCAGCGCGACCGCGGCGAGCTGCGCGTGCCTCGGCCTCCCGAACTGCCAGATCTCGTAGTGGAACAGCAGGTCCGCAGCGGCGAGGCCGGTCAGCACCAGCACGATCTTGAGATTGCGCCCGTTGCCGGCCAGAACGATCTCGCGCCCCACGACGGCGGCGAGCACGATCGGGAACGCTACCGACAGTGCGGCGATCAAGACCGGATCGAGGTACGTCGAGACCGCGATCGCGATCCGCCCCGCGAGCCAGAGCAGCACGAGGCCGGCGAGCGGCCATCCCGCGATGGGCCGCCGTCCGGTCCAGTTGGGCACGGCGGTCAGCAGGAATCCGGCCATGACGGCGGGCATGAAGCCGAACAGCAACTCGTGCGCGTGCCAGGCCACGGGCGGAAATGCGCTCGGCACCGCGATGAGACCGAGGAACCAGGGCACCCAGAGCGCGATCATGACAACGGCAAAGAGCGCGCCCAGGAGAAAGAACGGGCGGAAGCCGAGACTGAGCACGGCCGGAGGTGAGCGATGGGGCGTGCCGGTCGATGTGCTCATGGGCTCCTCAACAACCGTCGTGCTGGAATGTGGCCGGGTCGCGCATGAACGGCCAGTAGACCCTGAGCCAGAGCAGGAAGGCGCCGGCCCAAAGCAACGCCACGAGCGCATAAGGCGGTGCCGGCAGCGCGTCGGTCGGCCAGATCTCCGGGCCGACGCGCAGCAGGACGGCCGCGACCAGCAGCATGAGCGCCATGCGCGTGCGGCGAACGAAGACGAGCGCCTGGCCGGTATGCCGCAAGCCGGCAATGGAGAAGACCGCAAGCACGCCAAGGCCGAGCCCGCCCATCAAAGCCAGATGCAGCCCCGGAAGCTCCGAGATCGGCAGCCCCAGGCGCGATGCGCCGATCAGCATGAGGCCGAGGCCCGCAAACGCGCTCGAACCGGCGAGAACCAGAATCTCGGACCGCGCGATCTCCTTGCCGATGAAGGCTTCCGCGATCCGGTCCATGAAGGCCGCGCCGGCAGCGATGAGCAAATAGCCGGTCGTGGGTTGCGACAACCCGGCGACCTCCGCCAGCACGAGCACGGCGACAAGGCCCGGAGCAAGGTTCATGCGGCCCGGATGGGGCCGGAACGGCGACGTCTGCTCGCTAGGATCGAGCACGAGGTTGGTCACCGGCACCGTAATGCGCGCGAGCGCGATGCCCAGAATGCCGAGAAATACGAAGCCCGACAAGTGCGCGGCCCGCGTTGCCAGCTCCATGGCGTTCTCGATATCGAGAAAGGCATGGCGCGTGACGGCTTCCGAGATCGTGAGGCACGTGATCCAGAACAGGAAGCCGGCGAGCCGCGTCGTGCGCTTCTCGAGCGAGACCTTCGCCAGATAGAGCACGAGCGCGCTGAGCCACAGGAGGTCGCAGACCGCGCCCACGACGCCGAGCGCCTCGATGCCGAAGAGTCCGATCACACGCGCACTGCCCCACAGGCCAGCCAGGATCAGCAAGGCGCGCCCCCGGAGCCGCTCGGTATCGGTCCACTCCGGAATGGCGGTGGTGATGAATCCGATGAGCGCCGCGCCGAAGGTGCCGATGATCATCTCGTGCACGTGCCAGAGGCCGGGCGGGATCGCGCGCGCGAGCGGCAGCGAGAAGCCGAATGCCACCACCCACAGCAGCGGCCACGCGGCGGCGTGCAGGGCCGCCAACGGAAAGAAGAGGCGAAAACCCTCGTCGGCCAGCACGTCGCGGGTTTCGGCCAAGGTGTCGAATTTTCGCGCCCAGGTCATGCTCATGAGGCGAGCCGCTCATCGCGGTCGTAGATGTGGGCGAACAGGGGATCCTCTTTGAGATAGGCCTGCACGGTGGCGAAAACGGCGGCATCGTCGCGCGCGCCTGCGGGCAAGGCGATGAAGCGCTCGCCGGCGATGCCGCGCACCCGCTCGTCGATCACCAGGATGCGGTCGGACACGCGCACCGCCTCCGCCAGATCGTGGGTCACGAACAGCCCCGCAAAACGGGCCTGGCGCGCGGCGGCGATCACGAGATCCTGCATCTGCCGTTTCAGCGCCACGTCGAGGGCCGTGAACGGCTCGTCGAAGAAAACGAAGTCCGGCTCGACGACGAGGGCGCGCGCGATCGCCGTCCGTTGCCGCATGCCGCCCGACAGCTCGACCGGATATTTGCCGAGATCGCTCCGATCGAGCGAGACCACGTCGGCCGCGTGCCTGGCCCTGGCGCGGCGTTGGTGGCGCCCGAGGCCCGCGAGGCGTAGCGGATAGGCGATGTTGTCCTCGGCCGTGGCCCACGGCATCAGGCGCGGCTCCTGGAAGATCATGCCGTGACGGGCATAGGCGCTCGCGACGCGGCCACGCTGAGCCTCGATGAGACGCGCCGCGATATGGATAAGCGTGCTCTTCCCGCAGCCGGACGGTCCCACGAGCGCGACGATCTCGCCCTCCCGCACATCGAGCGTCACCCGATCGAGCACCGTGCGTCCGAAGTAGGCGTGCGAGATGTTATGCAGCGAAAGGACGCTCATCGCCTGACCCCCCACGGCCGCGCGGCCTCGCGCCAGCGCTCGAGCTCGGCGCGCACGGGCTGCACGACGCCATATTCGACGACGAAGATCACGGCGACGATAATGACGACCCAGGCGATGGATTGCGCCACGTCGAGGTTGGAGCGCGACATGGCGAGCGCAACGCCGATGCCGTCGATGTTGGCGAGCAGCTCCGCCATGACCGCGACCTTGAACGTGGAGCCGAGCGCCACCGCGAGCGCCGGAAAATACTGCCCCGTGACGTGGCGGATCACGATCGTCCGGAGCCGCTGGAACGGACCCGCGCCGAAAGCCTTGGCCATGTCCTCGAGCGCGCGGTCTCGCATCGCGACGGCCTCGGCCACGTTGGCGAAGACGAGCGGGAACGCGGCTACGACCGTCGTCGTCAGCACCGTGCCCGCGCTCGATCCGAACCAGATCATGGCCAGCACGATCCACGCGATCGGCGGCACGCCCATGACGATCGTCAGCAGCGGGCGGGCGAGCCGCATGGCCGCCGCCGAATAGCCGACCGCGATCCCGAGCACTGCGCCGAGCACGGCCGTCAGAAGAAAGCCCTGGATGGCGCGTGCCGAGGTGGCTTGCGCGAGGCGCCACGTCTCGTCGGCGCGCAAGAGCTCCGCGGTCGCCTGGAGCGTTGTGAGCGGCGACGGCAGGATGAAATCGCCGTACGCCTCGTGCCCCTGCTGCCAGATGGCGGCGAAAAGCGCGAGCCCGGCCACGCCGACCCAGCCCGACCAGAGAAACCGGCCAAGACGCCCGACCCGGTCGAGCAGGAAGCGTGTCATCCTAGCCTCACAGGTAGAACGCCGAATCCGGCAGCCGCCCTCCGATATATCCGGGATTGACGTCGGCCATGGCCTGCAGCACGGCCTCGATGGCGGGTCGCGCATCGCGGGCGGGCGTGGCCACGAGATTGCAGAAGGGAATAGACGCCTCGATCACCGGCCAGGGCATCTGCAGAGGCCCGGCCGCGTTGTTGGCGGCACGCGCCGGGTGCGCCGCCACATCGGCAGCCGCCTTCACGAGGCTGCCCTGGATGGCCTCCACGACCGCCGCGTTCGCCTCGCGGAAGCGGTCGGTCACGACAAGGCCCGCTTGCGGCACGATCTTGTGCGCGCCGGTCATCTTGCCCCATTCGATCTGCAGATCGATCACCCGGTGGACCGTCTTGCCGGCGAGCTTGCCCTTGACGATGGCGGCCGAGGCCGCGGGCTCCGGAACGAGCGCCGCGTCGACTCGGCCAAGCACGAGGAGCTGCATGGCTTCGAGCGGTGTCGCGGTCGGAACCAGCTCGATCTCCTTGGCCGCATCGATGCCGGCATGCCGGAACAGGCGCTCCATGAGCAGACTCGGCAGCTCGTTCGGAAACAGCGTCGCGAGCTTGCGCCCGCGCAGGGCCTCGAGGCTCGTCAGCGACGCATCCGTCGACATCACGTACAGGATGCCGTTGGTCATCACGTTGACGAGGCGCACGCCGAGCCCCCGATTGTAGAGATTGGCGGCAACCGGCACCGGCATGATGCCGACGTCGAGAGCTTTCGACGTGAGGCCGGCGCGCACTTCGTCCACCTGGCGCCACACCCTGAGGCTCGGCTTGCGGACGGCATCGTCGAGCCCGCCGGTGGCGATCGCGTGCAGGACCGTGATCGAGGGGCCGGCGGGCGGTCCCCAGATCTCGAGCCGGTCGATGGGAGCGGCGTACGCGAACGCGGGCGCCAGCGCGGAAACGGCAAAAGCGCCGCCAAGCGACGCTCCGCCTTTCAGGATCGTGCGACGTGTGAGGCCCCGGAGATCGGCGGGCCGAAGCCCGGGGCACGTGCCTGTTTTCATCAGAACTTCGCTTTGGCTCCCACGATGAAGGCCCGGCCGTCGCCCGGCAGGAACACGGCCTGATCAGGGTACTGCACACTGTCGACGATCAGCGTTGCCGACGCATACTTCTCGTCGAACACGTTCGCGACCTCTCCGAAGATCGAGATGCTTTCGGTGATGTCGTAGTTCGAGCGCAAATCGACCACTGTGTAGGCTTCATTGAAAAGCGTGTTGGCGTTGTCGACGGGTGTCTCGTCCGGCACCCAGTTGACCTCGGCTTCAAGCCAGAGCCCCGGAATGAACGTGTAGCGCAGAGCCGCGTTCACGATGTGACGCGGGGCACCGGCCAGGCGATTGTCTCCGTGATTGGCGTCGCCGTCGAAGCGGAAGTCCTGGTACGTGTAGGCAGCGCGTCCGCTGAGGTTGGTCGTGATGTCGACAGCCGCGCCGAGCTCGATGCCGAAATGCGTGGTCTTGTCGGCGTTGATGGCGCCGAGCGAGTTGCCAGAGGCATCGCGCAGGTTCAGGAGCTCGTCCTCGACCCACGAATAGTAGGCGATCGCCGACCACGCGAAGTCGCGTGTGCTGCCCTTCCAGCCGCCCTCCAGCGTGGTGGCGGTCTGGGCATCGAGATCGGGCGTGGAGAACAGCGCGGGGGTGGCGCCGCTGGGGTTCGTGCCGGCGCTGCTGTGCGGCGAGCCCTGGATCGCTGCAATAAGGTCGTCATGCGTCGGCGGCTCGAAGCTGCGACTGACGGCCGCGAAGAGCGATTGGTTGCGCGCGAGATCGTAGGTCAACCCGAGACTCGGGGTCCATTCCTGATAGGAATGGTCGTAGCTCGTATCCGCGAACGGCAGCGAAGCGACATAGGTGTTGGTCGCCGCATTGTATCTCGGGCGCGAGGCGCCGGCGAAGACGTCCGCGTTCTCGCGGCTGGCATAGGAATAGGCGATGGCCGGCGAGACGGTCAGACGCTCGGTGAGCGGGACGTTGAAGCCGGTATGGATCGACAGCGTCGTCGAGTCGAACTCGTTCTCGCCGAACAGCGCGCCTTTTTTACCGCGTGCGTTGATGAAGTAGTCCCTGTCCGTGGATCCGACCACATACTGGCCGGTCAGCTCGAACAGCGGCAGGGCCCGGGACGGGTGAGGAGCGTAAGCGTAGCGCGCCACGGCTGTGAAGTCGCCGCCTTCCGTGTCGCGCACGCCGCTCCCGACCGGGAACGTGAAGCTGTCGTCGGTATAGGTGTAGCCGAGCGCGACGTCGAACAGGTCGGCGCCGGAGCGGGCCGTGGTGCGCGAGCCGATGCGGAACTGCTCGGCTTCGCGATGGGGATCGTCCCGAAGCACGTTCGGCCCGCGGCACGAGCCCGCCGGCAGCGGATAGGCCGGGACCGGGCTCGGGAATGGAGGGCCGGAGCAGGTCTGCTTCGGGTTCTGCTCGAGCAGGTCGCGCGAGAGCGGCCCGACGACATCGAAAGAGAGATCCGTGTAGCCGAAGAACAGGCGCGTCGAGATGTTGTCGTTCACGCGCGCGCCGGCGTTGAGGTTGAAATTCGTGCGCTCGGACTCGTTGTGCTCGCGATAGCCGTCGCGCTCGGTGTAGCTGAGGCTCGCGTGCGCATCGAAGTTGCCCTGCTGGGCACCGGCCTGCGCGTGGGTCGCGAAATGGCCGAAGCTGCCGCCTTCGACGGTCACTTCCGCTCCGGGCGACGTGATGCCGGTGGGAGATACGAAATTGATGGCGCCGCCGAGCACGGTCGCGCCGAGGCGGTTGGCCGTATAGCCGCGATAGATCTCCGCGAACGCGGCGCTCTTGGGATCGGCGAAGCCCACGATGTAGGAGCCGTCCGCGCGATTGATCGGCAGGCCGTCCTGCAGCACCAGCGTGCCGCGCTCGGATGGGTTCTGCTGCAGGCCCGATCTGCGGATCTGCAGGCGCGGTTGATCGTTGCCGCCGAAGAAGTTCTGCACCACGACGCCGGGCACGAAGGCCAGCATCTCCGACAGCGATGCACTGGCCTTCGGGCTGATGTCCTCGTTGGCGACCACGCTGGTGCCGCCGGCGATTGCATCGAGCTTGCGCGCCGCTTCGGCGGCGGCCGATCCTGCGCCGTCGGAGCTCTCCTCCGGGGCGGACCCGGTCGCCGTCGCGGCTTGTACGCCGGCCGACGACGTAGGGCTTGCAGCCTTCTTCTTTTTCTTGGGCGCGGGCGCGCTGCCTTCGACCACCACCGCGGGCAGCTCGACGGTCGCTCCGGGCGCGGCGGATTGGCCCATCACGCTGGTCGAGCACATAAGGAGAGCGATCAATGCAGCGCTCAAACCCCCGAGCGGCCGCGCAGGAACGAGGGTGACGCCGGACAAGGGGCTGAGCGGTCGCGGAAAGCGTGCAGAGACGTACATCTTATGGTCGCTCCGGATGTAAATTTGTTGACTAAATTAATCCGGTTAAACCGCAGGCGACTTGTCGAAGATCAAGTGGCGCGCTTGACGCCGTCGAATGTGGCTATCAGGTCACGCGTATCGGGGCGGGAATGAGCAGGGCTCAATGCTCGTCGTGGTTCACGAAGCGCGCCAGGCGGCTCACGTCACTAACGACGATCTTGCGGCGCCGCGCCTCCACGCCCACGGCGGCGAGGTCTGCGAGCGCGCGGGAGAACGTGGCCGGGGTCATCGAGAGGCGCGCCGCGATGTAGCGCTGCTCGACGGGCAGCTCAAAGCGGCAGATGCCGTTCTTGTCGCCGCAGATCCTGTGGAGGAACGCGGCCACGCGCCGTTGCGGGGACCATTCCTGATCCTGCTCGATGCGCCCCACGAGACGCCTCAGCTTGGCGAAGACGGCGCCGATGATAGACAGGGCGAGTTCGGGCGACTGCAGGATGAGATCGCGGAACCGCGTCGTGTCGATGCGCGCCACGCGAAGATCCGTTGCCGCTTCCGCGCTTGCGGGATAGCGCGCCTCGCGGGCCAGGACCGCTTCCGCGAAGGATTCGCCCGGACCGACGAGGTGAATGGCCGTCCGCGACCCGTCCGGTCCCTCACGGAAGACGGCCACCCATCCTTCCAGCACGAAGTAGAAGGCCGTCGCGGGATCGTCTTGATTGAAAAGAGGCTCGCCCGACGAGAGCGTCACGACCGGGGTCTTGGCCGCGAACGTCTGAAACGCGTCCTCCGGGGCGCCGCTCAGGAACAGTGCGTTCCTCAGCATTTCGAGATCGCGTCCTGCGACCATGACCCGACTCCTTGGGCATCAATCCGCGAGAGCTCTCCGCCGCCAGCACCCTCAAAAGATTTCTATACTATAAATATATATAATAAAGGCCGCCGAGCGGCTGGCTTATCTCGGGGCCGCTTGACCGCGGTCAAGGCGCGCGCGGCTCAGCGTCAGAATTGCTCTTCACTACCGGCGCTCTCCGCCCGGCTAGCCGGAGCTTGCAACGGTGGTCCACTCGGCGAAGGCAGCGGCTTGGCCGGCTGCTTCGCCGGTCGCGTGGGCGAGGTTCCACACCGACGCATTCGAGATGCGAAAGCGCTTGCCGGTCGCGGAGATGCGCACGCCGGCGTAGTCCTCGATAAGACCGTCGCGCGTCACGCGTTCGAGAAGTCGGGCGCGCTCGTCCCGAAGCATCGGCTCCGCGGAGAGACGCGAGGGCAGGCGCGTGAACGTGCCGAAGTCCATTTCAAAGAGCGCCAAGGCGGTCCGGTTGCCGAAGAAGAAGATGGGATCGGGTTCCGTGCCGTGCGCGACGACGGCGACCGGTGACGACCAGAGCGCTTCGACGGGGTCGCCTTCGGCGGAAACGAGCGCCCGCCCCGTGAGGCGTTGATAGCTCTCGCCGATGCACGTGATGCGGCGCCGTTGTGCGTTGGTAAGAAGTTGAAGGTCCATTGCGCCGCCGATCCTGCCGGACGATGGCGCAGCGTGCAACCGGCGAGACTACGGCGGGACGTGACCGCGGCGGCCCGAGAGCCAGCCTAAGCGCAGTGCAGCACCTCGACCGTCGTGTGGGACAGGTGCGGAATGGCGCTGAGCTTGGCCTTGTAGTGCTCCGGCGGGCGCGGGTCGTGCGTAACGATCGACACGATAGCACCCATGTGCCCGGGACCGAGCTGCCACAGGTGGAGATCCGTCACCCGATCGTCGCCGATCTCCAGCGCGGCGCGTACCGAGGCGGCGGTCTCCTCGCTCGGCAGCGTATCGAGCAGCACGGCTGACGTAGTGCGCATGATATTCAACGCCCAGATGGCGATCAGCACCGCCCCGACGACGCCGACCAGGGGATCGATCCACGTCCAGCCGAACATGCTGGCCGCGATCAGGGCGAGGATCGCAAGCGCGGACGTGAGCGCATCCGCGACCACATGAGCGAAGGCGGCCCGCCGGTTGCCGTCGGCATGACGCCCATGCGCGTGCCCATGCCCATGTGCGTGCGCATGATGGTGTCCATGATCGTGCATGTCCGGCCCATCGTGATAGTGGTGATGATGATCGTGGTGATGGTTATGGCCGTGGTCATGGTCGCTCAGCAGCCAGGCGCTCACGAGGTTGACGAGCAGCCCCAGCACGGCCACCACCATGGCCTCGGTATAGTGGATCTGCACCGGCTCGATAAATCTCTCGGCCGCCTGATACACGATGCCGATCGAGATCACGCCCAGCAGGATCGCGCTCGTGTAGCCGGCAAGCTCGCCGAACTTTCCGGTCCCGAACGTATAGCGCGGGTTATGGGCCTGGCGGCGCGCAAAGGCGTAAGCGAGCCCGCTGATCGAGAGCGCCGCGGCGTGGGTGGCCATGTGCCAGCCGTCGGCGGTCAACGCGACGCTGCCGAAGATCGTACCGCCGACGATTTCGGCAACCATGGTCACTGTCGTGAGCGCCACCACGAGCCACACGCGCCGCTCGTTGTCCTGATGGTGTGCGCCCAGGAAAAAGTGCGAATGGCGCCAGGTGTCGAGCGAATGAGTGTGCATGGCACGGTCTCCTGAATGTCACGCGGTGGTCCGGGCCACGTCCTGCGATGCCAGGATCTCCGACTGTACGGCGCTGAGGAAGTAGCGCGCAAGCCAAGCGCGCGGCATGTGGCGGAGGATGAAGTTGCGTAGCCTAAAGGAGAAGGGAGTGGCGGGGATAAATAGCGCTCCCATCTTCCGGCTCCGCTCCTGCAGCTTGGCGATGGAGGGGCGCAGCCGCTGCTCGTGCCGGGCGAGAGCCTCGACAAGCGGGCGCTCGGCCAGCTCCTGCGCCAGGATCGAGGCCGAGGCAATCGACATCCCGGCGCCCTGTCCCGAGATGAGCGTCAGGCAGTGTGCCGCGTCCCCGAGCAGGACAACGCGCCCCTTCGACCAGGACGGCATGTCGACCAGTGTCAGATTGTCGACGAGCGGCTCCGGCCCGCGCGCGGCAACGTCCAGCATGCGCCGCACGCTCTCGTGTGTGTTGCGCGAGATGTCGTGCAGCATTGGCCAGCGCCCCCCGGAAGTTACGATGGCCGTCTCGTCGGTCCGCCAGACGTGCAGGGCCGCGAGGCGCCCGTCGTGCAGCGTGTAGTATTCGACGATGTGTCCCGGCTCGGTGTAGGACAGGAAATCGCTGCCGAGCTTGAGCACGTCTTCGAGATCGTAGGTGGCGAAGCGGTAGCCCAGCTCCTTGAAATACTGCTCGTCGGGGCCGAAACACGTGCGCCGTACCCAGGACCGGAGCCCGTCCGCGCCGATCAGGAGGTCGCCGGTGAGCGCCGTGCCGTCGGCGAGGCGCACGGCGACGGCGTCGCCCCGGTCGTCGATGCTCTCGACGACGGCTCCGAAGCGGATCTCGACATCGTCGGGAAGGGCATCACGCAGCGCCTGGACGAGATCCGTGCGGCGCAGTGCAATATACGGCAGGTCCTTCAGGAACTCGCGATAGCGCAAGCGCAGGAGCTCGCGCCCCTTGCGGTCGCGATAGACGTTCTCGTTGACCGAGCAGGCCGCCGCCTGCAGCGTCGGCTCGAGCCCCATGCGCTTTGCGATCTCGAGCCCCGGTCCCGAGAGGCCGAGCATGTAGCCGGCATCGCGCAGGTCGTGCGCGCGCTCGATGAGCACCGGCTGCCAGCCCGCCTTCTTCAGCCACCAGGCCGCCGAAAGGCCGGCAACGCCGGCGCCGACGATCAAAGCCTTTCTCTGCACGTCACGCTCCCTGGCTTGCGTTCTCGATGCGGCGGGTCAGCCCGATCGCAGCCATCGCGGCGGCCGCGGCCGTGGCGCCGGCAAGGCCGAACACCGCCGAATATCCGAAGGAGGCCGCGAGCATGCCGCCTGCGAGGCCGGCAGCCGTTGCCGTGCTGGCGTCGGCGCATTGGAACAGCGTGAAGTCGACGCCGGCCTGCCGCGGCGACGAGGCACCCATCAGCAGCGCATAGAGCGCAACGAACCCGATGGCCATCGCCGTCGTGAGGCCAAGCAGCGCGGCGATCAGCAGCGGCAGGGGCGGAGATGCAACCTGGCTCACCCCCAGCAGCGCGAGCAGCGCCAGCACGTCGAGGCCAAGCGCGGTGACGGCAGCTCGCCGCGCGCCCAGCCAATGCACCACGGCCCCGCCGATGACGGTGCCGGCCAGGCCCGCCGTCAGCGACGCGGTGCCGTTCAGAATGCCGACGACGCCGAGGTCGACGCCGCGATCGATCAGGAACGGCCCGGTGAGGCTCGCGGAGATCCGCGGGCCGATCCCGCCCAGGACAACGAGCAGGAGGCCGGTGCGCACCTCGGGACGCGCAAGGGCGAAGCGGAGGGACGGGATGTGCGGTGCATGCGCCGCTACCGGCCTCTCGGCGCGTGCCAGCAGCACGAACGGAAGGCTCAGCACGAGCAGCGCGACGATGAGCCAGAGCGTCGCCGTGGGGAACCCCACCTGCGACACGCCCCAGAGATAGGCGCCACCACCAAGCATGAATCCGAGGTAGGACCCGCCGACCTGGGCCGTGTTGCCCCATCCGCGTCGGTTCTCGGCGAGCTGATCGACGGCGAAGCCGTCACAGGCGATGTCGATGGTCGCTGCGGCCGCAGCCGCGAGGAGGAGCACGGCCAGCAGCAGCGGGAAATCGCTCAGCGGAATGAACGCCAGCGACAGCAGCGCAGCCGCGACGATAGCCTGTCCGATACCGACGACGAAGCGCGATCCGTTCGCCGATCCGATCCGGATGCGCTCGACCGCGGGCGCCCAGAGGAACTTGAGCGCCCAGGGCAAGAGCCCGAGCGAGAGCAGGCCGATCTGGTCGAGGGGCAGGCCGGAGCTGCGCAGGATCGCCGGCAGGGATTGGAACGTCAGGCCAGAGACCAGGCTCTGGGCGACGTAGATTCCCCCGATGGCCAGGAAGATGCGCGAGAAGGGGAGCGTGCCCGCCTCCTCGCGCCTCAGCGTGTCCGTGACCGCCATCGTCAGTACTTGGCCGTGAGCGACACGCCGACGAGGCGGCCCTCGCTCGGAACGCTCAATTGCATGCCGCTGCCGGTGTCGACGAAGCTGTACTCGCGGTAGATCTCGTCGGAGATGTTGTCGACGAAGAACTTGGCGGCCACACCGTTGTCCCAGGCCAGCTCGATGCCCGCGTCGTAGACGGCGAACGGCTCCTGCGACAATGTGTTCGCCTCATCGAAGTAGGTGCGGCTCGCGTAGCGCACGTTGCCGGTCAAGGCCAGTTGCCCGGCGAGTACGCGCTGGTCGAACACGTAGCGGGCATTGAGCGTCGCCGTGACGTCGGGCGCATAGGGCACGCGATTTCCGGTGTAGTCGTTGCCCGACGCGGGATCGACGAAATCGGTGAACTCGGAGCGGCCGAAATTCGCCGTCGTGAGCACGGTGAGGTTGCGCGTCGGACGCCACGTCGCCTCGATCTCGACGCCGGTGCTCTCGGCCTCGCCTGCGTTCTTGATCGTCTGGTTCGGCACGACGCCGACATAGATTTGCTTGTCCTCGGAAACGATGTGATAGACGGTCGCTGCCACGTCGAGCGTTCCGAAGAGCCGCGTGCTGATGCCGACTTCGTAGTTCCACGCCGTCTCCGAATCGTACGGCGCGAACTCGGCCGGATTGGCGGGATTGGTGATCGCGTGCTGGAAGCCTCCCGGTTTGTAACCTTCGGACACCAGAGCATAGACCCGCGTCAGGTCTGTGATCTGGTAGCCGATCGAGACCTTCGGCTGCACAGCATCGAAGGAGGCCTCGTCACTGTAGGCAAGCATGAAAGCCGGCAGACTGTAGTCGATCGTCGATTTGTCGTGGGACACGCGTGCGCCGCCGGTGAGATCGAGCGCATCCGTAATATGCCACGTGAGCTCGCCAAAGCCGGCCAGGCTGTCGGTGCCGATTTCGTTGCGGTCGCCAGCGACTGGGCGTTCGCGGGTGAAATCGCTGTTGCGCAGGTAGAAGCCGGCGACACCCGTGAGCGGGCCGGAGCCGGTGTACGCCAGCCGCGCCTCCTGCGAGAACGCCTCCTCGCTCTCCGGGAATGCGTAGCCGAATGTATCCCGCTTGAGATCGACGTTCTGATACGCGGAGATGCTCGTGAAGGTGAAGCCGTTGCCGAAGCGATAGTTCCAGGCCGCCGAGGCCGTGTCCGTCAATCGCTTCAAGAGACCCTGCGGGATCGGGAGGTCATAGTCGCGCTCCTTGAGGAGCGAGTCGCGGATGTAGGTCTCCTCCTTCGAATCGAGGTTCTCGCGCGCGAAGGTCAGTGCCGCGTCGAAGGGTCCATGCGACGGCGCATACCGCAGGCTGGCCCGGCTACTCCAGAGATCGGCGGTGTCGATGTCGTCCTCTCCGGTGAGGAGGTTGTCGATCTCGCCGGGCTCGACCGAACGCTTGACGCCGACGTCGAGGAACAGGGCCTCCTTGGCAAGCACTGCCGTGCCCGTGGCGATCACGGACCGCTCGAGGTTCGCCACCGTGCCGGTGACGCTCGCCGTGGTCTCGCGCGATTTGCGCGTGATGATGTTGATCACCCCGCCGAACGCATTGGCGCCGTACAGGACGCCCTGCGGGCCGCGCAGGAACTCGACGCGCTCGACATCCACCAGATCCTGCGTGAAGGCCGACGCGGCCTGCGGCACGCCGTCGATGAGGATCTGCACTGACGGATTGTAGAAGTCGGGCGACGAGATGCCGCGCACGGTGATGTTGGCATAGGCCCGGTTTCCGCGTGAGCGGATCGTGAGGCCGGGAAACACCTTCTCGAGATCGCCGACCTTCTCCACACCGGCGTCCCGCAGTTCGGCGGCGCTGCGCACCGAGACGTTGGCGTCGGCCGTTTCCTTCGGCGGGCCGCCGACATCGGCGGCCGCTCCTCCGCCGACGCCGCTCTCGGGCGGGAGGCCCGACGGCGCCGATGTGGCGGGACTGGGTTGGGCTTGCCGGGGCTGCGCCTTTTGCGGGCGTTTGTTCGCCGTCGTCACCTCGATGGGCGGCAACTCGGTGACTTCGCCCGCTTCGAGCGACGTCTCCTGAGCCCGCGCGGAAGACATCCCGAGCATGAGGGCAGCGCCTGCAAGGCTAACCGTGTATCTTGAGAACATTTCTAATTCCGGACAGATTGCCATTCGATGCCAATTGTTTACTGTTTACGTCAACATCTCGTCTAACGCTGGCGGACTCAAAATTGACGGAATCCGGTTAGCGTCGCTGGAGGGGCCGAATGGACACAGACAGCTCTCTCGTGAGCCTCGAGTCGGCGCGCCGGGCGCCCATCGAGCTGCCGCCGACGCTGACCACAAAAGCGCTCGAGGCGCTGATCCGCCCGGAGCTGCGCTCGGCCGACGTCAGTGTCTCCTGCGTTGTCGGCGAGGTGCCCGACAGCGTGACCTTCCAAGCCGCGGGTCCCGCGGTGTTCTCGATCACGCTGGTCGTCCAAGGCACCGGCCGCACGATGCTCGACGGCGTGGCTCCGCTCGACATCGTGAGCAGCAACGCTGTCGTCTTCTGGAGTAATGGTCCGGTCAGCGGCCAGGACTACATCGAGGGCGGCAAGCCGATCGAGATCGTGGATATCCGGCTTCATCCGGACTATCTGAGCCACACCGTGGGCTCCATGGCCGACGCCATCAGGAACTCGCTGGCCGTGGACCGCAGCGATCCGGACCGCAAGGCGTTCCTGCTCGCAGTGCCGCTGTCGGCGGAGCTGTTCGACGTCGCGCGCTCGATCCTGGCCTGCGACATCCGCGAGCCGAAGCTGCGGCACATCTTCATGCGCGCCAAGGCGCTCGAGGCGCTCGCCCTTACGCTGGCGCTCTTGCAGCGCAACGCGTCGGCTGCGGCGGCGCGGCTGTCCCCGAAGGAGCGCGAGAAGCTCGACGAGGCCCGCCGGCTTATCGAGACGTCATTCGCCGAGCCATGGACCATCGAGGCGGTGGCCGCCGCAGTCGGGTTGAGCGAGACCAAGCTCAAGCTGGGCTTCCGCGAGGTGATCGGGAAATCGGTCCGCGCCTATCTGCGCGAGGTGAGAATGGATCATGCGGAGCGGCTGCTCAGCGAGGGCCGGTCCGTCACCGAGGCCGCGCTGGCGTGCGGTTACGGCAATCTCAGCTACTTCAGCAAGGCGTTCTTCCATTCCAAGGGAGTCGTGCCGCGCGACCTGGGCGCCAGGAAGTAGCAACGCCGACGGCCTCGCCAGGAGGCGACCCGAGATCCGCTCTGCGAGGTTCTACGATGATGCAGATGATACCTAGTGCACGACTAGCTTGGCGACATCAAGGTAAGCACTTGAAAATACAATATAATTGTATGGGATTACGGGCTTCGGAACAGTCCTCGTAGCGAAGCGGGCCGCGAACGCGTCAACCGACAATTCGCTCAACCCTCGCGTCACTGGGGGGCACGAATTATCTTAGGGAAACGAGTGTATTGGATGATAGCTACCGGCTGAGCATCCTCCCTTCCAACAGCGATCAACAGTCCCCGATGGTCGACGATCTCAAGTTCGACGCGATAGTGGTTGGCTCCGGCGCCTCGGGCGGCTGGGCGGCCAAGGAGCTGACCGAGGGCGGCATGCGCGTGCTGCTGCTCGAAGCCGGGCGCAACATCGATCCGGTCGCCGATTTTCCGCAGCCCGACAAGGCGGGGCATCACCTCGTCGTCGGCAATCCGATCGTGACGCGCGCCAAGGCCACGCTGCTGGGCGGTCAGGCCGTACAAGCGCGCTGCATCGCGTTCTCCGGGCTGACGGAGCGCTTCTTCGTCAATGATCGCGAGAACCCCTACACGACGCCGTCGGGGAAGCCGTTCAACTGGTACCGTGGCCGCCAGCTCGGCGGACGCCTCTACCTGTGGGGCCGCATCGTGTTCCGCATGTCGGACGACGACTTCAAGGCAGCGAGCAGAGACGGCCACGGCCAGGACTGGCCGATCTCCTACGCCGACCTCGCCCCGCACTACGACAAGGTCGAGACGTTCCTCGGCGTCAACGGCACGCTCGAAGGGCTGCCCGGATTGCCGGACGGCAAGTATGCGAAGCCGACCACGCTCAATGTGGCGGAGCAGGGCTTCCGCGACCGGGTCCAGTCCGCGTTCCCGGGCTCACGCGTGATCCCGACCCGCTACGTCGCCAACAACCTGTCGCGCATCCCGCTGACCATCCTCGCCGCAGAGAAGACCGGCCGCCTGACGCTCAGGACCGACGCTGTCGTCGAGGCGATCGACGTCGATCCGGCGAGCGGCCGCGCCACGGGCGTGCGCTACATCGATCGCACGACGCACCAGAGGCACACCGCCCGCGCCAACGTCGTCGTGCTCGCGGCGAGCAGCATCGAGAGCCTGCGCATCCTTATGAACTCGCGGAGCGAGCGCCACCCAGAGGGGCTCGGCAATTCGTCGGGCTTGCTCGGGCAGAACTTCATGGATGCCGTCCACGTCGCACTGACAGGTCCCCACGAGGATGTCGAGGCCGGAGGCACGAGCCAGACGGACGCGTTCGACTTCGGCAAGATCGGCGGCTTCTACGTGCCCTCATACAAGACCGCCACGCCGGCCCCGCGGCCCTACCTGCGCGGCTTCGGCATCATGGGCGGCATCGGGCGCGGCTACCCCTTCTGGCACCTGACCGCGCAGGGCGAGATGCTGCCGCGATCGGAAAACCGCGTCACGCTCGACACCAGGAAGCGCGACGCCTGGGGCATCCCGGCGGCGCACGTCAACGTCTCGTACTCCGAGAACGAGCACAACATGGTGGCGGATGCGCTTGCCACCATGAAGGCCATGGCCGCCGCTGCGGGCCTCGAGCCCAAGACGACGCCCGTCGGCAAGCCGCTGCACAACCTGGCGTTCAAGATCATGCGCAAGCGGCTCGTGATGGAGTCCGGCGCGAGCATTCCCGGCACCGCCATTCACGAGGTCGGCGGCGCGCCCATGGGCACGGAGCGCTCGACCTCGGTCCTGAACCGGCACAACCAATGCTGGGACGCACCGAACGTCGTGGTCACGGACGGCGCATGCTTCGTCTCGAGCGGCGCCCAGAACACGACGCTGACCATCATGGCGCTGACCGTGCGCGCCTGCGAGCACATCCTGGAACAGCACCGCACCGGCAACTGGACGTGACCGGGTGAGGGGGCACTGCACTCCTTTTATCCACACGAAAAAAGACGCTAGTCTCGGCTCATGGCTACGCGCGACCCCGAGAAGAATTTCGAGGCGCTATGGGAGACCTTCCACAACAGGTATCCCTTCTTCGCGCTGAGGAACGTCGACTGGAAAGCGCAGTACGACCTCTACAAGCCGCAGGTCACGAGCGCGACCAGCGACGACGAGCTCTTCGATATTCTCTGCCGCATGCTCGACCCGCTGAATGACGGGCATGTCGAGCTGGAGGCCAGAATTGGCGGCAGGAAGCGATACTTCACCGCCGAGAAGCCGACCCGCTTCAATCGGGAGTTCACGGAGCGGGAGATCCGCCAGCTCTTCAAAACGACCGGAAAGACGCTGGTCGCCAACGGCTTGGAGCGGCCTGCCAGGACGCAAGCCTGGATGCTCCGGTACGCGAGGTCCCGCGCTTTCGGCTACATGCGCATTCTCGAGCTCGAGGGCATCAAGAAGCACAAGCTGACAGCCGCGCTGGACAGGATCGCCCGCGACTTCAGGGATCTTAGAGGCTTCATCATCGACATTCGCGACAACCCCGGCGGGGACGACAGCACGGCGATCGCGATCATCAACCGCTTCTGCGATCGCAAGCGCGTTGCCTTCCACAGGAGGACGAAGATCGGCCCTGCCGATGATGCCTTCAAGCCCTTGCGGACCTGGCACATCGAGCCCGAGGGCGAGATCCAGTTCACCGGCCCGATCGTGGTCTTGACTTGCGAATCCGTCTTCAGCGGCGGGGAGGCCTTCGCGCTGGCGATCAGGCAGCTCCCTTACGTCACGATCCTCGGCGACCACACCAACGGCATCTTCTCCTATCAGCTCGAGAAGAAGCTCCCCAACGGCTGGGAGTACTGTCTGTCGTACCAGGAGTACCTCTCGCCCGACATGGTGAGCTACGAAGGCAAGGGCGTGCCCGCCGACATCGAGCTGTTCAACACCAAGGCGGATCTTGAAAGCGGCGTCGATCCGCTGATCATTCGCGCGCTCGAGCTGCTGAACTCTCGTGCATCAGATGCATGACGATGGGTTCACGACGCCGCCTCCTGTCCGAGGCGGGCGAAGGCCGGTTGCGCCTGCACGGCCTCGACGGGGCTTCCCTCGTAGGTCGCGCTGGGCAGGCTCACCTCCTTGAGCACGAGCGACAGCGGCAGCAGCGTCGAGCCCCGCGCGATGTGCGCGCCGCCCATCACCGTCGCGCCGAAGCTCACGGCGCTGCCGTCCTCGATGCGCGTCCGTTTCACCTTCAGCATCATGTTCTCGAAGGTGTGGAACTGCAGGAAGCCGTCGATCGTGCAGTCGTCGCCGAAGTCCACGGCGTTCCAGTCGGAGCACTGCATGGGCTGCGTCACGATGGTCCGGCGACCGATCCGGCATCCCATCCATCGCAGGATGGAATTGGAAAGGACCGTTCCGGCGCTGAAGCCGAGAGGCCCCCTGCACCACGCGAAGAAGCAGTCCTGCGCGAAGAAATAGGCGAAGTGCCCCCAGGACCAGAAGGGCGTTGCGTCATCGGCGCCCCATCGACCGACGAGCGCGGCCTTCATCGCAACGCTGAGCAGGATCAGGAGCGCTTCCGTAAGCACCAAGGCAATAACGGCACCCGCAACAGGATCCACGCCCCACCGCAGCCCGGTGACGTAGAGGATCGTGAAGACCAGCGCCTCGGCGATGCCGAGCATGCCGACGCTGAAGAAGTCGTTGAGAAGCACGCGGATCAGGAAGAGCGAGAGGCTAGGCGGCTTGTGCGTCTTGTTCTCCGCCTCGAACGAGGCGCTCGCGAATTTCACGGGCGGGTTTCCGGCCACCGTGATCGCCTCTCCAGGCCGCGACCGCATCTGCCGCCGGAACTGGACATCGCTGGCGGGCGTCGAGACGCCGATGAGGAAGTTGTCCGGGAGCTGCCCGAATTCCGCCACGCAGTTGTTGCCGCTGAAGAAGTTGTGCGGCATGTCGAGCTGACGCAGCGTGAAATGCGTCGCGCTGCAGTCGAGCATGTTCGTGAAACATCCGTTGGACCAGAAGACCTGGGAATCGGCGCTTGCCGCATCCGGCACCAGGTTGAACAACACGTCGCATTCCGAGGCGCCGACGCGCGGGAATCTGAGCCCCGCGAGCGCACGCAGATATTGCCCGGTGATGGTCCAGGTCCATTGTCCCTGGATCGCATTCAGCCGATGCATCCGATAGATCAGGAGCGCGGCCTTGAGACCGCGCGAGGGATAGAGTCCCGGCGCGGCCCGCGTCCAGCGGATGAAGAGGCAACCCAGCACCGAGAGAACGACGGTGACGAGCCAGGCGCTGACAAACGCGTAAAGGATGAGCTGCCAGGCGATGTCAGTGAGTGACGTGGCCTGGAAATAGTCGTCCGCCAGCCCGGCCTCGCCGGCCGGGATGAGGTCGCGCGCGAACCACAGGATCGCGGCGGCGGGCAGCAGGTTGATCAAGAAGAATATACAAACCTGCATCAGGATGTTGAACGTCTCGAGCAGCCAGAGCGGCTGGTCGTATCGGCAGACGCGGGCGGTGCGCGCAAGCTCCGTGCAGCGGCCGGTGAGGCGCGCCGGCGCACCCTCCCACATCTCATGCTCGCCCACGTCGCAGAAGATGGGCGTGAACGGGGTGATCCACGTTCCACGTCCGATCGTCACATCGTTGGCGACGGCGGCCCGCATGCCGATCTTGCAGCCGCTTTCGAAACGGATCGGGCCGACGTGCACATGCGCGCCTGCGAGCCGCGCTGTCTGGATATAGGCCCCGGTCTGGATGGCGACATCGTCTCCGATGGAGATCAGGTCCAAGGGACCGACCAGATAGGCATCGTGCGCGCATTGCAGGTTGCGGCCCACCGTGGCGCCGAGCTGCCGCAGCACGAAAGCCATCAGCGGCGCGCTGCGGTACATGGCGCCGAGCGGGAGCAGTACCGAGCTTTCCAGCCGCGCGATGCACCAGATCCGGAGATGCATTCGGCTCCACTTGGGATACGTGCCCGGCGTGACGTTGTTCTTGTAGATGTCGCCGCCCATGACGCGCTTGATCGCCATGACCCAGAGCAGGGTCCCGAATGGCAGCAAGAGGCCCAGCACGTAGAGCGCGACGCTGACGGCGACGAACGCGCCGAGGCTCGCCGTCGTGAAGAACGTACCGATCTCGATGTAGGCGAGTGCGATGAAGAAGCCGATGAGCCCCGGCGAATATAGGAGAAGCGCGAACAACACCTGGAGCGTGGTGAAGGTGCCCACCGAGAGCACCTGCGCCGCCTCCTCGTCGCGCCCGGCCCGGCGTGTCGCGGGGGAGAGGGCGATGGCGGGAGCCGTGGATGCTCGCTGCACCTGCCGCCCGCGCTTCGCCACCTTGCGCGCGGTGTTGCAGTCGCTGAGCAGCGCGCGCACCGAAATCTCCCATCCGGCTGCATGGAGCCGCTGCGCTAGGCGCGCGATGACGATCGAGTGCCCGCCCGACTCCGCGAACCCGTCGTCCCATCCGATGTTCGTCTCGAACACGGACCTGCAGATCGCGAGCACGTCCTCCGCGCCCGGTGGAAGGTCGGCCACCGCTTCAGGCGCGTCGGCATCCCGCATCGCCGTGACCTGCGCGGGCTCGACGTTTGCCTTGGTGTCCTTCCCGAGTGCAGCGAGCCTCGGCAGTTGCTTGCGGTCGATCTTTCCCGAGACCGGGCTCATGACGAATGTCTCGACGAGGAAGATACCCGTCGGGACAGACGGCGCCGGAAGCTGCTCGGCGAGCTTCGCTGTCACGCGGCTCGCCCACGCGGCCGGCGCGGCGACAGCGCCGCGAATCTCCCCCTGAACAACCGACGGCGCAGCCACGAACGCCACGAGCGCCTCGTTCTGGTAGTCCACCACCGCGGCCTCGATCTCGCGGAACTGCGTCTGCAGGATGTCCTCGACCGCGTGCGCCTCCACGCGGTGTCCGCGTACCTTGAGCTGCGCGTCGATCCTGCCGAGGAAGTGCACGCGCTTCGTCCGTGTGTCGATCCTGCAGCGGTCGCCCGTGCGGTAGAGACGTCCGAACTGCGGGTGCGTGATGAACTTCGCCGCCGTCTGTTCCGGCAGGTTGCGGTAGCCGCGCGCGAGATGCACGCCGCCGATGCAGAGCTCTCCGGCCTCTCCGTGCGGCAGCGGCGTGAGGCCGTCCGTCTCGAGGATGACGTAGGTCACGTTGGCGAACGGTGTGCCGATGGTGATCGGCTCACCCGGCCGCAGGCTCTGGCGGCTGGTGTCGGTGCTGGCCTCCGTCGGGCCGTAGGTGTTGATGATCTGGCGCCGTCCCCGCGTCCACGGCTCCACCAGCGCAGAAGGAAACGCCTCGCCGGCCGGCACGATGTAGCGGCACAAGGGATAGGGCAGATCGACCTCGGGCGCGAGCGTGAGGGTGGTGAGGAGCACCGGCGGACAGAACAGCACCGTGACCTCGGACTCGCGTAGTACAGGAAGCAGCTCCGGCCCCGACCGGACCTGCTCCTTGGTCAACATCACCACGGCGCAGCCCGACACCCACGCGCTATACATCTCGGAGATGCTGCCGTCGTAGCCTAGCGACGAGGTGAGCGAGGTGGCGTCGATGCCGGGCACGAGATCGAAGTAGTCGGCGTAGGTGAGCGCGAGGTTCACGTAGCCGGCGTGCGGACACTCGACCCCCTTCGGCTTGCCCGTGGTTCCGCTCGTGTAGAAGATGACCGCAAGGCGCTGGGTCGGATCGTCGAGCCACAGCGGCTGCGGTCGCTGCGGCAGCGTCTCCGGCAGCGCCAGCACGTCGAGGGTCGGCAGGTCGCGGAACGTGTCCTGCCCGCGTATGAGCACGACGACCGGCCGGGCGTCATCCAGCATGTGTGTCAGCAGCGCCTCGGGCAGCGTGGTGTCGAGCACCACCAGCGTACCGCCGGCCCTGAGCACGCCGAGATGCGCGGCCACGATATGCCAGCTGTCCTGCGCCATAG
>NZ_JADZBI010000004.1 GCF_020852195.1 Hyphomicrobium sp. | reverse complement strand
TCACAATACTGAGCGCCGCCTATGGGGCAACTTGTTCATATGCTCAGCACGATCAACAAAATTTGAATATCAGGAAAATAATGGAAATCGGGAAATAGCGTCCTAAAACTATCGGCATTCTTCCTGATATGCATAGGGATTAATGCCCAAACCGATCCTTTTAGGTTGCTGTCACGGGTTTATTCTACTCTAGGACGGCCCGCAGCACCGAGAAATGTGCTGTCACCCAAGTTGCCAGAGCGCTGTAATTGGCGCAGAACTGAGCGAGCTGGACGGCTGCGCAAAGGGTCATCGCCCTGCCGGCGGTCGGGAAACATGCCTTTTATCTCACGGGTGTAATTCCCGCCCGCACTGTCGATCCAGGAAAAACGAAACACGATCTTGGGGAAACGCCGTGTCGTCCGAAATTGCACTTTCTTTGCCGTCATTGGAGGCAAATAACAACGATAGGCTGTTTTCTCAACGCTTTTCTGTTGCCTATGAGTTTTCCGTCGCATTCACCAGAGACGTGTTTTCGCGAGAGAATAAAACGCTTTTCGAGCTGATCACGGAGCATGGCAAGAGCGCGCGAAATCTGATTGCCGTCGTGATCGACGAATCCGTCGTTCGGGAAATGCCAGACATAAAGCGGCGCATCGCAGCCTATGTCGAGGCATGGCCGGAGCTCACGCTTGCGGGTATCGATGCGCTTGTGGGCGGTGAGGCCTCCAAGAACGACCCCGAGCTCGTGCTCGGACTGCAGCGGCGGTTTGTGGAGTATGGACTTGATCGCCATTCCTACGTCGTATGCGTCGGCGGCGGCGCCGTGCTCGATGTCGTCGGCTATGCCGCCGCGACCACGCATCGCGGCATTCGCCATATTCGGGTACCGACAACAGTGCTCGCGCAGAACGACTCGGGCGTCGGCGTGAAGAACGGCATCAACGCATTCGGCATGAAGAACATGCTGGGCACGTTTGTGCCTCCATTCGCGGTCATCAACGATTCGGCTTTTATCGATGTGCTGCCCGGGCGCGATAAGCGCGCCGGCATGGCGGAAGCCGTCAAGGTGGCCCTCATCCGCGACAAGGAATTCTTCGAGTGGCTCGAAGAGAAAGCGGAGGCGCTGGCCATCTTTGCGTCAGAGCCGCTCGACAAGCTGATCAGGCACTGCGCGCTGCTCCATATGCGCCAGATCGCCCACGGCGGCGATCCCTTCGAGCGTGGCAGTGTCCGTCCTTTGGACTTCGGGCATTGGGCCGCGCACAAGCTCGAGGTGCTCTCCGACTACGAGCTGCGCCATGGAGAGGCGGTTGCCATCGGCATTGCGCTCGACACGCGCTATTCGGTGTTGGCCGGACTTCTCCCTGCGGGAGAGGATCTTCGCGTTGCGCGGCTGCTGCGCCGGCTTGGCTTCGAGCTGTGGCATGAGGCGTGCGATCGCCGCGATGAACGCGGCTGCCGGCTCCTACTCAATGGTCTCGAGGAGTTCCGCGAGCATCTTGGCGGCGAGCTCACAATCACATTGCTGAGCGAGGTGGGTGTCGGCATCGAAGTTCACGCCATGGATGCCGGCATGATCGGCGAAGCGCTGGATTGGCTGCGCACAGAGGCGAATGCCTGATGCAGCTCGCGCTTCCCGGCAAACCCCACCTCACGTACTGCACGAACATCCATGAGGGAGAGACGTGGGCGGAGATCGAGTCCGCGCTGCACCGCTACCTGCCCGAGGTGAAAAGGGCCATCTCTCCGGACGCGCCGATGGGTGTCGGATTGCGCCTATCCGCGGTTGCGGCGCGCGAATTATCGCGCCCGAAAGCGCTTACGCGCTTCGCGCAGTTTCTCGACGATGGCGGATTCTACATCTTTACGATCAATGCCTTCCCGTACGGCGGCTTCCATGGCCGGCGGGTGAAGGAGCGTGTCTACGAGCCGGATTGGCGCACACCGGATCGGCTGCGCTTCACCATCGAAGCTGCGAACCTGCTGGCCGCGCTGCTGCCCGAGGGGGTAGCAGGCAGCGTCAGCACAGTTCCCGGCGCATTCCGTGCGAATGCCACCACGCCGGTGGATGTGGCGGCCATCGTCGAGGCGCTGGTCCACGCTGCCGCCGCTCTGCACAGGATCCGCGAAACGTCCGGCAAGACAATCGCGCTTGCGGTCGAACCCGAGCCCGCCTGTCTGCTCGAAACCACAGAGGAGGCAATCCGCTTCCTTCAGGACGAGGTTTTCTCCGCCCGATCCGCCGCGCTTTTCGCAAGCCTCGTTGGAACGACGCCTGCGTGCGCGGAAGATGCCTTGCGCCGCCATGTCGGCCTGTGCTTCGACGTCTGCCACTCGGCCGTCGCCTTCGAGGACACGGCGGTCACGCTCGATGCGGTACGTGCCGCGGGCATCGGCATCGCCAAGCTGCAGCTCAGCTCGGCATTGCGCGCGGAGGGCAGCGCATCCGATTTCGAGCGGTGGCTCTCAAGGTTCGACGATGGCATCTATCTGCACCAGACCGTCGAAAGGCGGGACGGGATTCTGACTCGGCACGTCGATCTCCCGGAGGCCTTCGCCGCTGCCCGACGCGGAGAGGCAGGCGGAGAATGGCGCGTACACTGCCACGTTCCGGTGTTTCTTGCGCACTACGAAGAGTTGGGATCGACGCAGGCCAATCTGCGCGAGGCCCTGGCGCTGTGTCGGGAACGGGAGGTTGCTCAGCATCTCGAGATCGAGACGTACACCTGGGGCGTCCTGCCCCCCGGCGCGCGGACCGGCGATATCGGCTCCGACATCATCCGCGAGCTTCAATGGGTGCGGGCGGAGCTTTCGGCGTGATGACGGCCCTGGCGATCCTGCGGCTGGCCCGCATCTCCAATCTGCCGACCGTGTGGAGCAATGTGCTCGCCGCGTCCGTGCTCGCCGGCGGCATGCCGTTCGCGGATCTTTTGGTTGTTCTGGTCGCGATGTCCGCGCTTTACACGAGCGGCATGATCCTCAACGACGCCTTCGACCGCGAGGTTGATGCGCGACAACGGCCGGAACGCCCGCTGCCATCGGGCCAGATATCCCACTCCACGGCGTGGCTCCTCGGTTTCACGCTTCTTGCCTTCGGCGTCGCATTGCTTGCGATGTTCGGTCTGCAGGCGGCCTTGGCCGCTGTTGCACTCGCGGCCGCCATCGTCGTTTACGACGCGTGGCACAAGGCCAATCCCGCCTCACCCCTGATCATGGGCGCCTGCCGGGCGCTCGTCTATGTCGGCACCGTGCTCGCGGCGGGAGCTGCACTGTCGCCGACTGTACTTGCAGCCGCTTCTGCCCTGTTCCTCTTCGTGGCCGGGCTCACCCAGCTCTCGAAACGGGGATTTCGATACGTGGGCCTATTGATCGCAGCCATCGCGCTGTTCGACGCCGCGGTTGCGGCCGCGTCCTGCGATTTGATCGTGGCCTCGGTTTGCGTTGGACTTTTCATCCTTACCCTCGCTCTGCAGCGCATCGTTTCTGGAACCTGACGGGCATGCCCATGACGGAACGTCATCCAAGCCAAACGGATGTGCAGGAGCTGAGCGCGCTGCTTCGCGGGTGGCTCGCCCATCGCGTCTCGGACGACGCGCGCGCCTGGATCGATCAGCAGGTCGGTGCGATCGCGGGCGGGGAGCGCCCCCTTGCGCTTGGTGTTGCGATCGGGCTCGCGCCGCGCAAGGTCGGCAAGGCGGACCTCGATCTCACGCCGGCCGAGCAGGCGGCGGGCCGCGCACTCCGGCCTGGATTGGACCCGACGGGTTGGAGCGTCGACCAGGCCGCGCGCATCCTGCTCGTGCTTGCGAGCTTCCGCGGCGATGACGTGGCGTTCGCATCCGGCATCGAGCGCTTCTTCGCCACGGCCGAGATCGGCGAGCAGATTGCGCTCCTGCGCGGCTTGCCGATGTTTCCGGCGCCTGAGCGGCTTCTCCCGTATGCAGCCGAAGGCATTCGCTCGGCCATGCAGCCGGTGTTCGAGGCCGTCGCACATCGCAATCCCTATCCGCGGGAATGCTTCAGCGAGGCGCAATGGAATCAGATGGTGGTGAAGACGCTGTTCATTGGCAGTCGCCTGGCGCCGATCCAGGGGCTGGACGCACGCCGCAATGCCGATCTTGCGCGCATGCTACTTGACTACGCCGCCGAGCGGCGCGCCGCCGGCAGGTCGATTTCGCCTGAGCTGTGGCGCTGTGTGGCCCCGTTCGCCGGGGACACCGAAGTCACAACGCTCGCGACGATCCTTCGTGATGGCACGGAAAGCGAACGCAGGGGGGCAGCGCTTGCGCTCGCGGAGTGCCAGCTTGCCTCCGCGAAGGTCGCGCTGGACACCGCGCCCGATCTTGCCTCGGCCGCTCGCGACGGCCGCCTGACCTGGGATTCGGTTGCTTGATCCACGATGCGAACGCATTGGAGACCTTACATGTACATAGACCCTCACGCCCACATGATCTCGCGCACGACAAACGATTACGAGGCGATGGCCAAAGCTGAGGTCGTTGCCGTGATCGAGCCCGCGTTCTGGATAGGGCAGGCCCGCACCAACGTCGGGAGCTATGCCGACTACCTCTCCCACATCCTGGGCTTCGAGCGGTTCCGCGCCGGCCAGTTCGGTGTACGTCACTATTGCTGCATCGGTCTCAACTCGAAGGAGGCGAACAACGAGGCGCTTGCCGAGGCGGTAATGGAGATCCTGCCCGGCTTCGCCACCAAGGAAGGCGTCGTCGCCATCGGCGAGATCGGATACGACGAGCAGACCCCGCTCGAGGACAAATACTTCCGTCTGCAGCTTGACCTCGCGCGCGAGCTCGAGCTTCCGGTCATGATCCACACGCCGCATCGCGACAAGAAGCGTGGCGCCTCTCGTTCCATGGACGTGATCCTCGAGCATAAGCTCGACCCTTCGCGCGTCGTCATCGATCATGTCAACGAGGAGACGATCGCCGAGGTGAAGGACCGCGGGTTCTGGGCGGCCTTCTCGATCTATCCGCACTCGAAGATGACTGCCGAACGTATGGTTGCGCTGGTCAAGACCTACGGTTCTGAGCGTCTCATCGTCGATTCGGCATGCGACTGGGGCGTGTCCGATCCGCTGTCCGTGCCCAAGACCGCGAAGCTGATGGCGGAGCAAGGCCTGTCCGACGACGCCATTCGGCTTGTCACATATGCCAATGCGCTTGCTGTGTACGGCAAGAGCGGGCAGATGGCAGAGTCGGACTGGCTATCCCCGCCGGCGATTGACCAGCGCACTCTGTATCAGGGCAATACGGTTCTCCGCGGCGGCCAGACGCCGAAAGTGGATCATTCCGATCCCTGACGTGTGAGACTGCGGACGACGTCCGAAGCGGGTCACGGAGACATACTCGAGTGTGACGCCCTAACGCACAAGCAGACATCGACCAACACGCCCGGCATGCCGGACTGCTCACGAGGAGGAAGTCCGCTTCTGGGATCGACAAGAATGGCTTCATCCTGGCTCAGCTGGACGCTCTCAGTGGCCGCTGCCGCCGAGATTGGTCTGGCGACATGTGCCACCCAGATTTCGGTAGACATTGCTCCTCATACCTGCCTCGATCGGCAAGATGCCCGGAGAGCCGAGCTTCAACCCGTACAGCACGATACGCGTGGCGCCATCCGATGATGTAATCGTCGGCTTCGCGTCGCCATCTAGTCCATAGGTCCAGATCGGGCGATGGTCGCCATCGAATGTTGTCCGCGCGCCGTCTGCTGAGACAAACGCCCGTTCATAAAATCTGGGGGTCTCACCTTCTGGAAGAACGACATCAAAATAAAAGTATACGGCAGTGCTGCTGTGCATAAAGGCTTGAAACCCACAATCAAGCGAAGGGCGCAGGCTTTCAGATGGCTGTTGCGGTAGCTTCGCAACCTCTTTTGGGGGCGCTGAAAGCTGCCCAACCAAATACACAGTAACGAAACTGACCAAGACAGCGGCAGCCATGCCAGTCAGGATCATCACGGCCCAGCCGGATAGGCGCCTATTCACGAATGATGGTTCCCACTATCGATCCTCCGAAAATCTGAGCAATTCATTTTCCCACGGAAGCCCATCGGACGAAAGAACGAACCAGTCAGTCTGCAACCAATCCTTCAAAACCCCAACGGTGCCAACACGCACAGAGCTGCAGTCTAGGCTGCATGTGCAGCGACACCAGCCGATATACTGCAGTCTTCTGCTTAATCCGTCCCTTGAGCCGCATGCAGAAACTCAACTATCACGAACGCCCTCGTGGATCCGGCGTGCGAGCCACAGGGCCGGAAAGATTCCGAACACCGATCCGATGAGCCCGGCAATCACGAGACCGCGCACGCCGTAGGGCGCCATGGCCGGAACGGCAAGCGCGATGAAGGCGGAATTGATAGCGAACGCCGGACCCATCAGGGCGAAGCAGAATAAGAGCAGGCCGCGGGGTACCGAGCGCTTCTCTGATCTTCCGACTATCTTACCATGGCTCGCCATCTCATCTCCCGAAGCCGAACAGGTACAGCGCGAAGCTAAGCGCCAGAAACAAGCCGATCGCGAGGTCGAAGCTGCGCATCCAGAACCGCGAGCCAGCGAGGCCGAGGTAGCGAGCCAGAATCACCCGCGCCTTGAGACCCGCCAAAACCAGCACGCTGCAAGCAATAAAGGCTCCCCAGCGCTCCACACGGAATGTTGCGATCAGCATGGTCCCGAGGCTCAGAACGATGAGCGCTGCCCAGGCTTCGATGAGATCGCGGGCGGGCATTGCGTCACCTCAAGATGTAGATGATCGGGAACAGCAGCACCCAGACGAGATCGACAAGGTGCCAGAAGGCGACGGCGGCTTCCATGTTGCGCACACTGTCGGCCCAGGAGACGAGCGCAAGAAGGACGACGCCGGCAACCACATGCAGCGCGTGAAAACCGGTGATGAGGTAGTAGAATGTAAAGAAAGGGCTCGTCTCGATGCCGATGCCGAGCGCGGCCTTGCTCGCGTACTCGAACGCTTTCACGATGAGGAACACAACGCCGAGGCTGCCGGCCGCAAAAAGCCAGCGGCGCGCGGTCCTGCGTTTCCCGGCCTCCCGTTCGCGCACCGCAGCGGCGGCGCATAGACCGCTCGTCACGAGCACGAGCGTGTTGATGGCAGCTGCGGTCTGGTCGAGCTGGGCCTGATCGGCGGCGAAGGCTGCCGGATCTGTCGCGCGCACTGCGAGACACGCGATGAGGGCGGCACCGAACACGAGCAGCTCGCTCGCAATCAGCACCCACATCATCAGCTCGCCCGGCAGCTCAGCGAGTAGCTCGGGGCCTTGCCTGATGGGCCGCATATCCATGGTATCACTCATCCGCTGACCAGGTGACGATAGAGATGCGGCAGTGCCGCAACGAGCTTCTCGGGATCGGGGATGACAACGTAGCCGCCTTTGCCGAAGATCCGGCTGAAGGTCGCCTGCGATTTGGTATCGATGGTGGCACCGAACACCGATTGTCCCCGGCGGCGCGCCTCGCGCACGGCCAGGTGAGTGTCCTCGATGCCGTACCGGCCCTCGTAGTGGTCGGTGTCGTTGGGCTTGCCGTCCGTGAGCACGAGCAGGAGGCGGCGCTGGCGGGGGCGCTCGGCCAGCGTGCTCGAGACATGCCTGAGCGCGGCACCGAGCCGGGTGTAGTGCCCGGGCCGGAGCCCCGCGATGCGCGCCTCGACCGCGGGTCCCATCGGCTCGTCGAACCCCTTCAATGTCTGAACGAACACGCGCTCGCGCCGCCGCGACGAGAAGGCGTCGATAGCCGTGTCGTCGCCGCACGCGTCGAGCCCCCAGGCGAACGCGACCAGCGCCTCGCGCGCGATGTCGATGACCTGCCGCCCCGCCACGTAGCTCTCCGTCGAGCGGGAGGCATCGAGCAGAATGGAAACGGCAAGGTCGCGCTCCTGGCTGCGGGTCGCGAGATAGACGCGGTCCGAATGCTCGCCCGTGGTCACGAGATCGACGCGCGCCTCGACCGCGGCCGCAATGTCGATGTCGTGCCCCTCGATCTGCCGCGTGAGCTGCACGCGCTTCGGCCGCAGCGTCTCGAACTGGCGCCGCACGCTGCGGATCCGGCGCTGCGCACGCGCGCTGTCGGGCGTCTCGGAGACCTCCGGCGCCGGCTCCGCCTTGCCGGCCAGCACGCGGCAATAGTCCGGCAGGTAGGCCTTGGTGCGGTGATCCCACTCCGGGTAGACGTGGACGCCCGCGAGCCGCTCGAACTCGGCCTCCTGCGGCGAGAGATCGAGATGCAGCCTGAGGCGCGTGCGGGCACGCTGCGGCACCTGCGCGAGACTGATCTCGTCCTGGTCGTCGGCTGCCTTCTTGGCGTTGTCCTCGTCGTCGTCATCAATCCGGCGGTTGATGTTCAAAAGCTCCGCCCACGAGAGGATGGCCTCAAACTTGTGCAGGATGAGACTGTCCTTGCGCACCGCCTGGTCCGACGGCTTGCGCGACGCCTTGAACGTGCCCGGCTCCGCGTCCGGCGGTGTCTCGGCCTCGCCGTGCGGCGTCTCCTCGCGCGCGGGCTTGGTCCGGCCGACGAGTGGGAGCAGGTCCGGCCATAGCAGCACCGGCAGAAACGGCCGGTAGCCGCGCGGCGCCGAGAACGCCGAAAGGTCGTCCACCTGGCCGCGGACTGCCGCCGAGACGGCGGCCGCGAGATCGTCACGGGGCGGCGCGGCGCCGAGCAGGTGAAGGATGGCCGCCTCGACCGCGGCCTCGGCCCATGGCAGACGTCGCTCCGGGCGCCGCTCCCGCGTCTCGAGGGCGAGTGCGGAGTACGTGCGGCGCAGACCCGGACACTCGGCGAGCGTGTCGCGCGTCATCCTCTGCGCCGCCTGTAGCGCGCGGATGTCAGCCCTCAGGGGATCACGCTCAGCCTCCGGCCGCTGCGCGAACACGGCGGCCGCCGCGAGCCAGAGGTAGAGGGCGACGTTCGCCTCCCGCTCGGGAAACGCCGCGATGCGCTGCGGGAGCCGCAGAGTCTCGCCGTCGAAGCTCGGCTCCGCGAGACGCTCGGCGCTCTGGCCGAGCGCGCGCCGCCACGACAGCCGGTGCGGCGAGGCCTCGGGCGTCGCCGCCTTGATCTCGACGTCGCGCGCACCGCCGAGCCCGCGAAAGAGAACGCCGAGGCGCCCGCGCGTCTCGTCAAGCGTTGCCGCCGCCTCCTCGAAGGCCCCCGGCTGATCGAGCGTAGTGACGATGGAATGCCACAGCTTCCCGACGCTCTCTTCGGGCTCCCAAGGCTCGAACTCGACCGTGGCCATGCGGACACGCTTACCCGTAGACCGTCGCGACGAGATCGCGGAGTCCCTGCTTGATGTCAGCATCGTCGCTGAGCGGCTCGATCAGCGCCACCTCAACGGCGCGCGCGATGGGCATGCCGCCCTGGATCAGGCTCGCGCAGTAGACGACGAGCCGTGTCGAAACGCCCTCCTCCAGGTCCTGACCTTTCAAGGCGCGCAGCTTGCCGGCGAGCCGGACCAGGGGCGCGACGCGCTCCTTCGCGAGCCCGGTCTCGCTCACGACGATCTCAACCTCGCGCTCGGGCGCCGGAAAATCGAAGTCGAGGGCGAGAAAACGCTGGCGTGTGGACGGCTTCAGCGTCTTCAGGATGTTCTGATATCCGGGGTTATAGGAAGCGACGAGCATGAACTGCGGACCGGCCTCCAGCACCTCGCCCGTGCGCTCGATGGGCAGCATGCGCCGGTCGTCGGTCAAGGGATGCAGCACGACGGCCACGTCCTTGCGCGCCTCGACCACCTCGTCGAGGTAACAGATCGCGCCCTCGCGCACCGCGCGCGTCAGCGGCCCGTCGACCCAATCGGTCTCGCCGCCCTTGAGCAGGAACCGCCCGATCAGGTCGGCCGCCGAGAGGTCGTCATGGCAGGCCACCGTGTATAGCGGCCGTCCGAGATACGCCGCCATGTACGCCACGAACCGCGTTTTCCCGCATCCCGTCGGCCCTTTAAGCAGGAGCGGCATCCGGTTGCGGTACGCGGCCTCGAAGATCGCACATTCGTCGCCCTGCGGGAGGTAGAAGGGGACCGGGGCCCCCTCCGTCGCGCGTTGAACGGCTTGCATGAAGGCTTACTCCGCGGGCGTGAGCTGCTGCTGAACCGGCCCCGGCGTGATGACCTCGCGGCGGGGCAGCAGGATGGCGATGACGAACAGGATGGCACCCAGCACCACCGCAACGCCCGCGCCGAAGCGCATGTAGTGGAACAGCATGATCTGGTCCTGCACGTCCATGTAGTACTGCCCCATGACACGCTGGAGATGCGTCTGGATGGTGCCCGCGAAGGTGAGGACGAACGTCATGAACGCCATGCCCCCCGCCATCAGCCAGAAGCTCGCCATGTTGAGCACCTGGTTGTAGGGATCGCGGTTCCGGAGCATCGGGAACGCATAGGTGAAGATGGCGAGATTGAGCGACACGTAGGCGCCGAAGAATGCGAGATGCCCGTGCGCGGCCGTGATCTGCGTGCCGTGTGTGTAGAAGTTGATGCCGTGCAGCGTGTGCAGGAAGCCCCACACGCCGGCCCCGAAAAACGCGAGCGTCGTGCAGCCGAGCGACCACAAGAGCGCCGCCCTGTTCGGATGCTCGCGCCGCCCCTTCCAGACCATGACGAAGCTGAACACCATCATCAGGAAGAAGGGCACCACCTCCAGCGACGAGAAGATCGAGCCGATCCACTGCCAGTAGCCCGGCGTGCCGATCCAGTAGTAGTGGTGACCGGTGCCGAGGATGCCCGAGAACAGCGCCGTGCCGACGATGACGTAGAGCCACTTCTCGACGATCTCTCGGTCTACGCCCGTGAGCTTCAGCATCAGGTAGGCGAGGATCGAGGCCATGATCAGCTCCCACACGCCCTCGACCCAGAGATGCACGACGTACCACCAGTACATCTTGTCGAGGCTGAGATTGTGCGGGTTGTAGAAGGCGAACAGGAACAGGAGCGCCAGGCCCCAGAGCCCGATCAGCAACACGCTGGTGATGGCCGTCTTCTTGCCGGCGAGCACGGTCATCGACACGTTGTAGAGGAACATCAGTGCCGCCACGACGATGCCGATCTTGACCCACAGCGGCTGCTCCAGGAACTCGCGGCCGTCCTTGCCGAGCAGGATGTTGCCGTGGAACAAATCGAAGATGTAGGTGACGACGGCGCCGAGCGTGCCGACCAGCAGGATCGCGAGCTGCCAGTAGGCGATCTTCCGCGAATGGATCTCGCGCTCCGCCTCCTCGGGGATGATGAAGTACGCGGCGCCGAAGAAGCCGATCAGCAGCCACACGATCAGCGCGTTGGTGTGCAGCATGCGCACGATATTGAACGGCAGAAGCTCTGACAGGGTGTTCGGAGAGATATAGATCCACCCCGCCAGCAACCCGCCCGAGACCTGCACGATAAACAGCGCTAGCGCCGTGACGAAGTAGGCGTAGGCGATCTTCTGAGACTGATATTTCATCGCATGTTCTCCGTGCGTCCGCGTCAGCCGGAATCCTTCGGGGGCCAGCCCTGGGTGTCGGTCTTGTCAGCCCAGATCAGGAAATCGGTAAGGGCTCGGATGTCCTCGTCCGGGAGGTGAAAGCGCGGCATCTGCCGCCGCCCCGGAACTCCGGTGGGCTGGGCTTCCATCCAGCCCTTCAGCGCCTGAAACGCGTCCTCGGGAGAGTCGAGCACGCCCCACCGCGTCATGACATTTCCGACCTCGGGCGCGAAATAGGCGCCCTCGCCGTGCAGCGTGTGGCAGTTGATGCAGGCGTTCATCTCCCACACGCGCTTGCCGCGCGCGACGCTGTCCGTCAGCGGCATCCCCGCGGTCGACTCGGTGACGATGTGGTAGTGGCTGTGGGCCGTCAGCCCGACGAAAATCAGAATGAAGAACAGCGACCCGCCATAGAAAATGTTCCGGGCCATGGCTTTCGTCATGACTTCGCGCATTGAGTGCCTCCCGCCGACGGTCATGGAGGCCGAACTGTGGCGCGAAGCGGCAGAGCGTCTCTTGACGAAAGGCAAGCGTCGGGGCGATTTCCGGCTCGCCGTCGTCGCTGCGAGGGCAGACAAATCGGGGGCAGATCAGAGCTGATGTCGATCAAGTGCGCGGGCCGAATGCCTTGCTAATGATCTATCGGGGCAACCGCTTTTTGCGCGGTCTAACGGGACATCCAGGACATGCACGCTGCGCTTCACTCCAGGCTCGACCTCCGTCCGCATGGCCAGCTTCGGGTCGGCGTGGTTGCCGATAAACTCGGTTCGATCGCAGCGGTAGCTGTTCTTTGTGCGATAGCCGTCACAGTCGTCCTCCCGCAGGCGCCTGCGCGCGACGAGGACGCGAGCGCGGCGGGCGGGGCGCGTGCCTCATTGGAGCGCGCAAGCACCAATGGCCGCGAGACGCTTGTCGCCGGTTATGTGGCGCAACCCGCCTACAACCGCAGCGACCTTCACATGACGCGGTCTGACGGCACCGACATCACGCTCAAGGCACTCGGTTGGGATGGCGATGCCCTACGGTTCCCGATTGACGGCGGCGTGCGCGTTGTCACGGGATCGCAATCATTCGCATTCATGGTCGATTTCCTGCACAACAAGGCAGTCTCCCGCCTCGGCAGGGGAGC
>NZ_JADZBI010000003.1 GCF_020852195.1 Hyphomicrobium sp. | reverse complement strand
GCATAGCCGCTGCCGGCAAACAGCGGCTTGCCGTTCTTCCAGATCGACTGGTGGACGTGGAGGCCGGAACCGTTGTCCTGCGCGACGGGCTTCGGCATGAACGTCGCCGTCTTGCCGTAGGCCTGCGACACCTGATGGACCACGTACTTGTAGATCTGCAGGTGGTCGGCGACGGTGATGATGGGGGCGAACTTGAGGCCGAGCTCGTGCTGGGCCGCCGCCACCTCGTGGTGGTGCTTCTCGACCGTCACGCCCATCTCGGAGAGCACGGAGAGCATCTCGGAGCGGATGTCCTGGGCGGAGTCGATCGGCGGCACGGGGAAGTAGCCGCCCTTGGTGCGCGGGCGGTGGCCGAGGTTGCCGAGCTCGTAGTCGGTGCCGGAGTTGGTCGGAAGCTCGGAGCTGTCGACCTTGAAGCCGGTGTTATAGGGATCGGACGAGAACTTGACGTCGTCGAAGATGAAGAACTCGGCCTCGGGGCCGAAGAACACCCTGTCGCCGATGCCGAGGGAGGCCATGTAGGCCTCGGCCTTCTTGGTGATCGAGCGCGGGTCGCGCTCGTAGGGCTGGCCGGTCAGCGGCTCGATGACGTCGCAGAAGATGGCGAGCGTGGTCTGGGCGAAGAACGGATCGATGTGCGCCGAGGCCGGATCCGGCTTCAGGTACATGTCCGAGCTCTCGATGCCCTTCCAGCCGGCGATCGACGAGCCGTCGAATGCGTAGCCCTCGAAGGTGCTCTCGTCGACGGTGCTCACGTCGGCCGTGACGTGCTGCATCTTGCCCTTGGTGTCCGTGAAGCGAAGGTCGACGAACTTCACGTCCTTGTCCTTGATCAACTTCAGGACATCACTGACCGTTGTCATAACAACTCCCCTAATTTTTTCGATTGCGTCACACAGCAAGGTGCGACGAACGCGGATCAGATGGCTTCCGCGCCCGTCTCTCCCGTACGTATGCGGATTGCTTCCTCGATGCTCGAGATGAAGATCTTGCCGTCCCCGATGCGGCCCGTCTTGGCGGCCTTCTGGATGGCTTCGATGGCCTTGTCGAGCATCTCGTCGCCGAGAACAACCTCGATCTTCACCTTGGGAAGGAAGTCAACCACATACTCGGCGCCGCGGTACAACTCCGTGTGGCCTTTTTGACGGCCGAACCCTTTCGCCTCGATCACGGTGATGCCCTGCAGGCCGATGTCCTGGAGGGCTTCTTTGACCTCGTCAAGTTTGAAGGGCTTGATAATGGCTTCGATTTTTTTCATACGCCCTTTTCCTCCAGCGTCCTCCAGTGGTCCCCGGCCGTACCGACGTGCCGGAGCGGCCATCGGGTAGCACGGGATATGCCAACTCGTTTGCCTTAAATTAATACCTTGTCGGTCAGTGCCTTGGAGCATTACTGCCTTTTGCATAGGCAGTCCAGCGATGTCGATTGGCCTAAAAAACAGGCTGATTGCGTGATTTCTGGGCACGCAAATTCAGCAGTCCTGTCGTTCGAGGTTCCGGGCGATGGTCAAGGCGCGGCAACGTCATTAGGTTCGCGGATTGGCGATCGGGGATGGATGGGCACCCGGTGCCGGATGCGGATGTTGCCGAGCGGGAGGCGAGCGCTTTGGGGAAAGAGACGATCTGGCTGGAGGGTGGCCTCGAACTTCTGACCCCGGGTGAGATGGGCCGCGCCGACCGGCTGGCCGTTGCGCATGGCGTGCCGAGCCTGGCGCTCGTGGAGGCGGCCGGGCAGGCGGTCGCGGATGCGGCGCGGCGCTTCGTGCGCCCCGGCCAGCGGGTGGCGGTTCTGTGCGGACCGGGCAACAACGGCGGCGACGGCTTTGTCGCCGCGCGTCTTCTCAAGCGCGCCAGCTACGACGTGCGGCTGTTCCTCGCCGGCGAGAGGACGGCACTCAAGGGCGATGCGGCGGAGATGGCGCGGCGCTTCGACGGGAAGGTGCGGCCGCTCGATCCGTTCCAGCTCGAAAGCCTCAACCTGGTCATCGACGGGCTATTCGGCGCCGGGCTTTCGCGGCCGATCGACGGCGTCGCGGCCGAGGTGATCGCGGCCGTCAACGCGTCGGGCACGCCGGTGCTCGCCATCGACGTGCCGAGCGGTCTCGACGGGGCGACGGGCGCCGCGTCCGGGCCGGTGCTGCAGGCGGCGGAGACGATCACGTTCTTCCGCCGAAAGCCCGGGCATCTCCTGTTTCCGGGCCGTGCGCTCTGCGGTAGCGTGCGCGTGGCCGACATCGGCATCCCGCCGCGCGTGCTGTCTGAGATCCCAGTGCGCACGTTCGCCAACGGGCCGGCGCTGTGGGGTGAGCGGTTCCCGTGGCCATCGCACGGCGGGCACAAGTACGCGCGCGGCCATGCCGTCGTCGTCTCCGGGCCGCAGCATGCGACGGGTGCGGCGCGGCTCGGCGCGCGGGGCGCGCTCAGGGCGGGGGCCGGGCTGGTCACGGTCGCGAGCCCGCTCGACGCGGTGACGGTCAATGCCGCGCACCTGACGGCGATCATGCTCAAGCCGTTCGAAGGGCCGGAGGGACTTGCGGCGATCCTCGAGGACGTGCGCAAGAACGCGGTGCTGATCGGCCCCGGCGGCGGCGTGGGCGAGCCCATGCGGCGTCTCGTGGAGGCGGCGCTGCGGTCGCCGGCCTCGGTGGTGCTCGATGCCGACGCGCTGACATCGTTCGCGGGCGATCTCGCTCGGCTTCGCACCGTCATCGCCGGCCGGAGCAGCGGCTCGGTCGTGCTGACGCCGCACGATGGCGAGTTCGCCCGGTTGTTCGGATCGTTATCCGGCTCGCGCCTTGAGCGCGCGCGTCAGGGGGCGGCCGAGAGCGGCGCGGTGGTGCTGCTCAAGGGCTCCGACACGGTGGTGGCGGCGCCCGACAGGCGAGCGTCCATCAACGCCAACGCGCCGCCGTGGCTCGCCGCCGCCGGCTCCGGCGACGTGCTCGGCGGCATCATCACCGGGCTTCTCGCGCAAGGGATGGAGGCGTTCGACGCCGCGTCTGCCGCCGCCTGGCTGCACGGTGCGGCGGCGGCCGATTTCGGCCCCGGCCTCATCGCGGAGGACCTGCCGGAGCATCTGCCGGTGGTGCTCAAGCGGCTCAGGCAGGGCAAGCCGTCTATTTGACGACCGTTGCTCTCTTCGGACGTTGTGCTTGTGTAGACTTGCGTGGGTCCCGACCTTCGTCGGGATGACGTCAATTTTTGTCTCGCCGACTGCCACAAACACAACGTCATCCCGACGAAGGTCGGGACCCACGCAAGCTTCAGCGAATGCAACGCGTGGGTGATCCCGCTAACCTGACTTCCGGGACTTGATCAGTGCGTCGAGGGCCATCAGCTCGCGCATCAGCGGCTCGAAGTCGCGCAGCGGCAGCATGTTGGGGCCGTCGGAAGGCGCGCTGTCGGGTGCCTCGTGGGTCTCGATGAAGAGGCCGGCGACGCCGACCGCCACCGCGGCGCGCGCCAGCACCGGCACGAAGCGGCGGTCGCCGCCCGAGGCGCCGCCGAGGCCGCCCGGCTGCTGCACGGCGTGTGTGGCGTCGAAGATCACCGGCGCGCCGGTCTCGGCCATCTGCGGCAGAGCGCGCATGTCGACGACCAGCGTGTTGTAGCCGAACGAGGAGCCGCGCTCGGTCAGCAACACGTTCGGATTGCCCGAGCCTACGATCTTGGCCACCACGTTCTTCATGTCCCACGGCGCCAGGAACTGGCCCTTCTTGACCTTGATCACGCGCCCCGTGTTGGCGGCGGCGACGAGCAGGTCGGTCTGGCGGCACAGGAAGGCCGGGATCTGAAGCACGTCGGCGACCGGCGCCACGAGCGCGCACTGCTCCTTCTCGTGAACGTCGGTGACGACGGGGAGGCCGAGCTTCTCACGGATCTCGGCAAAGATGGGGATGGCCGCGTCGAGGCCGATGCCGCGCTTGCCGGAGAGGGAGGTGCGGTTGGCCTTGTCGAACGAGGACTTGTAGACGAGGCCGAGGCCCAGGCGGCCGGCGATCTCCTTCAGCGCGCCGGCCATCTCGAGGGCGTGGGCGCGGCTCTCCATCTGGCAGGGGCCGGCGAAAACGATAATCGGCGCGTCGTTGGCGACTGTGTGGCCGCCGATCGCGATCCGCGGGTTGGGCTTCATGGCATCGTGCTGGGTCATGGCGGCGGTTATACGGGCTTTGGGCCCCTGATGCCATCGCGCTCCGACCCTTCTCCCACTGTCATCCCGGCCAAGCGTCACGCCGAAGGCGTGCCTTCGGCACGACGCCGGAGCGTCGAGCCGGCACCCAGGGGAAGCTCGCTATCGCATCGTTTGTTGTGTCTTCGACGCTCTTGTGCTGGATCCCGGATAGCACTGCGGGCTTCGCCTCCGCGTTTCCGGGATGACAACTTGTTGGGACGGGCGTGCTTGACGCTTGCGGCCGGGGTTTCTACACCCACATCAGGCTATCCGACGCCGGCGGTTCCGGTGTCTCCGCGCGCCCGAGGCCCCGCTTCCATGCTCGTCCTGATCGATAACTACGACAGCTTCACCTACAATCTCGTGCACTTTCTCGGCGAGCTCGGCACGACGAGCGAGGTGATCCGCAACGACAAGGTCACCGCCGACGAGGTGATCAAGATGAAGCCCAAGGCGATCGTGCTGTCGCCGGGGCCCTGCACGCCCAACGAGGCGGGCGTCTGCCTCGACCTCATCGCCAAGGCGGGCGCCAAGATCCCGATCCTCGGCGTCTGCCTCGGCCACCAGTCCATCGGACAGGCGTACGGTGGCAAGGTGATCCGCGCGCCGG
>NZ_JADZBI010000254.1 GCF_020852195.1 Hyphomicrobium sp. | reverse complement strand
TCCGGGAGTCGTCGAGATCGGACTCCTCAACGGGCGAAGAGATGTACTCGTGTCTGCAGCGCTGTGCGTACGGAACCACTTCGGAAGCAAGCCTTCGGTTTTCACGTCTTGCACCGACCCGCTCTAGGCAAACGATGTCCGCATCCAACGCGGAACCAATAACTGGTTTCTCTGGGCATATCGCCACGAGGTCTGAATCGACTTCAGCCGGCCGGGCAGACCAACAGACAACTGCTGCGTGGGGACGTTCAACGGGTCGCTACAACGACCGCGCGATCATTTCCTTCATGATTTCACTCGTACCACCATAGATCCGACGTACCCGGGCGTCCAGGTACAGGCGAGAGATGAGGTACTCGTTCATGTAGCCATAGCCGCCATGAAGTTGGAGACACTCATCGATCACCTTGCCATGCAATTCGGTCAACCACCATTTCGCCATGGACGAGGTGATCATATCAACGTGCCCAGCGGCCAATTCGGTCACGCAACGATCGATGAACGTGCGCGCCACCTTGATCTGGGTGGCGATTTCCGCCAGCTTGAATCGGGTATTCTGGAATTCGGCAATCGGTCGGCCAAATGCATGGCGCCCGCGTACGTAGCTCAGTGTCGCATCGTACGCTCCCTCCATCGCGGCCACCGCCGTGATTCCGATCGTGACGCGCTCATAGCATAGTCCGGACAACTGTCCGAAACCCTTCCCCTCCACCCCGCCGAGCAGGTTACAGGCTGGCACCCGTACGTCGTCGAAGAACAGCTCGGCGGTGTCCTGCGCCTTCTGGCCAATCTTGTCCAGAACGCGCCCGACTCGATAGCCGTTCAAGCCTTCAGTCTCCAGAATCAGGATCGACATGCCGCGGGCGCCTTCGCCAGCGTCGGTCTTGGCGACCACGAGCACGATGCCGGCGAGTAGACCATTGCTGATGAAGATCTTCGAGCCGTTCAGCACGTAGTCGCCGTCGACGCGTCGGGCGGTAGTGCGAATACCCTGCACATCCGAGCCGGCGTCAGGCTCGGTGACTGCGATTGCGCCAACCAGTTCGCCGCTTGCCATACGCGGCAGGTACCGGCGCCTCTGGTCCTCGTTCGCGTGGTCCAGCAGGAAGCGCGCGACCAGCGAATGCGCTGAGATCGCCATACCAGTCAGGCTGCGACGTGCAAGTTCGTGATTGAAGACGGCCTCATGCCGATAGTCGCCGCCGCCACCACCGTACTCCTCCGGCACGTCGAGGCACAGCAGCCCAAGCTCCCCCGCCCTTCGCCATAGGGCGTGACCGACGTTGCCACGCTTGCGGGCGGCTTCGTCGTCCGGAAGCACTTCGCTCTCGATGAAGCGGACGATTGTGCTGCGCAGCAGCACCAGATCAGCATCCATCCAGGAGGGCTCAAAGTCGATCGTCATCTTCAGTCCCTGCGCTCGAACTGGAATTTTTACCTGCCATATAATTATAATAAGCTTTCTATACGATTGTGCTGGCCGACGATGCGCTTGTCCCGGGCCGACATAGGCTTCCTGCTTGCCGACGTCTCGCACTTGATGCGGCGCGCCATGGCACGGCGCCTTAACGGAAGCACGTTGACCTTCGCACAGGCGCGCGCGATGGTCCACCTGTCGCGCCACGAGGGAATCCGTCAAGTC
>NZ_JADZBI010000002.1 GCF_020852195.1 Hyphomicrobium sp. | reverse complement strand
GCCCTGCGCGTCGTAGGCGACCATGGAGAGCGGATGCACGCGGCTGATCTCGGCCTCCGCCAGCCGCTCGAGCAGGCCGTCCTCGCGGTACTCGTTCATCAGGAAGCCCACCGATCCGCGGTTCATGCCGTAGATCGGGATGCGGTCGTTCATGTAGCGGTGCAGCGTCTGCAGCATGAGGCCGTCGCCGCCGAGCGCCACGATGGCATCCGCCTCGCGCGCCTCGGCCGACCCGTAGCGCGTGACGAGCCGCTCCAGCGCCTCGCGCGCCTCGGGCACCTCGCTGGCCACGAACGCGATCTTCTCGAATTTGCTTTTTGGTTTGGCCATGACGGAGCGGGAAAGCGGGCCGCGGTAAGGCAGCGGTTGGGGATTGAGCGGGCTGGCGTTAATCTTGTTGCGACGCGTCGCGCCCGCGACTCTCGAAGCCCGCCAGCCGGAGGCTCGCCTACTTGCAGGAAAACGACAAGGCCGTTCTCGTCTATTCGACCTTTCCGACGATCGAGGCCGCCGAGGCCGAGGGCGGAGCGCTGGTGGAGGCCAGCCTCGCGGCGTGCGTCAACATCCTCCCCGCCATGGTCTCGATCTACACCTGGAATGGTAAACGCCACCGCGACGACGAGGTCGTCATGATCATCAAGACGCGGCGCGCACTGGCCGAGCGGGTGATCGCGGAGGTGCGCGGCCGCCATCCGTACAAGAACCCGGCGCTCTTGATCCTGACCGTGGAGGGCGGCTCTCCGCCGTTCCTGCAGTGGATCCTCGATCAGACGGACGCCGACGCCGCGCAGACGCCGGCCGAGGACTGAGCGCGCTAAGGGCCGCCCTCGCCTTTCGCGCCCGTTATCCGAACGAAGCTCGTCGTCCTACATGCGTCCCAGCGGATGCTGGAACAGGTTCTGCACGTGGCGGTAGGTGGTGGTCCGCCGCGGGGCGCGCTCCCGCGCCTTCGCCCGGGAGTCCGCTGATTTGCTCCGCCGCACCGGAGCCGCATCGATGTCGACATCGAACGACGAGCTTGCCACGCTGGGAGCGCTCTTCTGCGCCGGGGGTACGTCGTCGTTGGCCGCGGACGGCTCGAGCGCCGCCGTGCGGGTCAGCACGTCGCCCCTCGGCGGCTCGGCGGTCACGCGCGACCAGCCGGCAGAGAGCTGCGTGACGTCGTCAGGCTTGGGCCCGCCGATGCTCATGCGGCCGTAAGGCGGCGGCTTGCGCTCGGAGACCTCCGCCACCTGGGCCTCCCAGGTGTCGCCTGGCAGGGTATCGCGCGGCTCCAACGCGTCGCGACGCCCGCCCGCAGCATCCCTGGGCTTCTCGGCTTGCGCCATCAGCGTCGACGGCACGCACCGCCCGGTTGCCGTGAGGCTCTGCCCTCTCGGGCACGACGCCCCGCACACGGGCGACGTTTGGGCCTTGAGCAGCGACAGCATGAACACGTCCGGCTCGCGAGCCGGAAGCGAGGCGTTGACGCGATCCATGAACACGAGGACCGCGCGCTTCGATCCGCCGCCCCAGATGCCGTCGATCTCGCCGAGATAGCAGCCGACGCGCTGCAGCTCGCGCTGGATGTCGCGGGCCAGTGCCACGCGCGAGATCGGCTCGAGCGCCGCCGCCTTGGGCTGCGCGGGCGTCTCGCGGACGATCGCGCTTTTCCACGCGGCGGCCGTGATGGGCTGAGGCACGGGCGGCTTCAGAGGCGCCTCGGACGGCGCGAACGCCTGCGCGAGATAGTCGAGCACGGACGAGGACGGAGCCGGAATCTCCGCCGTGAGCAGCGGCGCGCCCGGAGAGAACGACTCCAGCCGAGATACCGGCAGCGACGCCATCTCGGACGCCGTCAGCACGATGGGCGCCTTCTGCGGCTCCGCGGAGATCTCCATGCGGATCTTGGCGTTGGCCGGGCGCGAGAGGTCGGGCTCGTTCGGAAAGAACGTCTCGAAGCCGAACGCGAGGCCCGCGGCGAGGACGGGATAGCTGATGTACCACCGCATGAAACAACACTCCGACACACATGCGTGCGCACACGAGGCATGAGCCGCAACTCATCCTGGGCGGTGCGAGCCGAAGTGTGGCTCACGCGAAGCCCATGCCTCCCCCACTCTTAATGAAATCATAGCAAATCTAAGCGGCAAGGACCATTGCGAATGAATGTCTAACGGCGTCTATCACACACCGTTTCCGCTGCGAGCCAAGCCGGGGCGCAATGGCGGCGGCGCGATCGCGGACGGCCTCGTGGTAACCCGCCGCGCGCGGATCGTGACACAACGGCGACTGTGGATTTTGGCAGCAAGATCTGCGGACAACCGGTGCAAAACAGCGCCCTGTCATGTGGAGGAATGAGCCATGCAGCAGCGCCACATCTGATGCACTTTTGCAGTAGCGAGCAGGCGAATTTGCTTAGCAAACTGATTCTCTTAACAAAAGGTAGCGACCTCTGACGAGAATCACATAGCCTCCGCCACCGAGGGATGTGTCTTGCGTGAGTCCGCTCAAGCGCGCTTGAGTTTTGCACATCGGGATCGAGCGGCGATGCCGCCTGTGCACAAACGAGACGCGACGAGAGCAGGTCCAGCTTAGCGTGTCCGCCGGGGGGCGGCGCCGAAGCGTCCGATGAACCGCCTTGGGGGGCGGTTCTAGCTCAACGGGCGATGGAAGCGCGCATTTTCCGAGCAGCACAAGTCGCTCGTCGGAGCTGGCCGGTCTGTCTCCTCCAGACCCAAACGGCACGAGGCCCGTATCGGGCTGCCATCCGGGCAGCGCGCGCACGGGCCCGCAATGGAGAGGGCAATGAAGATACGACATGCTCTAGGCGTGTTCGGTGTTCTGGCTGCCGGCGTTCTGATCGCTGTATCGGCTGCCATGAACTGGCGTTTCGGGTTCAGTTTGGGACGAACCGAGCTTGACGGGCAGATCTACGGTGCGGCTAGCGTCGCGGCCGACTGCCTCAAGGCGCTGATCCCGTTTTTCCTGTTCGCCGCAATTCGAAACAGGATGTGGTCTCAGGCCGCCGCCGCCGCAGTTGTCGGCGTGGTGGTCACGGCCTACTCGCTGACCTCCGCGCTCGGCCACGCTGCGCTGAACCGGTTCGATACGGCCGGCCATCGCATGGTCGAGGCACAGTCCTACAAGGACCTCCGCGGTGACCTGAAGCGGGCGCAGGACCAGCTGTCCTGGATTCCGCAGCATCGTCCGGCGGCGACCGTGCAGGGTGAGATCGAGGCGCTGAAGAACCAGCGCGCTTGGTCGTTCACCAAGGCCTGCTCGGAAGTGACCGGCAGGCAGGGCCGCGACTTCTGTCAGAAGTACCACGGCCTCAATGCCGAGATGGCCTCCGGCCATCAGGCGGAGGCGCTCGAGGCCCGCATCGCGGGGATCCAGAGCAAGCTCGGCAAGGCCGATGCAACGACGGTGATGGGCGAGGCTGATCCGCAGGCCGCAGTGCTTGCGAAGCTCGCCGGCGTCAGCGTCGACCAGGTGCAGATGGCGATGACGATTTTCATCGCGCTGCTGCTCGAGGTCGGCTCGGCGTTCGGTATGTACATCGCGTTCAGCCAGTGGCGCCTCTACGACCGTGAAGCCCCTGCCGCGCCCAAGATGTCGACGGTACAGAGCACCGCTTCGGCAGCGGTGGCGGCCCCGCAGCATGCGGCCGTGGCGATCAAGAAGCCGCGTTTCGGTGCCAACGACAATCGTTCGTTGCCGCCGACCAAGCTGCTCGTCCCCGAGACGGACGTGCAGCGCTTCTACAAGGAGAGCGTCGAGAGCCAGGACGGTCACACCGTCTCCGCGACGTCGCTCTACGAAGCGTACTGCGTCTGGTGTGAGGAACGGCAGAAGGAGCCTTTGGCACTACCGACATTTGGACGTGAGATTGCCGAGTTCGGAATTCAGAAAGTCAAAAAGAAGGATGGTGTGAGATACGTAGGAATCGCACTCAAGTCCGATCTCGAGCTCGAGGAGGATAAGAAGCTGCCGGCCTTACGCGCCGAGGCTGCCTAGAGATAGGCAAACGAATTTCGGAAGGGCTCCCTCGCGGGAGCCCTTTTTATTTTTTCAGGGCACCTCCACGCGGGGTGCTTTTTTGCGGAGGCTTCCTGTCCGCACCGATCGCACGGCGGCGATTGAGCGTCTGAGACGAAAGAACGAAGGAACGACAAGCGCCTCAGATGCAAGGAAATCCTGCAAAACCGGGAATTTATCTCGGGCACTCCGGGAAAAGAGCGAACGCGCTTATTGAACGATGGTCGAAGATCGCGCGTAAACACGCGGGTGCTCCGACAAAAGGCGAATGGACACATGTTTATAATTTCTGATTTTTGCCGGCGGGGCGGCGACTAATCGCCTCTGACAAGCTTTTTTGGGAGAAATGCCATGCAACGTAGACACCCCCTCCGGGGCGTCAACGCGACGCTTTTTGCGGCCGCATCGACTTTCGCTCTCGCCGCTTTTCTCGGCAGTTTTGCAGGCCATGCGGAAAACGCGGGCAGCAAGCCCGTGACGTGGGAGGACATCCTCAACGACGAGAGCACGACCGGCGATGTCGTGGGCTGGGGGATGGGCGTCCGCAACCATCGCTACAGCACGCTTGAGCAGATCAACGTCGGCAATATCGGCCAGATGAAGCCCGCCTGGTCGTTCTCGTTCGGCGATGAGAAGCAGCGCGGTCAGGAGACGCAGGCGCTCGTGCACGACGGCGTCATCTACGTCACCGCCTCCTACTCGCGCGCCTTCGCGCTCGACGCCAAGACCGGCAAGCGCCTCTGGTCCTACTCCCATCGCCTGCCGGACGACATCCGTCCCTGCTGCGACGTCGTCAACCGCGGCGGCGCGCTCTACGGCGACAAGTTCTACATGGGCACACTGGACGCCGGCATCGTCGCCCTCGACCGCAAGACCGGCAAGGTCGTCTGGTCGAAGAAGTTCGAGGACCACACAGCCGGCTACACCATGACCGGCGCCCCCAACATCATCAAGGACCAGAAGACCGGCAAGGTGCTCCTGATCCACGGCTCGTCGGGCGACGAGTTCGGCGTCGTCGGCCGCCTCTACGCGCGCGACCCCGACACCGGCGAGGAGATCTGGATGCGTCCGCTCGTCGAGGGCCACGTCGGCCGCCTGAACGGCAAGGACACGACGCCCACCGGCGATCCCAAGGCCCCCTCGTGGCCGAACGCCAAGGACGGCAAGAAGGTCGAGGCCTGGAACCACGGCGGCGGCGCCCCCTGGCAGTCGGCGACCTATGACGAGAAGACCAACACCATCGTCATCGGCACCGG
>NZ_JADZBI010000001.1 GCF_020852195.1 Hyphomicrobium sp. | reverse complement strand
TGATCACCAATACAAGCGGAGTTTCGGCGCTGCGCTCGTATTTTTGCGCGATGCAAAATGATCAGACATCGTGCGGATAAATACGCCTAGAAACAAAATTTGGAAATGGGAGAACGTCCAAATGCGAATGCGGTTCATCACATCCGCTTCGGTATTGGCGGTTGGGCTCCTCGCAGCCGGGGTTATACCGGCCGTTGCGCAGGAAGTGCCCAAATCAGCCGACCAGGTTGCGCGGCCGGGCGGCAAGTTGCCGGGCGATCCGAAGATCGCCTTGGTCAAGGTTGCCGAAGGCTTTCTCGATCCGGTAGGCGTCGCATCGGCTCATGACGGCACCGGGCGCATCTTCGTTGTCGAGCGCCAGGGCACCGTCCGGGTCGTGAACAAGGACGGCAAGGTCAACGACAAGCCGTTCCTTGACTTGACCAAGAACAGCCCGCTCGGCAGCGAGGTCCAGACGGGATTCGTCGAGCAAGGGCTGTGGGCTATCGCCTTTCATCCCAAGTTCAAAGAGAACGGCCACTTCTTCGTCAGCTACGCGTCGCTGCCGTTCAACGGCGCCCATATCATCGCGCGCTACACCGTCGATCCGGCTAGCCCGGACGTGGTCTCGGTCGAGCACGCTAATAAGACCGTCAAGGTCATCATGAACATCCCGCAGCCCTACTACAATCACTACGGCGGCGGCATCCAGTTCGGACCCGACGGCAACCTGTACATCGGCAAGGGCGACGCCGGCTGGGAGGGCGATCCGCTCGACGCCGGCCAGCGCAAGGACGTGCTGTGGGGCAAGATGCTCCGCATCAACGTCGATACACCCGATGACGTTGCCTACACGATTCCCAAGGACAACCCGTGGGCCGGTGCCTATCAGGATCGCATGATGACGCTCTTCGGCATTACCGAGGAAGGCTTCTCGAAGATCCACATGGGCGCCCGCGGCGAGTCCTGGGCCTACGGACTGCGCAATCCCTATGCGTTCCACTTCAACGCCAAGACCGGCGACCTGTTCATCGCCGATGTCGGCCAGAACCATCTCGAGGAGATCAACTGGCAGCCTGCCTCCAGCAAGGGTGGCGAGAACTACGGCTGGAAGCACAACATGGGCACCAACTGCCACCCGATGACGGGGCCGGATGACAAATGCCCAATCGTTGGCGTGCTTCCCGCCGCTCAGTATCCGCACCAGGAGCCCTATCCGGGTGCCGAGAAACTGAAGGACGGGTGGGGCTGTTCCGTGATGGGACTCGGCGTTGCCAACTATGCAGGCATGGACGGCGTGTATCTGACGGGCGATTGGTGCTCGGGTCGCGTGTTCGCGACCGGCTGGGACGGCAGCAAGTGGCAGCTCCAGGAGCTCGCCCAGACGGCCCTGCAGTTTACGGCGGGCAACAACGATGAGGACGGCTCGGTGCTTGCCGTCAACTGTAACTGCTTCTACCTCGACGACAAGGGCGCCGCCGCCAACCCGCCGGGCGCGCTTTGGAGGATCGTCGCTGCCGACAAGGTCCCCGAAGGGGCCGAGGTGGCCAAGACCAAGAAGTAGCGAGCAACGTCTCTCATGCACCACGCTGCATGACCCGCGGAAGGCCCTTGCGCAAAAGCGCAGGGGCCTTCCGTCTGCCAGGAACGCACGATCCGTACTCAGATAGGTCTACGCTTCATGATCTCGAATTTCCGGACCCCGTCCGTCAAAGCCGCCGGCTTCGCGGCCCTCATTCTGGTGTCGGCCTCCGCTGCGCCGGCCTTGGCAGACATCGAGTTCCGCCACGCCCTCGACGACTCTCCGCTTGACCTTGCGCCGATCAAGGGCGAGGAAATCACCGATGCCGTGACAGCGTTCCGCAAGGACGGCGTCAACCCGTACAACGGCAACGCGGAGGCCATCACTGCGGGGCAGACGCTGTTCGATGACAACTGCCAGGCCTGCCACGGTGCCGACGGCACCGGCGGTATGGGGCCGAGCCTCGTCGATGAGGTCTTCGTGAACACGCGCGCCAACACCGATGTCGGCGTGTTCGAGATCATCCATTCGGGCGCCTCGGGCGCCATGCGCTCGGTCTCCGAGCGCGGCGTGACGCAGGACCAGATGCTCAAGATCATCGCCTACATACATTCGCTCAAGAAGTAGGCCCGTTCGAGAGACGATGCATCCTACCGTCGTCATCAATATCGTCGGGCTGACGCCGGCCCTTATCGGACGCCACACTCCCAACCTGTCGCGCTTCGCGCAAAAGGGGTGTCAGCGACCTCTGAAGACCATCATGCCGGCTGTTACCTGCTCGGTGCAGTCGACGTTCGTCACCGGATTGCCGCCGCGCGATCACGGCATCGTGGGCAACGGGTGGCTGTTCCGTGACCTGATGGAGGTCTGGCTCTGGCGGCAGTCCAACAGGCTTGTTTCCGGAGAGCGCGTCTGGGATGCGGCCAAGGCCCGCGATGCGCGCTTCACCTCAGCTAACCTTTTCTGGTGGTACGCCATGGCATCCTCGACCGACATATCGGTCACGCCGCGGCCGATCTACAAAGCCGACGGGCGCAAGCTGCCGGATTGCTATTCCGATCCACCGGAGTTGCGCGGGGAGCTCACACGCAAGCTCGGCGCGTTTCCGCTGTTCCGGTTCTGGGGGCCGGCCACGTCGATCGAGTCGAGCCGCTGGATCGCGGAAGCTGCAAAGCACGTACTAGCGACGCGCGATCCGACACTCACGCTCGTTTACCTGCCGCACCTCGACTACGGGCTGCAGCGGCTGGGTCCCGATCATCCCGACATCGCAAAGGATCTTGGGGAGGTCGACGCCGTGGCGGGCGACCTGATCGATGAGGCGCGCGCGCTTGGCCGGCGCGTCATCGTGCTTTCGGAGTACGGCATCGTTGCCGCGAGACGCCCGGTGCATATCAATCGCGCCTTGCGGGAAGCCGGGCTCCTCGCCGTGCGTGATGAAGACGGCGGCGAGATCCTCGACATTCCCCGCTCGCTTGCGTTTGCGCTGGCCGACCACCAAATCGCCCACGTCTACGTGCGCGACGAAGCCGACATTCCTGCGGCGCACGCGGCGATCGAGCGCGTTGAGGGGGTGGCGCACGTCCTCGATCGCGCATCGCAGAAGAGCTGGGAGATCGACCACGAGCGCTCTGGCGAGCTTGTCGCCGTGTCGGAACCCGACGCGTGGTTCACCTACTATTATTGGCTGGACGATCGCCGCGCGCCCGACTTCGCCCGCACGGTCGACATCCACAAGAAGCCGGGCTATGACCCGGCTGAGCTGTTCATCGATCCTGCGATCCGCTGGCCCAAAGCCTCCATAGGGTGGCGGCTCGCTAAGAAGGCGCTCGGCTTCAGAACGCTCATGGACGTCATTCCGCTCGATGCGTCCCTTGTGAAGGGCTCGCACGGCCGGGCCGACAATCCGGAACAGCATGGACCGGTGTTGCTGTCATCGGAGGCGCGCCTCGTTCCGGAGGGCACGATCGACGCGCGGCAGATCAAGGATCTGATGCTCTCGCATATCTTCGACCTGTAGGGAGCAGCGTCTTGCAGACCTCCGACGAAACTGTGGTTCTTGTCGACGCCGACGACCGCGCCATTGGCACGGCCGAAAAACTCGATGCGCATCGCCGCGGACTGCTGCACCGGGCCTTCTCGGTCATCGTTTGGGATTCCCGTGGCCGCCAGCTTCTGCAGAAGCGGGCCGCGTCCAAGTATCATTCGGGTGGCTTGTGGACCAACACGTGCTGCGGGCATCCGCGCCCGGGTGAGCCGGTCGAGAAAGCAGCCTTACGCCGTCTCGGAGAGGAGATGGGCTTCTCCTGCGCGATCGAGTGGCTTGGCGTTGTCCGCTATCAGGCTCGGTTCGACAACGGGCTTGCGGAGCACGAGATCGTGCATGTCTTTCGCGGGCTTTATGACGGGCCGGTTACCCCCGATCTCGCCGAGGCCGAAAGCTATCAATGGTGCGATTTGGACGACATCCGCGACGCCATCGCCGCCGCGCCGAAGTGCTACAGCGTCTGGTTTCGCCAGTATGTGGCCGAGCAGTGGCCCATGGCGCTGGCGCCACCCATCATTCACACTTAGAAAAAGTCTTCCATGATCTTGGTGTGGGCTCGGCGATATGCCTAAGCTGCCCCGCGCACTACGCGAGCGGCAAGCAGCGAGAGTCCAGGAACGGCCAGCGCAGCGACAAAGGCCGTAATGAATCCCGCAGTTCCTTGCATAGAGGCTCCGATGGCAGCGTAGGCTGCTGATATGCCAAGGTTGGCAAGACTTGTGACGACAAGCGTTTTGAAAGCCGGCAGACCCACTACGCCAGCCGCGATCACGGACGCTTCGGCAAGCACGGGGACGGGACGACAGATGGCCAGCATCGCGGCACCGTAACGATTCAGCAGCCCCGCCAGGTAGGCGAAATCCTCGCGCCCCATCCGGCGTTCTGCGAAATCGTGGCCGAACACCCGGCCGAGTAGGAAGCCCAGGGCACAACCGAGGCTCAGTCCAATGGTGCCAGCAACGGTCGCTCCCAACGCCCCGATCAGCCCGCCCATCAGGGAAATGACGATGCTGGACGGGACGGGAAGCACGACGTCGGCGGCCAGGAGCAGGATGCCCGCAGTGATGACCACGATACGCGAGGTCTCGAGCGTCATCACATGCTGCGAAAAGCGGCCGAAAGATTCGCCGAATAGAAGAAAGGGTACGACGACCGCCGCGACCAGAGCGCCGGCGAACATCGCATACTTGACGATGCGTCGCCGAACCGGCGCGCCTGCCTCGTCCCCCGTTGCGGGAAATGCACGACCGCCAGAGGGTGTCGGACCTTCCGACCGCACGGCTTAAAGCTTCGTCCTGAGCTGAGCGAGATCGCGACCCGCAGCGATCAGACGGGTTATCTCGGCTTCGGTAAACACGCGCTCCGCCCTGTTGGCGATGCCAAGTGCTCCAACGACGTCGGCGCCTTCGAAAATAGGGACCACAATCGACCCGGCGAGACCGGTTGCGCGCGCGCCCGGCCGCACATCGCCGCTCGTGTCGGTTTGGATGTTGCAGGCATCGACCGGGGCGCGCCGCTCGACGGCAAGGCCTGCCATGCCCTTACCGACCGGAATTTCCCGTATGATCGTAAGCACGTGCTCCGGCATGCCTGGACTCGCCGCCGCAAGATGCAGGAGGCCGTCGGATTCGAGAAAATGGATTGTGCCGCTATCCGCGCCCATCAACCCGACGATACGCAGCAGTTCTGCGCTGGCCGTCCTATCGGCTTCCATCCCGTGAACCTCCATCGTTCGGCAAGCGCAATGTTATTCTAAAACATAGTATCAGTGCAGTCTTCTGAAGAACGGCACCGGCGAACAATTCAATCGCTTAAGCCACATCCCCAATCCGTCGGATTCAAAAAGAAAAACGGCGGATCGCGAATGTCAGGCGTGTGGTCGCCATGGCGGCACCGGAATACTTTACCCTCACAATTATGTTTGCGAATGGGGGGGGCATGTTCGCTTGGGGCAGGAGGATTGGTGCGCTTGCGTGCACGACGCTGACGATGTCGGCAGCATCGATCGGTGCGTATGCTCAAGAAGGAGCTGACCCGGTCAGCTTGCCGAAGATCGAAGTCACGACGAAGCAATCACCTGCCAAGAAGAAAAAGGCACCTGCTCAGAGTTCTGCGTCGAGCCAGACGTCCCCCGAGCCGCAAGTGGAGACCATACCCGCGACCGAAGAAGCAGGATCGGCCAGCGATGCTATTCGGGCCGATGCGCAGCGCGCGCCTGCCTCGATCAGCGTTCTGACGCGGGAGGAAATCACGGATGCCGGTATTGGATCCGTGCAGGATGCCGGCCGCCGCATTCCGAATGCCATTATCTCCGATCAGGGCTCGCCGCGGTTCACGGTCAACGCCATTCGCGGCATCGGCAGCACGGTCCGGGACGACTACTTCAACAATTCCCTCGGCGTCTATATCGACGGCGTCCCCGCAACGACGGCGGAGTTCAGCCGCCGACTGGGTGACCTGGAAAGCGTGGAGGTGCTGCGCGGCCCCCAAGGCACGCTGTTTGGTCCCAACACGCCGGCCGGCGTCGTCAACATCACGAGCCGTGCCCCGACGGACATCTTTGCAGCCGAGGTGCAGGGCACCATCGGCAACAATGGCCAGCGTGAAACGTCGGCGTTCCTGAGCGGGCCGATAGCCGGCAAGGCGCTGACCGGGCGCATGTTCTTCGACTACGTCGAGCGCGACGGCTTCACCGACTATGCATCCAGCGGCAAGTCGATCGACGACCTTGAAGCGGCAACGGGCTCCGGCAGCATCCAGTTCCGCCCGAACGAACGGCTGACGGCGACCATCAGCGGCTCGCTCGAACACACCGATCAGGGCGCCTACGCCTATCAGCCGTTCGATGTCTACAAGCGGCGCGTCGTCGACATCACGCCGCCGAACGAAGAGGTGCGGGACAGCCAGGCGCTTGCCGCCAACGTCTCCTATGATTTCGGGGCCGTGAAGTTGCGCTCGATCAGCGGCTATCGCGCTTACGACGTCCAATCCGCGCAGGACCTGTCCTACAACCAGATGCTGGCGAGTTTCGGCGGCGGACGCGCAACTTCGGACGAGGACGGCGAGCAGTTCAGTCAGGAGCTGCGGCTGACCGGCAGGTTCGACCCCGTGTTCAACTGGGTCGCCGGAGCGTTCTATCAGAATACGACATTCGACTACGCCTATCTCTTCGACGTGCCGGCGTTCGGTGGGGCATCCCTTACGACATCCGACTACGAGCGTCGGGAGCTTGCCGCCTATGGCGAGGGCACGCTCACCGTCGCACGCAACCTCGATCTCACCGCCGGTGTGCGCGTCACGCAGGAGCGGCATAAGATCGAAACCGGTGTGGGCTTCGCAGGGGAAGAAACCTACACCCTCGTCACGCCGAAGTTCGCGGCCGCCTATCACCTGGACAGTGACCGGCAGATCTACGTCTCGGCGACGCGCGGCGCCCGTTCCGGCGGCTTCAACCGGCTGTCGAGCTCGGCACTCGGGGAGGAATACGATCCGGAGTCTCTCTGGAGCTACGAAGCGGGCCTGAAAACCGAATGGTTCGCGCGCACGCTGACCTTCAACGCCGCCATCTTCTACATCGATTGGACCGACCAACAGATCAGAACGCAAGTCGCCCCGGGCAGCGTCCTGATCGACAACGCCGGCCGCTCCTACAGCGAGGGCTTCGAGCTGGAGGCGAGCTGGCGCCCCATGCAGGGCTTGGAGCTGTCCGGCTTTCTCGGCTTTACGCACGGCGAGTACGAAAAGTACGTCGACCGCTTCGGCGTCGACCTGGCAGGCAACACGCTTGTGAACACGCCGGAGCTGACGGCGGGGCTGGCAGCACAGTATCGCTGGCCGATCGCCAACTCGCCGTTCGTGGGCCTGGTGCGCGGCGAATATCTCTACACCGGCGACCAGTACTTCGATGCTGAGAACCGTCTCGAGCAGGAGGGCTATGGCCTCGTCAATCTGCGGGCCGGCATCGAAACCGACACCTTCTCGGCAGTCGTGTTCGCGAGGAACCTCTTCGATCAGGACTACCGCGTCTACGGATATCGGGACTTCGAAGGAAGCCTGCTCGCCTCCGACATCTCCGTCGCTGGAGAAAGCCGGTTGGTGGGCGTGACGGCCACTTGGCGGTACTGAGCGCATGACTGCAGCCGATGATAGGCCAGTTCCCGCCTGGCGGACGTTGTTGCTGATCGGCACGTTGTACGTCTCGCAGGGCATTCCCATGGGGCTCGGCTTCATCGCCTTGCCCGCCATCTTGAGGACGCTTGGATGGTCTCCCCAGGAGATCGGCTTCCTGGGCGTCATCCTCGTGCCTTGGGCTGTCAAGTTCCTCTGGGCGCCGCTCGTCGACCGGCGCGGAGGCGGATGGCTTGGTGCGCGCCGGAGTTGGATCGCGCCCGCCCAGCTTGCCCTTGTCGCGATCTATCTGCTGCTCGCTGTCCTGCCTACGTCACAACAGTCGCTCTGGACGGTGTTGGGCCTGCTGCTGGCCGCGAATTTCGTCAGCGCCACGCAGGACATCGCCACAGACGGATTGGCCGTGGAGATGCTGCGGGCCACCGAACTCGGTTGGGCGAACGGCCTGCAGATCGGCGGGTTCTCTCTCGGCATGATCATTGGCGGAGCGCTGACCGTGATCGCCTACGAGCACGGCGGGTGGCAAACCTCATTCCTCGTGCTGGCCGTTGCCATGATCCTCACTCTCGTTCCCGTACTGACGACGACCGAGGCCCGTGGAAGCGCCGCCTCACGGCAGGATTCGACGCTCCGATCACTTCCCAGCCTGGCCAACATGCTGCGTAGGCCCGGGGCACGCGCAATGCTCTTCATTGCCGGGACGTTCTATTTCTGCACTACGATGGTTTCGAGCATGAAGGGCCCGTTTCTGGTGGACGCGGGCCTGTCGCTCACCGAGGCGGGTATCGTCGGGGGAACGAGCGCCGCCACGATCTCGATCGCCGGGGCGGGGCTCGGCTCGTTCCTCGTGCATCGGTTCGGCGCGACAAGGACTGCGATATGGGGCGGCGCGGTATCCGTACTGTTGCTCGGCCTATGGCTGATCCCCGCCGTTTCCAAGGCGGTGGATCTCCGGACCGCGATCGCCATCACCCTCGCCATCGGTTTGGCGAGCGGCGCGGCTTACGTCGCGTTCTTCACGATATTCATGGCATGGGCCTCTCCGGATCAATCCGGCACGGATTTCACGGTGCTGCAATGCACGGAGAGCTGGACCAACATTGCCGCATCCGTGCTGGCCGGACAGATCGCAGGGACAATGGGCTTTGCCGCGCTGTTTGCGATTGCGCCGATCCTGGGCCTCGTCCTCATCGCGCTCATCGCCATTCTTCTTTTTCGGCTGGATCACGGCGCGGGCAAGGTCACGCAAGCCGGCACCGCAGATGCAGCTTGTTGAATAGGGAGGTCACATGGTCGATCGAAGCCGCATCGATAGCTTGATTGAATATACGTTGGACAATCGCCTGATCGAGGCGCTCAACGAGTTCTACCACCCCGATGTCATCATGCAGGAAAACTGCCAGCCGTCCCGCGTCGGATTGGCGGCGAGCCTCGAGCGTCAACGCGCCGCCCACGCGATGACGGCCGAGATCCACGAGGTTAAGGCGGCGATCGTGCTCCATGACGGAGACAACGCGGCCATCGAGTGGCATGCTGAGTGGACTATGGTGGGGGGCGCGCGCTTTCGTATCGAGGAGATCGCGCTGCAGCGTTGGAGAGGCGACCGCATCATCCACGAGCGGTTCTTCTATGATCCGGCCGGCTTCTGCAACCCGCCGTTTCCGAGCCCGTCGCAACTCGTCGCGGCCAAGTGAGGAGCGTGCTCCGATAATAGTTGACTACAGTAGTAAAGATAAATAATGCTGTTCGGCATCTGTCCTTGCTCGAGATCATGTGCCGTGGACGAGAACCGTGCGGCCGGCCAGTACGAGACGGTCCGCGTAGCAGATATGACGCTCACATCCGGCCGCAGCCAAGTTCGCCAGGCCGACCGGACGCGTTCGGTAAGCAGCGAAGGCCTTTCGCTCGGCATCCTGATGAATGCGAGCGTCGATGTTGACTTCGACAACCGGCGCCGGGAGCATTTTGCCGCCGCGGACGGCTTCTTGCTCTCCTGCCGCGAGCCCATCGAGATGCTGCATGTCTTCCGAAAGGCGTCCGAGCCTCGGATCGTCTTCTTGCACATTCCGCCGGAGGCGCTGGACAGCTTCGGTTGGGCTGCAAATGTCGTGGGATCGCCGGCTGCGCCCGACGCGATCCTGAGCCTGCGATCGTGGAAGCCCAATTCCTCCCTTTTGACGGTCGCCCAGCAAATCATGGATTGCCGCTATACCGGCTCCGTTCGTGAGCTGTACCTCCAGGGTAAGGCGCTTGAGCTTCTGTCGATGACGCTCAATTCCTTGGATCAAGGCGAATCCACTTCGTCGATGTCGATTGCAAGCAGGACCGAGCGGCTCATCGCGGCACGCGACATTCTCTTGGCCGAGTACAGGACTCCGCCAAGTCTCGATGTTCTGTCGTCCCGCGTGGGCATCTGCACGACAGCGTTGACCTCCGGGTTCCGCGCGATGTTCGGCATGTCCGTCACCGATTTCATCCAAAATCAGCGGCTCGAGCACGCCCGGTTGGCGATCATCGAAGGACGACTTTCGGTGTCGCAAGCCGCCTACAGTGTGGGCCTATCGCCTGCCTACTTCTCCACGATCTTCCGTCGGAGATTCGGTGAGCCTCCCAGCAAAGTCCTCCGGCGCCACCACCGCTAGGCTCCATTCCGAAGTCGAAGAGCGAAGGCTTCACCGACGCCATGACGAAGTTCGGAAGCTATCACAACCTGGACTACGCGCTCTTCTACGACAGCGTACGGCGTAATGCCGTCGAGCGAGTGAATGCATTTGGCCGTCATACGGCGCAACAGTAATGCCTTGGCTCAAACGCTGGTTGGAGGTTAGGTGTTTCGGGAGACGCCTTTGCTCAGCAGATAGATGAGGTACGGCCCCGCGATCAACGAAGCGAGCAGGCTCAGGGGAAGCTCGTAGGGGAATGCGATCCAGCGGGAAAGCCAGTCCGCGACCACAAGAAGGCTTCCTCCGATCAGCACCGATCCCATCAGATGGGTGGAGGCGGCGGACAAGCCGGTCATGCGCGCGATGTGAGGCGCGATGAGACCGACGAAGCTGAGCGGTCCAATAAAGAGTGCGGCCGCCGCGGAGAGGAGGCCGGCGAGCACGATGAGCAGCAGGCGGACCCTGTGCACCTCAATGCCGAGGCCGGCGGAGATTGCGGTGCCAAGGGGTAATGCCGTGAGCCAGCGGATGGTGAAGGCGGTCGGCTATATCAGCACCAAGGCGGCGAGGGCGGCCATCCATGCATCATGCGGCGATGCATCGTGCGTGGTGCCGCTGAGCCAGCGTAGAAGTGCGAAGGAAAGCTGATTCCCCGATGCAACAACGGCAGTCACGACGGCGTTCCCCATTGCGCCGATGGCAATGCCTGCAAGCAGCACGCGCTCGGGACCAATCAACCTGAAAGCGGCCACTGTCATGATGATGGCGATGGCGCCAAGCGCTCCGCAGGCGAGGCCGATGAACTGTGCGGCCAGGCCGGCCATCGGCGACAGACTGAGCACGGCTGCCAACCCGATGCCGGCTCCGCTGCTCACGCCCAGCATTTCAGGACTGGCCAGCGGGTTCCCGGTCATGCGTTGCATGATCGCGCCCGCGGCACCGAGCATGGCGCCGGCCGATGCCGCGATGACAAGGCGTGGAAGGCGCCAGGCGGCGAGGTCGGCGAGCAGGGGGCCGGTTGCAATGTGCCATCCATCGGGGGCACGTCCGACGAGCATTGAGATGGCCGCGGCTATGAGGGCGCCCGCAGCGATGAACGATAGAACCAGCTCCGGGCGGGTGGTGCGGCGGGAGGCCACGGCTGGGTCCGTCAACGACCGCCATTCGTAGATGCGCAATCTCAACAGCATCCACAGCAGCAGCGGGCCTCCGAGAAATGCCGTCGCGGCGCCGGTCGGCACCCATTCGCCTTCTGCGCTCGCCGTCAGTTGCACCAGTCCGTCGGTGAGCCAAAGAATGATCGCGCCGATGAGCGGTGCCGCGATCAGCTTGCTGGAGAAGCGACGCACGCCGCTCAGCTCTGCCAGCGCCGGTGCGGCCAGTCCGACAAAGCCGATGACGCCGATTTCGGCGGCGACGGTCGTGGCCAAAGCCACGGCGAGGGCAATGGCAACGCATCGCCAAAGTGCCGGCGCAATGCCGAGACTTCTTGCGCCGCGATCGTCGAGACCAAGGATCGAAAGCGGTCGCAGCAAGGCAAAAACCGCCAGGACGGCAACCGTCAATTGCTTCAGGAGCGCCGTTGCCGGGCCCCACCCGTTCTGCACCAGCGAGCCGCCGCCCCATATGAACAGCGTGTAAAGGTACTCTCCGTTGGCCAGCACCAGCGTTGCACTGAGGGAAGCCGCGGCGAGCGACACCATCATGCCCGCGAGAACAACCGAGACAGGCTCCAAGCCACGGCGCCACGTCAGGGATAGGAGAAGGGCTACGACGGTGATGCCGCCGCCAAAGGCCACGGCTTCCCGTCCGCCGTGCAGGAGCGAGGGTGCGTAGAGGGCCGCCAGGGCCATCGCGAGATTGGCGCCGGAAAAGATGCCGAGCGTCGAGGGCTCGGCCAGATCGTTGCGCAGAACGCGCTGCAGGATGAGGCCCGACAGGGCGAGGGTCGCGCCCGCCAGCACTGCTGTCGCCGCGCGGGGCAGCGTGCTGTTGAACAGCATGATCCATCTGAGGCCATCGTCGACGCCAGCGGCAACGATGCCGGGAGCGGACCATTGGACCCATATCTTCCATCCAAAGAGCCCGGCGGCCGCAAGTGCCAGGCCCGTCCAGGCGAGGACGGCGCGTCCGTGTCGGTCATTCATGGCGCACGCGGCCCATGTTGCGGATGGCGCCCTCGAACAGCCGCGCAAAGCGGCGCGCCGAGGGGAGGCCGCCGAAATGATTGACCGAAGGAATAACCGCAACCTGGCCCCTCTGGACGGCAGGGAGCGCCTGCCAGATGGCGTTCGAGGCCTGGGTCCGCTGAAACTCGGGAGGCAATGGTGATACGATGACGATCGCCGCGTCCGGTGCCTGGGCGAGCGCTTCAACGCCGACCGGCGCGGCGGCGCTGTAACGCGTGTCGTGTGTCCAGGCGTTGGCGATGCCCAGCCGCTGCATCACCTCTCCAAACATCGAATCGTGACCGAATGCCTGCAGGTGGCGCGTGTCGCCCATCATGATCACGAAGGCACGACGCACTGCGTTGCTGGAAAGCCCCTGACGCAGACGCTCCAGCTCTGCTTCCGTCTCGGCCAAGTAGTGCTGGGCCGCATCGTGGCGTCCCAGCAGCTCGCCCAGGGTTGAGACCGCGTCGACGGCAAGCCGATAGGGCGGCTCGCTCGGCTGATAAACGGGCAGCGAATGGACGGCGGCGATGCGCTCGAACTGGCGTCGTTTCGGCTCATAGAAATTCGAGATCAGGATGATGTCCGGACCAAGGATCCGCAGCAGCTCGTAGTTCGGTGCGCCCCGCAACCCGAGATCGGCGACGCCGGCCGGCACCTCGGGCTCCACGACGATCTTGCGGAACTGAATGAGCTCCGTTGCCGCCATGGGCGTGAGGCCGAGCGCAAGCACCGTTTCCAGGACGGCCCAGTCGATGATGGCGACGCGCCTGGGGCCGGCATGGACCAAGGTTCCCGCTGCCATCGTGCCCGCGGCTCCGGCCAGCAACGCGCGCCGTGAGATCTCGGGAGGCCGGCTCCGCATCAGCGCACATAGCTCATCGGCAAGCCGGTGGACGGATTCGGCACAACTCCCATCTCGATGCCGTAGATCTGTTCGAGAACCGTGCTGGTCACGATCTCGGTGGCTGGCCCGCGTGCGATGAGCCGTCCGCTCTTCAAGGCCAGGATCTCGTCGCAATAGCGCGCCGCCAGATTGACATCGTGCAGGACGATGACGACGCCCATCGCGCGCTCGTAGCTGAGCTCCCGGATCAAGGCCAGGATCTCGACCTGGTGCGCCACGTCGAGCGCCGATGTCGGCTCATCGAGAAGGAGGCAGTTGGTCTCCTGTGCCAGCATCATCGCGAGCCACACACGCTGGCGCTCGCCGCCCGAGAGCGTATCGACGATCCGATCCGCCATCTGCAGGAGATCGGTGCGCCGCAGCGCCTCTTCGGTCTTCTCGGCATCCCTCTCCGTGAAGCGCCCAAGCGGGCCATGCCAGGGGAAGCGCCCGAGCGCGACGAGCTCGCGCACGTTCATGCTGTCGGCAGGGGGCGGGAACTGGGGAAGAAAGGCGACAGAGCGTGCAAATTCGCGTCGGCCGATGGCGGCGATGCTTCTGCCGCGATAGTCCAGCCGTCCGTTCGATGGAGCCTCCTGGCGGGCGAGCAGCCTGAGAAGGGAGCTCTTGCCGGATCCGTTGGGGCCGACGAGTGCGAACATATGCGACGTTTCGAGTGTTGCGGTGAGGCCGTCCAGCACGCGGCGCCCTGAAATTTCGAAGCTCACATCGGCAAGGCGGAAAAGCGGAAAGGCCGCCGCCGAGGAATCGGCGGCGGCGCTTGAGCTCGGGACAATGCTTTCAGCACTACCAGGCAACATGCGACTTCAGTTTTACGACACGGCCTTCGCCATAGCTGCATACGTCCGCGCCCTGGCAGCTTGCCACGTACTTTTCGTCGAAAATATTGGTCACGTTGAGGTCGATGCCCCAGTCTCCCCAGTCGTAGCCGATGCGGGCGTCGAACAGCGTCACGTCGGGCACCTTGAGCGTGTTCTGCTGATCGGCCCAGGACGAGCCGTAATAGCGCACGCCGGCGCCGATCGACACGCCGTCCAGTGCGTTGCCGCGGAACGTGTAGTCGGCAAAGGCCGAGGCCATGACCTCCGGAACGACAAACGGCTGCTTGCCGACGATCGACGCGTCGTTGTCCTTCGTGATCTCGAGGTCGAGCGCCGTGAAGGCCGCCGTGACACGGAGCTGCTCCGTCACGTTGGCCTTGGCCTCGATCTCGAAGCCATGCGAGGTGACCTCGCCGGTCTGCACCTGGAAGTTGATGTTCGCGGGGTTGGCGGTGAGGACGTTCTGCCGGGTCAGGTCGAACCACGAGGCGGTGATGATCGCGTCGAGAAACCGCGGCGCATACTTGAACCCGAATTCATACTGCTGCCCAGTCTCGGGCTGGAAAAGATCGCCCTCCAGCGTGGCTCCGATGACGGGATTGAAGTAGGTCGCGGCGCTGGCATAGGGCGTGAGGCCGTTGGCGAGCGTATAGGCGATGCCCGCTCGCCCGGATGCTTCCCCGGCGTCGCTCTTCGCGGGTGCGCCTAGGAAACCCGGCGGCGAATAGAAGTTCGGGCGGTCATGCACCTCCGTCGATACCCAGTCGTAACGGCCATTGAGCGTGACGAGCCAGCCGCCGCCGAAGCGGATCTGATCCTGGATGTAGGTTCCGATCTGCTCCTGCGTAAGATCCTGGTTGAGGTAGCTCACGCGCGGCGACTGCGGCACGCCGTAGACAGGGTTGACGACATTGATCGGAGTCGCGGGATCCATCCAATACGCCGATGACTGCACCTGATCGATGTTGAAGTACTTGTAGTCTACGCCAGCCAGAATCGTGTGCTCGGCGAACAGACCACGCGTTCTCCATTCGACCTGATTGTCGATGAGAAACGTCGATACGGTTGTGTCATGGCCGAAGTTGACGCGGAAAAGCTCCTCAGCCGAGACGTAGCCAAACGGATAAAGTTGAACTTCCTTCACATCGGCGGCGCTATAGCGCGCGTTCTGCCGCACGATCAGGTCGTCGGTGAGCTTGTGCTCCAACTCGTAGCCGATCGATCCTTGCTCGCGCTCGTAGGTGTCGAGGTCGGGCTCTGTGGGGTTGAAGTCGCGCCGAATGCGTCCGAAGGAGGCCGGCACGACGGTGCCCACATACGGCAGAAAGCTGCCGCCGCCGTGGATCTCGTCGATGTGGCTGTAGTTGGCGAGTAGCGTGAAGCTGGTCTGGTCATCAGACCATCGCAGCGTGGGAGAGATGAAGCCGCGGAAGCCGTCGTCCTGGAAATCGCTGTAGCCGTCGCCGCCGGCAATGCGGCCGGTGACGCGATAGTCGAGGGTGGAGGTCGCCCGATCTCCGATGTCGAAGCCAAGGTAGGCGTTGCCCACATCGTTGATGCCGGCTTCCAGGTAGCGCAATCGTTCGCCCGTGGGTCGCTTGCTCACGTAGTTGACGATGCCGCCCGGATTGCTGCCGCCATAGAGGACCGATGCAGGCCCCTTGAGGACCTAGATCCGCTCGAGGGCGAACGAGTCGACGTAGAACGAGCCGAAAGCATGATTGTAGAGCTGCAGTCCATCCAGGTAGATGCCCTTTTGTGTCGCGTCGAACCCGCGGATGAAGAGCCAGTTCATATCGGTATCCGCACCGAACGGTTGCGCGAACACGCCGGAGGTGTAGCGCAGGGCCTCGTCGGCCTTCTGGGCACCCTGAGTGTCGATCTCGTCGCGCCCGACGACCGAAACGAACTGTGGAATGTCCTTGATGGCTGTCGGCGACTTGGATCCGGTCGTCGTATCTGTTCCGACGAAGCCGTTGACGGCTCCGGTGGCCGATGTCGTGCTCGGACCCCGTGGGGCCTCTGACGGCGCTTGCGGTGTGGGTGCCGATTGTGCGGCGGCCGGCGGGGACTTCTTCTTCGCGTTTTTCTTGGCGGACTTGGGCTGCGTACCGGTGACAGTGACCGGTTCTAGCTCGGTCGGTCCCTCGGCATTTTGCGCTGACGCGGCCAGCGGCAGCATCAATACTGCCATCGCGGCGGTGCCGCCCGCGCGCGTCGCTCGGTTGAGAGCACTATTCCCCATTGCAATCCCCACAGTTTCGGTAGCTGGCCGCGCCAGAGCCGGCACGGCTACGCTCGGAGTAAGTTGATTGGATAAATCAAGTTTGATTGGGGAGATTGAACGATCTCGGCCGGATTTGAACGGATTGGCGTGGAAAGCGGTGTGTATCCGCCACACTGCGAGGTTATTTACCGCGCAGCGCACACTGCCGTGCCCAATAGGCGGGCGTCAGTCCGGTGATGCGCTTGAACACGCGGGTCAGATGCGCCTGGTCGGCGAATCCTGCGGCCGTTGCGATCTCGGTCAGCGGCCAATCGTGCACCGACAGGAACTCCTGCACCTTCCTTACCCTGATCTCCTGGAGCCGCGCGTGAGGCGGCATCCCGACGGTCTCCTTGAATGCACGGCTGAACTGGATCTGGGAAAGACCGGTGAGCGCCGCCATCTCGCTGAGCCTGATAGGCTCGTTATAGTTGTCCTCCATGAAGTCCATGACCAGCCGTAACTGCTGCTCGGACAACCTGGGACGGTGGCGCCCCTTCGTTTTTCTCACCTCGAAGAGCTTGGCGACGAGGGCCGTGGCGAGACTGTCGCCGTAAAGGCTGTGCAGCGGGTCCGGATTCATGCATTCGGCGGCGATGAGTTGGCAGATTGCCAGCAAGTGCTCATCCTGAAAGAGTAGTCTGAGCTCGCCGAGGCGCTGCTCGTCGAGAGCGGCGCCGAACTGGCGCCGCAGCGCCTCGACGTCGAAATGCAGATCGAGATGACGCACATACGAGATGCCGTAGGAGCGACTGCGGAGGAACCTTCCTGCCGGGACATAGGTGATGGAAGAAGAGAAAACGCGGTGCGCGCCCGGAGCGTCCAGGTTGAAGCTGCCGTCGCCGCGCATCTGGAGCGCCACGAACAGGCGCGGATCGGGTGATTCGTACTCGCCTTCCGCGTCTTGGCAGCGGACCTGCCAGACATCGGCTACAATCCCATTCCACGTTCGGTGAAGGGCATTGATGACCGAGATCCCCTTGAGGCTGCTCTTCATGCGAGGATGAAAGGTCATCGGAGGCCCCTCTCGATGGGCTGCCCAGGGAACAAGGCTGTCGGGAAAAAACTATACTAATTGTGTAAAGAATATCAACGGTTGACTGTCTGGCCCTCGAAAAACTTCAGGGACTATAAGATCTTCTGATCGTGCGGGGGCTGTCACGACCTGATCGGAGCCGAGGTAGTGCTCGCCCAGGCTGGAACGTCCGATCGTCGGAACCGCGTCGGTGCTCGAGAGCTATCCGAACGGCAGCGCGGGATTGAGGGGGCGGAGATTCGGAGGGCTCCGGACTCAACACCGGCCGCGCAAGCGATTAACCCGCGTCAGGGCTCGAACGGCGATCGAGCTCGGCCCGCATTCGTTCCACGTCGAGTGCTCCCTCCAACTTGGCGACGACTACCGTTGCCACGCCGTTGCCCACGAGATTGGTCAAGGCCCTCGCTTCCGACATGAAGCGATCGATGCCGAGGATGATCGCCATCGCATGAACATCGATCGTGCCGGTGGATGCGAGCGTGGCTGCAAGCACAATAAAGCCAGAGCCCGTCACGCCGGCTGCGCCCTTCGATGTCAGAAGAAGGATTCCGAGGATTCCGAGCTGCTGTGCCAGAGACAGATCGACGTTGGTGGCTTGGGCCAGGAACAGGGTGGCCATCGTCAGATATATGCAAGTGCCATCGAGGTTGAACGAGTAGCCCGTGGGGATGACGAGTCCGACGACGGACTCGTCGCAGCCCAGACGCTTCATGCGCGTGATCATCCTGGGGAGCACGGACTCGGAGGATGACGTGCCGAGGACAATGAGCAGCTCGTCCTTGATGTACCGGATGAATTTGAAAATGTTGAAGCCGGCGAACTTGGCGATGGTGCCGAGCACGAGGAAGATGAAGATCAGGCACGTCAGATAGAACGTTGCCATGAGCGTCGCGAGCGAGCCGAGAGTCTCGACACCGTATTTTCCGATCGTGAATGCCATGGCGCCGAACGCTCCGATCGGCGCCGCCCGCATGATGATGCCGACGATACCGAAGAAGACGTGCGAGGCCTGATCCACGAGGTCGAGGATCAGCTTGCCGCGCTGACCCAAGCCCTGAAGCGCGAAAGCGAACAGAATCGCAAACAGCAGAACCTGAAGGATGTTGCCGTCGACGAACGCGCTGACGACAGTTCTCGGGATGATGTCGAGAAGGAACTCGATGGTGCTTTGCCCTTCAGCTTTCGTCACGTAGCTCGAGACGGCGGCTCCGTCGAGCTTGCTGGGGTCGATGTTCATGCCGTCACCCGGGCGGATGACGTTGGAGACGACAAGGCCGATGATGAGCGCAAGCGTGGTCACGATCTCGAAATAGATGAGCGCCTTGATGCCGGTGCTCCCGACGGCTCTGAGGTTCGACATGGACGCTATGCCATGCACCACCGTACAGAAAATCACCGGGACTATGATCATCTTGATCAGCTTGATGAAGCCGTCGCCGAGCGGCTTCATTGCGACGCCAATGTCGGGATAGAAGTGGCCGAGGAGCACGCCGATCACGATCGCCGTCAGCACCTGCACGTAAAGCTGCGTGTAGAACGGCCGCTTGACAGAGGCTTCAGGCAAAGAAGCGCCTGCAGTCGTTGTCTGCAACATGGGTCCCCACCTCCCTAGGCGAAAATTTTTCCTCGAGTATAGGCCCGTTGTCGTATGGCGCAGAGCGTCTTTCACCGGATCATGCTCACGCAGATGGCGACTCATGCGTTGAAGCTTTGATCTCTTTTGCTCTCTGCATGGATCGCGACGGCAACCGGCTCGGTGGCCTGCGTGCGGACCAGTCAACGTTAATGTGGGAGCGCTGGCGCGAAACCTGTTGGAGCAAGACCTCGAATGCAGCAAGTTGGCGCCGAATGCTTCACCGCATCGGGGCGACGGAAATGAATCTAAAGGCGCTTCGCGCTTTCCAACTGATAGTCGAGGGAGGATCGCTTACGGCGGCCTCGAACGCCCTTGGCCTCAGCCAGCCGGCGGTGAGCCGCCTCGTCGCGCTGCTCGAGGAAGAGCTCGACCTTCTTCTTTTCGACCGTTCGGGCCGGGCACTCCGCGTCACAAAGAACGGGGAGGCCTTCTATATTGCCACCCGTCACATTCTCGCGGGCTTGGGCGAGATTCCGCGCATCGCCAAGGACATCCAGACAAGCGAAAAACAGCTCAAGATCATCACCACGCCGCGCATTGCACAAGGACTGGTGTCTCCCGCCGTTGCGCTTCTGCGCCGGGAGAATCCGAAGCTCCGTTGCGCCGTCGACGTTCTGTCTCGGTTCGATCTGGACAGCCTGGCGGGGTTGCGGCGGTTCGATCTTGCGATTGCATCGCTGCCCGTCACGCACGCACTTGTCGAGCTCAAGAACCATCCGATGTTCAAAGTGCGGCTCGAAGCGGTGATGCGGAAAGACCATCCCCTTGCCGCCCGACGGCGCGTGAGCGCTGTGGATCTGGCGGGAGAAGACCTGCTCGGGCTCTGGGAGGATCAGATCTGGCGTCAACAGATGAACGACTACATGCGCTCCAGCGGCGAGACCGGGCGCTATGTCGTCGAAACGCGTTCATCCCTGATGGCCTGCCAGTTGGCCAGTGATGGCGCCGGCATCGCGGTGTTCGATCGGCTGAGCGCGCGGGGCCTTGATCTCAGCGAGGTCATATTTCGGCCGCTGGACCCCGAGCGCTGGATCTCGTTCGGATATGTGCATCACAGGGATCAGACGCCGTCCTCGAACGCCAGGGTTTTGATCCAGTGCCTGCAACGCACGCTGACCGAATTCAAGAACCAGAGTCCGGATCATTTCGCGTCCGTTGAATTCATCTCGAATGATCGGGAAGAGTAGCCAAATCCACTCCACGCATTCATCCGCATGCCGCTGGATATGAGGACGCGACGCAACACGGAGAAAAATTCCGAAGCCTCGTTGCGATTGTTGAGCCTTTCTATAGCATTGAAATACAATAATATTGTCTGCATTGTTGCAGATTCCTGAATGACTCTTCCGGTATTTCGTATCCTGTTTTGGAACTTTCATCGGCAAACTCCCGCCCAATGCCGCGCGACTGAACGGGCACAAGCGCGGCGCATAAATGTGTTGGGGGTTGGGAATGCTGCGTGCCGTTCATGGTGGGCAAAACGACGATTGTCCAAAGCTCAAATATCTTGTCTCCAGGTCTAGCGCACCTTGGGCGATCCTATCTGCCGCGGTGCTGCTCGCGCTGTCCTTTCCAATGTCGCCAGCCGTCGCGGACGGGGACGACGAGCGGGACACGGGCGGCTTCGAGGAGGACAGCTCCGTAACTGGGGGGAGCGAGGATGATGACGCGGGGCCGCGTGTCACGAGATCCCGGGAGCAGAGCGTTCTCACAATCGAAGGCCTGATCTACCGCCGCGAGGATCTGCCCGAGTTTCCGTTCACCGCACTTGGAGACAGCCCGCCGGCGGCGACAAGGTTTGTTCCGTTCAACTCCTCCGAGCTCAAAGGCGAGGACTATACGGCCGGACTGCGCGGCACGCTGCAGGGCACGATCTTCGACCAGCCGGTCGAGTTCTCCGCCTTCTATATGAATCCGATCGGATTGGAGCAGACAAAGCTGGACCTGAACCAGGGGACCGGAACCAATACCGATGCCGTCTATGACGACGGACCGGGAGCCGACATCACCTCCACCAACTCGGACAACATCTTCGGGATGACGGTGCATCACGAGACGAAGCTGTTCGGCGCCGAGGCAAATGTCGTGCGCCCGTTCGGCATTCCGGGGCTGCTGATCGGCGCGCGCGGCATCTATTTCGGGGAGCAGCTCTCGTCGACCACCATGGACCAGGCCGACGACGTGCCGTGGCTCGGATCCGACAATCAGCGCGACCACGTCAGCATCCGCACGGACAACTACCTGCTCGGCATGCAGATCGGTTTGCAGCACATGTTCGATGTCGGCGACTTCGTTCGTATCGGCGGAAGCGTCAAAGGGGGATTTTACAATAACTTCGTCGACCGCAACCGGACATACGTCTCCGAGAACCGTCCGGACCTCAGAAGTTTCGACACGTCCCACAGCGCGAGCGTCTTTGCGCAAGGGCTCGAGATCAATCCCCGGCTCGAACTCAAGCTGACCGACAACGTCTTTCTCACGGCTTCCGGCTCGTTCCTGTGGCTGAACAACGTCAGCACGCCTCTCCAGCATTTCGCTAGCGTCGAAGACATCGATGGCAACCGCGACGTGGGCGCGAAGGACGACGTGTTCTTCTACGGCGGCACCGTCGGCTTGACGTTCCTGCTCGACCCTCCCTCGCCCTCCAAGGGAGCGCTGACGCCGATCGTGCCGGACACGTCGCCCGCGACGATCGGGGATATTGAAGATCGGATCGCAGAGCTGGAGGAAATGGAGGCGAGAAAAGGCAATCGCAATGTCTCGCTGACAGTCTCCGGCCACATCAATCGCATGCTCTTGGCGTGGGACGACGGGGCTGACAAGGATGTCTACGTCGTGGACAACACCGCGTCCCGGAGCCGCCTGGAGTTCAAGGGGGCCGCCAGGATCGCGCGCGGCTGGAGCGCCGGCTACATCCTCTCGCTCGGGCTCGATGACAAGGCGGCCAACGACGTCGACCAGCTCAATCAGTCCGGAGAAGGGCAGATCGAGCAACGAGAAGCCGCATGGTGGATGAGGAGCAACAGCCTTGGAACGGTGACCGTCGGTCACACCTCGCCGGCGACGGACAACATCATTCTCAAGGACGTCGGAGGCATCATGCCGGGCGCCGCAAACATTGCGACGATCGGCGGGAGTTTCTACCTGAGGCGCGCGGATTCGTACGAGCAGGGAGACGGCGCCCTCGTCATCTCGGGTGCCTTCACCACGACGCTGAATGACATTTCCGCTGGAGCGAGCGTGGACACCTTGCGGCGCGACGTCGTGCGCTACGACGCGCCCCGCATCTCCGGCCAATGGGGAAATGTGGACATGGCCGTGGCCTGGGGCGAGGACGACTTCTACGATTTCGCGGCCGAGTACGGCATCAACTACAACGATTGGAAGTTCCGCTTCGGTGCCGGCTATCTGCGCGACACGGACGAGAACGGTCGTCCGAACAGCCGGCGCGACCGTGAGGAATACAAGGGCTCGGCGAGCCTGCTTCATATTCCGAGCGGGCTATTTGGAACAGCCGCATACGTGCGCCGGGAGTTCCATGGCTTCGATGAGTCGGCGCAAGCGGTTTTCGGAGAGAACACGGTCGGCCTTGTCACGCCGGCGGGCAGCAACCGTCCTCCAATCGACTACCTCTACACGGCCTTCGGCTTGCGACGGGATTTCTGGTCGTTTGGCGACACATCCATCTACGGCGAGTTCGCCCAGGTGGACGACGCCATCACGGGCCTGCGCGAGGCGGATCTCCGCGAGGTCACGGACAGCCGGCTGCAAATGATCGGTGCGGCCATCTCGCAGGATATCGATGCCGCCGGCATGGATGTGTACGCGGGCTTCCGCTACTACACCTTCGACACGGAAGGCGTTCAGTTCCGGACCACTACGGGAGTTACCGGGCCGAGCCCCGTGCCTCTCACCGACCTCATGATCGGCTACGCCGGTACCCGCATCAAGTTCTGATCGTGGAGGCGATGGCAAATGGACAAGAGAACTCAATATCCCAAACGCGCCCACGAGATCGGAGCCTTGCGCATGCTCGGTACGACGATCCTTCGCTTGGCGGTCGTGATGGCCGTGATCGCATCGGGCCGCGTCGCGGCTCATGCAACGGAACGGCACTTCGATCCCGGGAGCGGCGAGGCCATGCCCGTTGGGCACGGCGCGTTCGAGGTCGCCAACGTGCCGCGCGGGCCGGTCACCGTGTATACGTACCGCCCCTCGTCGGCGTCGTCCCAAAGCCCTATCTGGGTGGTGATGCCCGGCATGCGGCGTGATGCGCATCGCCATCTGGCGTTCGACTACTACGATACCTGGCGCCCGCTTGCGGATCGCTACGGCGCCATCCTGCTCGTGCCGGAATTCACGGCCGAGAAGTGGCCAGGACCCTGGACCTACAACATGGGCAACGTGATGAGCCAGCGCTTGCAGCCCAAGCCCTGGATGCAAACGGCCTTCCATGTGGTCGAGCAGGCCTTCCGTACGGCGGCGGCCAGCCTCGGCAGCACGCGACGCAAGTTCAGCATGTTCGGGCACGGCGCGGGATCGCAATTCATTCAGCGATATGTCCTGCACTCGGGCTGCCGGATGATCGATCGCGCGGTTGCGGCCAATCCCGGCTGGTACATGCTGCCGGACAGCGAGTATCAGTATCCCTACGGGCTGCGCGATGCGCCGATCGCGTCGCGGACCCTGCGCGCGGCCTTCGCGTGCGACTTCACGCTGTTGCTAGGCGGGTCCGACGTCAACTACGCTGGCCTCAGAAGCGATCCCGATGCCATTGCGCAGGGGAGGACGCGCTACGAGCGTGGCCACTTCTACTTCGAGCGCTCGCGGCGTGTTTCGGCCCGGATGGGGGCGCGGTTCGATTGGCGGCTCGCCGAGGTTCCCGGCGTCGGGCACGAGGCTGACAGAATGGCACCCGCTGGGGCGGCCATCCTGGCTGGCCAGCCGCTTCCCGGCTCGTGAGGTGTCTCGACCGCATGCGCGACGTCCGCAAAGAGATGGCATCCGCGAGCAAGTTGGGATTTCTGCTGCTCTTCGGGTCGCTCGCGGCTGCGGCGACGGCACTTGCATCCGGGGCCGTATTCTCCGAACCGATTGCACACAGCGATCGCCGCGACGCGATCGAAGCGGTTTTCGATTACGACCAGACGAACCAGTACGTTCTCGACATTGAAGCCGCTCTTGCCCGCGCGCAGGCCGCGTATGGGGCCATTCCGAAAGCCGCTGCGGCCGAAATCACGCGCAAGGCGCACATCCGCTTCGCCCCGCTCGATGAAATCGCAGAGGAACGGAAGGTCGTTCAGCACCGCATGGTCGCGCTGCTCAACGTTTGGCGCAGATCCCTCGATGCGAGCACGCGGCAGTATGTGCACTACGGTGCGACCACGGTGGACGTTTACGACACGGCGCTGACGCTTCAATTGCGCAGGTCGACGGTGCTGCTCATCGGCCGTCTTCGCGAGATCGAGTCCGTCATGATTGGGCTGGCGCGTGCAAACCAGGATGCCGTGATGCCAGGGCGCACGCTTGGACAGCACGCCCTGCCAATCACCTTCGGAAAGAAGGTCAGCACGTGGATTGGCGAGAACCGCCGGAACATCGAGCGTCTCAAGCTTGTCCTCGCCGAATTGGAGCAGTCGGCGATCCTCAAGGGGGCGGTCGGTACCTACGCGGGACTTGGCGAGCGCGCGATGGACATCGAGAAATCGTTCGCGAAGGAGCTGGGCCTGCGTGCGCCCTATCCGGACGACTGGCACGGGTCGCGCGATGTCTACGCCAACTATGCCCTGACGCTCGCTCTGATCAGCAAATCGTTCGGGCATATCGGCCAGGAGCTCTTTCTTCTGCAGATCACGGATATCGGCGAGACCGACGAGCCCCGCGATACGAAATCCGTCAGCAGCAGCTCGATGGCGCAGAAGATCAATCCGAAGAAGTCGGAGGTTTTGATCCAGGCGTCGCGTACGATTCCACGCCTCGCCGAGGTCGTTCTCGACGACGTCGTGAACTTCTTCGAGCGCGACAACACCTCCGGGCCGAACTCCGCGCTCGAGGAGATCTCGATTAAGTCAGGGGACAACCTCAAGACCGCCCAAGAGCTGCTCGAGCAGATCGAGGTCAACCGTGACGCCATGCGAAAGAACCTCGCGCGGACCAACGGGTTCATCATGGCGCAGCGCGTCGCTTTCGCGCTTTCGGCTGAGCTCGGAAAAGAGGAGGCCGACAAGCTCGTCCATGACATCATCCACCGTGCCATGCAAAGAAACGTCGCGTTCCGCGCCGCCTTGCTGGACGATCCGACTGCATCCCGGTTGCTGCCGGCGGCAGACATCGACAAGCTCCTCGAGGTCGACGGGTACCTTGGTCTTGCACGCGCCTCCGTGGAAGAGGTCATCAGGCGCGTCGAAATATCGAGGCGATCTGATCCCGTAGATTAGAGGGCTTTCCGATCATTCGGACGCGCGTGCCGCGCTTGTTCGCTGCATCATGTTGGAGGGCTTTCCTGAGCGCCGGCCGTTGGCTTTCAACAGCGTGTGGCTTCCGGATCAGTGCCCCGCAACCGATAGCGGCATCGAGATGTTGAGCATGCCCATGTCGCCTTCGGCGCGGTTCACGGCTTCGAACTCGTGAATGTACTCGAGCTGCGCCGTGACGGGTATCTTCCCCCATTCGAAGCTGTAGGTCAGAACCGGTCCCAGGCCCGTCACGCGACCCTCGAAATCGCCGAGCGTGGTGCCGGCGCCGCTGTCGCCGGTCAATTGCTGATAGTGATAGCCGGAGAGGCCGAGCGAGAACGCCTTCGAGACGTGCTGGATCAAGGCCCACTCGACATGGAATTCCGTGCCGGTCTTGTAGTCGGTCGCGCGGTTCTCCCAGTTGAACGTGAAGCCGGCCGCGACGGAGACCTCGTGGCCGCGTGCCGGATCGAGCCACGTCACGGCGCCGGTCGTGTCGAGCCCCCAGTGATGGAACGATACGTTGGTGATGCTGTCGGTGTCCCATGGGCCGATCGGGACGTTGAGCAGGGCTCCGACAGACAAGTGCCAGTTGCCGTGATGCCAGCCGATAAGGGCGTTGAGCACGGGATCTCCGAACCTGACCGAGGCCTCGTCGTAGTCGAAGCGGCGGTCGCGCTCGATGACGGTGCCGTTCGGCAGCGTGAGATCGATATGCGCGTCAATGCCGACATCAACCTTCTTTCGCCCGACAGGCACCATGATGCCGAAGCCGATGTTTCCTCCGAGCACCTTTTCCGGCGCGATCCAGAGCGCGACCGGGGCGTTGACGTAGGCGTCGGCATCGATCCGGACGTCGGCATCAATGTCTAGGATGGAGCCCGTCTGCCTCAGCGCGATGCCCACAGCCGCCTGACCACCCGCCTTACCGGAGTAGAAATAGTTGATGTCGGTCACGTAGGTGCCAGGCGGTGGCACGTAGCCCGCCATGGCGGTCTTGGCGCCAAGCAGATAGAAGCCCGCGGCATTCTCCGCCGCGTGTCCGGCTGCCGCCCATGCCACGGTGGCGGAGATCGCTGTTGCTGAGTGGAAAACCGTTCGCAATCGCATGGACTTGCTCCAGTTGCGTGGGTTTTCTGCCTTCTGTTTCGTTTGCTCCGGGAAACAAGAACGTCTGCGCTCAGACACTCCTATGTCGATTCGCTGCCTGCGCTGAGTGTTTGGAAGGGGATGCTCGATCAAGAATGGTTACTTGGGTGCGCGCCTTTGCGCCCCTGTGTCTGCCGTCGCCAGGCCGAAGGGACGGGACTTAGCTCGATCCACGGCGCCGGCGTTGTGCGGCGCCCATCGTTTTTTGCTAAGTGGCGACAATTCAGCGCAAAATCTTTGTGGCGATGCCGCAAATGCGCCCAGGTCTCGGGGGTATCTGAGCCGGATTCTCGAACGCCAGGATGGGAGCTCATGCGCGCGTTCAGATTTTGCGGCAGCAGGTTGTCCTTCCTCGTCGCCGGGGTACTGCTCCTCGGCTCGTCCGGCGTGCGCGCCGACGAACTGCACGTCATGCCGTATTCCTGCAGGGTCGTCGGTGGCCAGCCGGTCCTGACGCCCGCCGAAGACGAAGGCCATCCCGTGATCGGCCATCGCGAGCAGCGGGAGTTCCGCGCCTGCTCTCCTGTCGATCCGGACCTGTGCCGTCGCTGGACGGTGCACCGCTTCGATCTCGATTGCGGCGGCAGGCGCGTGCCCTGGGTCGAGGTTGCTGCCGCCGCGGAAGCGACTCGTGACGGGCGCGCCTTCATCTCCGGCGGCCGGCTCGAGCTCGAGATGCCGGCGCGCTGGAGCCTGCCGCCCGACGCGCCGTGCGCTCGCCAGGGGGAATTCGAAGGCGGGATGCGGCGCTTCTGCGCCGAGCGTCTGGCCAGAATCCGCCGCGTCACGGTGCCGATGCCGGCGGGGTTCGCGCCGATGCTCGGCGTCGACGGCATCTTCGTCAAGGACTCGGTGCCGCGCGGCGCAATGGCGGACGCGGCACCTTCCCGCCCTACGCCCGCATCCGAGCCGGGTGCCGAGGCTCAGGGCAGCGAGCCTATCCCGCCGCCCCATCCCAAGCCGATCAGAAAGGCACCGCAGAAGGAGCCGCCCGCGCCGCAGCCTCCGCCTCAGCCGATGGAGGCGTCGACGCCCAAGGCGGCGCCCCCGCCGGCACCGGAGCCGGTAAAGACCGAGCCGTCTGCCAGCGGCCATGCCGCGGAGGTTGCGCCCGTCGTTCCAAAAATCATCAATAGTGCGAGCGCGCCCGAGCCGCCGCCGGATGCCAAACCGAGCGTCGGCGCGACGGGTGCCTTGCCGGAGCCGTCGGTGGTGTCGCCTGCTAGCGAGGGGACTGCTGTCCAATCCGAGGTGGCCGGCGGTGCCACGTCTGCTCCGGATCGGCTCGCGTTGTCGGAAAGCGAGGCGGAGTCTCCGCTGCTGCCCGTCACGGCGTCCGGTGGGCCGCTGCGTGTGGACGCCACCGTCATTACCGTGGCCTCGCTCGCGATGCTTACGCTGCTCACGCTCACTGTCGTTTGGCGGCGCCGTCGCGTGCCTCCCGTTCCGGCACTCTCGCGTGATATTTCCGCGGTGTCGCTCGGCAGGAGCGCTGCGCCGGACGGCGAGCGCACCACGAAGGGTGAGCTGACGCTCGTGGCCGAGCCTTTGACGGGCCGCGATCTCGATGCGTCGCCCACGTTGCCGGGCGGGTCGCCGGTTCCGTTGGGGGACGCGATGCCGCGTACGCGGGAGGAGGCGCTCAGCGTTCTCGGCATGGGCATAGCGCCGGACGTGAACGAAGCCGCGATCAAGAAGATCATCGACGGCCTGCGTCTGAGCTGGCACCCGGATCATGCCAGGGATCCGGCCGATCGTGCGATGCGCGAACTGCGCTTGAAGCAGATCAACGCCGCCTGGGATATCATCTCCGGACAGGGCGCGGGATAGGCTTCGTCAATTGCCGATAGTGCAGTGCCCCCTCACCCGGAAGCGATCTTGCGATCGCTTCCGACCTCTCCCCATCGGGGAGAGGTGAAGAAGGCGGCAGCGGTTCGGCGCGAAGCGTCGGGTGAGGGCGCTCAGCCGCGCTGGGCGCGGTGGCGCAGCAGGTGGTCGGCCAGAACCAGCGCCATCATGGCCTCGCCCACCGGAACGGCGCGGATGCCGACGCACGGGTCGTGGCGGCCCTTGGTGACGATCTCCGTCTCGTGACCCTCGGCGTCGATGGTCTGGCGCGGGGTCAGGATCGACGACGTCGGCTTCACGGCGAAGCGGCAGACCACCGGCTGGCCGGTCGAGATGCCGCCCAGGATGCCGCCGGCGTTGTTCGAAAGGAAGCGCGGCTTGCCGTCAAGCCCGATGCGGATCTCGTCGGCGTTGGCCTCGCCCGTGAGCTCTGCCGCCGCCATGCCGGCGCCGATTTCGACGCCCTTCACCGCGTTGATGCTCATCATGGCGGACGCGAGGTCCTGATCGAGCTTGCCGTAGAGCGGGGCGCCGAGCCCGGCGGGCACGCCCTCGGCCACCACCTCGACGACGGCGCCGACGGAGGAGCCGTTCTTGCGCACGCTGTCGAGGTAGTGCGTCCACTCGGGCACCATGCACGGGTCCGGTGCGAAGAACGGATTGCTATCGACGGTTTCCCAGTCCCAGCGGGAGCGGTCGATCTTGAGCTCGCCGATCTGGATCAGCGCGCCGCGGATGACGATGTCGGGGCCGAGCACCTTGCGCGCGATGGCGCCTGCGGCGACGCGCATGGCCGTTTCGCGCGCGGACGAGCGGCCGCCGCCGCGGTAGTCGCGGATGCCGTACTTGGCCCAGTAAGTGTAATCGGCGTGGCCGGGGCGGAAGACGTCCTTGATCTCGCCGTAGTCCTTGCTGCGCTGATCGGTGTTGTGGATCAGGAGTGCAATCGGCGTGCCGGTGGTGACCTGGCGTCCCTCGGCGTCGGGGAAGACGCCGGAGAGGATCTCAACGGCGTCGGCCTCGCGGCGCTGGGTGGTGAAGCGCGACTGGCCGGGCTTGCGCCGGTCCAGATGCGCCTGGATCTCCTCGGCGGTGAGCGGAATGCCGGGTGGGCAGCCGTCCACGACGCAGCCGATGGCGGGCCCGTGGCTCTCGCCCCAGGTCGTCATGCGGAACAGGCGGCCGAAGGTGTTGTGTGACATGAACGCCGCTATTTGGGGCTGCTGCGCGCGCAGCCCGGATTTCGGAAACGCGCGTATCGACAACTCAGGCCAATACGAAAATCGTATTGCCTCTCATAAGGGCCGCGCGCTCCCGCAGCAAGTGGAGGGCGCGGCACGTGTGCGTTATTCCGACCTTTCGAGGTCGCGCTTCAGGCGATCGAGAATGTCGACTGCATGCGCGGCATAGGGGCCGATCCAGCGGTCGTGGATATGCTTGATGGGCAGCGGGTTGAGGTAGTTCCAGCGCTCGCGCCCCTTGCGGCGCACGATGACCAGCTCCGCGTCCTCGAGCACTTTCAGGTGCTGCATGACCGTGCAGCGGTCGAGCGTCGGAAAATGCGCGCACAGCGCTCCCGTCGTCTGCGGACGATCCTTCAGCACATCGAGAATCGACCGCCGCGTGGCGGCCGATAGCGCCTTGAAAGTTCTTTCATTTTCCTCGTCGGTTGACATGTTATATAAATATAACATAATAAACCCAGCAGCAAGGGAGTGCGCGTCATGGATCTCAAGTTCAAAGTGACCGGTCGGATCGCGAAGCCGGTGGGCGAGGTGTTCGAGGCCGTCGTCAATCCGCAGCTGCTGTCGGGCTATTTCACGACCGGGGGCGCAAAGGGGCGGCTCGAGCCGGGCGCCACCGTCTATTGGAGCTTCCATGATTTCGCGGGGGAGTTTCCGGTCGAGGTCGCGGAGGTCGAAACCAACCGGAGGATCGTGCTGCGCTGGGCCGCGCATGAAGGCGATGCCTCCGACGGCGACGCGGGCGCCAAGTCTGCCGGCTACGACAGCACGGTGACCATGACGTTCGAGCCGCTCGAGGACGGGCGGACGCTGGTCACGATCGCGGAGGAAGGCTGGGGCGAGACGCCCCAAGGGCTCAAGGCCTCGTACGGCAACTGCCACGGCTGGACGCAAATGCTCTGCGCGCTCAAGGGCAATCTCGAATACGGTATCAACCTGCGCGACGGCATGTACAAGTAATCGCGCGCGGGAGCGCGCTGCGTCCGGACGGGTGGACGACCCCCCCCGCGATCGGATTCATTTTGCATGGGGCCGCGACGCAGGTAATCAGGCAGATGCCCTGCGTTCTGTGCGTTCCCGAAAGGAGGCTGCATACGACGCACGGGGTGCCCGGCCGAGCCAAGAGCTCGGGCCGTTGCGGTTGTGCCGCGTTTTTGCGTCTCTGCGGATTTCTCCTCACGGTCTGAGCAACCGTGGTCGAGAGATCTGCGCCTTGTCGTTCGCATACGGGAGAGCCGGAGCAGCCGCTGCTCCGGCTCTCTTTTTTTGGGCTGCGTTCGGTTGTGCCGTTGTTGCGAGATCGGTTTGGCTTGAAGCACGCTCTCCTCGCGTCATGGCCCGGGTCAACCATGCTCAGGTGAACATAACGCGCTTCAGAGCCAGCGCATGCTGCCGCGGGTCAGGATCAGCACGCGGTCCTGGGGGCTCTCGAGGTCCGGGATCAGCTCGGGGTCGAGGCCCAGGAAATGGGCGCGCAGGCAGCGCGAGACGCCGCCGTGCGAGACGACGACGCGGTTGCCGCGGCGCGCTTCGGCCCAACCCGTGACCCTGGCCAACAGGTCGGCGTAGCTCTCGCCCGCATCAGGGCGCCAGCGAAAGGGGTCCTCTGCGCGCGCGGCGAAGGCATCGGGATCGTGCTTCTTGATGTCGTCCTGCAGCGTGCCTTCCCAGACGCCGTAGCACAGTTCCATGAGGCGCGCGTCGATCGCATAGCCCTCGGGTGCGAGACCCAACTCGGCCCGGATGATCTCCATGGTCTCGCGCGCCCTAATGAGTGGGCTCGCTATGAACTCGGCGTCGGCTATGGCGGGTAAAAACGTTCGAAGCGCGATGCCGTTGCGACGGGACTGGGCGCGGCCGGTCTCGTTGAGCGGGATGTCCTTCTGGCCCTGGTAGCGGCGGTCGCGGTTCCAGTCGGTCTCGCCGTGGCGGATGAAGTAGATCGTCGGGTGGTCCGGCATCGATGATCTTGCTCGGCGACGGCACGCCCGCGAACGCTCCCTCCGGGGCTCGGGACGTCAGCCGTCGTTCTTGACGACGGAAATGTCGGGCGCGTCCTCGTTCTTCATGCCCTGCACGTGATAGCCGGCGTCCACGTGATGGATCTCGCCCGTCACGCCTTTGGAAAGGTCGGACAGGAGATAGACGCCGGCGCCGCCCACGTCCTCGATGGTCACGGTGCGCCTCAGCGGGGAATTGTACTCGTTCCAGCGCAGGATGTAGCGGAAGTCCGAGATTCCCGACGCGGCCAGCGTCTTGATGGGGCCCGCTGAGATGGCGTTGCCGCGGATCGCGCTCTTGCCGAGGTCGGCCGCGAGGTAGCGGACGGACGCCTCGAGCGCAGCCTTGGCGACGCCCATGACATTGTAGTGCGGCATCACTTTCTCGGCGCCGTAGTAGGTGAGGGTGATGATCGAGCCGCCGTCGGTCATCAGCTTCTCGGCGCGCTGGGCCAGCGCCGTCAGCGAGAAGCACGAGATCAGCATGGTCTGCGTGAAGTTGGCTTCGGTCGTGTCCACATAACGGCCGTCGAGCTCGTTCTTGTCGGAGAAGGCGATGGCGTGGACAAGGAAATCGAGGCGGCCCCAGGCCTTGCCGAGCTCGGCAAACAGGGCGTCGACGGAGGGCGTGTCGGCCACGTCGCACGGCAGCACGAGCTTGGAGCCCAGCTCCGCGGCCAGCGGCTCGACGCGCTTCTTCAGCGCGTCGCCCTGGTAGGTCAGCGCCACCTCGGCGCCCTGCGCGACCGCGGCCTTGGCGATGCCCCAAGCGATGGAGCGGTTGTTCGCGACGCCCATGATGAGGCCGCGCTTGCCAGCCATGAGTGTGCCGGCAAGTTGCCCTGCTCCCGACGCCGTTTCGGTCATTTGCTCGCGATCCCCTTGTGCGGAAATTTGCGCGCATCCTACACAAAAGGGCATGCCGGTCCAGATGGCCTCGCGGCCGCATCCACGCGGGAGTACCAAAGGGGGGCCGCAGCGCCTTGCCGCAAGCTTACAGGCCCCGGTAAGGTTTCCGTAAGGCTTTGGCGTTTCACAGATTTAACTGGTTTGCGGCGCGTAGGGCCTGCACCCTCACGCCTAACCTTCGAGCACCCAGCGGCGGTTGGCGGAGCGGCAGGCGACGCCTTCCGCGGTTCGCGTCTTGAAGCCGGTGGTGAGCAAGACGACGACATGGCGGCACAGGGCGCCCGCCGTGTTACGGAACGAGCTGGTCGGGCGCACGATGCCCGACAGGCGTCCGTTCGAGCGCTTCCAGACGAAGGGGCTGCCGTCGTCCATGCGGCTCAAGCCGACCTGGATGCTCTCTAGTGCGGCGATCTCGTCGGATTCGTCGAGCGGGGGCCGATTGAAGTCGGCGAACTTGGGGCGCGTGGACTTGCGCGCGGCATCCGGGCACGTGCAGCGGGTCTCTTCCGACGCAGCCTCGTCGGCCAGCGTCGCGTTGCCCGACAGGAACACGAAAGCCACCAGCATCACCGCGGTTGCGGCGGCGAGAACGAGGGTCTCCAACGCGAGCACGTGACGCATGACAGACAACTCCAGGACACGACAAACACGCCGCCAACCCCTAAAAACACTGCGGGCGGCTTGCCTGCCATTGTGGCCGGTCATGGTTAAAAGGTGCTAAAGGGGCGTCCCGTTTTATGAGAGGCAGGGTGTCCGCGGCGGCCGGCGTGCAAGAGAATAGATGTGTCTGGGCACTGAGGCGAAGCAGGGCTCTGGAGGCAGTCGGGGTCCGCTCTGACGTCATTCCGGCGCAGGCCGGGATAGAGAAACGTATGAGATGGTGCGGATCAGGTGCATCGGGCAGGTATCACGTGAGCGACGACCTTCAGCGCAGGGCAGAGACAGAGCCGGATCACTTCACGGCGGGCGACGATCCGTTCGCGCTGTTCGAGGCCTGGCTCGCGGAGGCGGCCTCATCAGAGCCGAACGATCCCAACGGTATGGCGCTTGCCACCGTCGACGGCGACGGGCTGCCGAACGTGCGCATGGTGCTGCTCAAGGGGGTCGACGGTGCGGAGCATCCGGCACGCGGCTTCGTGTTCTTCACGAACCTCGAAAGCGCCAAGGGCCGTGAGCTTGCGGCTTCGCATAAGGCCGCGCTGCTGTTCCACTGGAAGTCGCTCCGGCGGCAGGTGCGGGCGCGCGGGCTCGTCACGCCGGTCTCGGCGGAGGAGGCCGATCTCTATTTCGCGACGCGACCCCGCCTCTCGCGCATTGGGGCGTGGGCGTCGGATCAGTCACGTCCGTTGGAGAGCCGGTTCGCGCTCGAGAAAAAGGTGGCGGAGTACACGGCCAAGTTCGGCATCGGCGACATTCCGCGGCCGCCGCACTGGTCCGGATTCCGGCTGACACCGGTCGAAATCGAGCTGTGGCGCGACCGGCCGTTCCGCCTGCACGACCGCGTGGTGTTCCGGCGCGCCGACGTCTCGGAGTCCTGGACCAAGGCACGGCTCTATCCGTGAGCAGGGGGGCGGTTTTTTCGCACCGGTGTCTTAGAATCCCCTTACACCCCTTGCGGAACGTGCGACGCCCTGCAAGTGTGCCTCCGACATTTCCAGGGGGGTCGCCTCGGCGGGCGGGCTCGACCGCGAATTCACGGGGGGAACCTTTGGCACACTCACTTGCGTCCGATGCGTCGGCGCAGCCCGCTCAGGCGCGCGACTGGATCGTAATCCTCCAGCGCTATCGGCACCCCGACCTCGGGCGCAGCGTGTTCGAGATCTTCGTCACCTTCATCCCGTTCGTTGCACTCTGGGTGGCGGCATGGGCAGCGCTCTATGTCAGCTACTGGCTGACGCTTCTGATTGCCGTTCCGGCCGCGTTCTTCCTCGTGCGCCTGTTCCTGATTCAGCACGACTGCGGGCATGGCGCGCTGTTCCGCAAGAAGCTCACCAACGACTGGATCGGCCGCGTCATCGGCGTGCTGACGCTCACGCCCTACGATGCGTGGAAGCGCAGCCATGCCATCCATCACGCAACGCACGGCAGCCTTGACGATCGCGGGACCGGAGACATCGATACGCTGACCGTCCGCGAGTACCGCGCGCTCTCGCCCTGGCGCCGTTTCCTCTACCGCACCTATCGTCATCCGCTCATTCTGTTCGGAATCGGGCCGACGCTGCTGTTCGTCGTGCAGCATCGGCTGCCGTTCAGCATGCTGCGCGGGGCTGACTGGCGTAGCTGGGCCAGCGTGATGGGCACCAACGTTGGCCTCGTCCTCATCGGCGGGATCGTGATCTGGCTCGTCGGGTGGAAGGCGTTCCTGGCGGTGCAGCTTCCGATCGTGATCGTCGGCTCGTCCATCGGCGTCTGGCTGTTCTACATCCAGCACCAGTTCGAGGATACGATCTGGGCCGAGAAGCCGGAGTGGAACGTGCACGAGGCGGCGCTGCACGGCAGCTCGCACTACGATCTCCCCGGCATCCTGCCGTGGCTCACGGCGAACATCGGCGTGCACCACGTGCATCATCTCTACAGCCGCATTCCGTACTACAACCTGCCGAAGGTCCTGCGCGACTTTCCGGAGCTCGCGAATGTTCACCGGATCACGCTGTGGGAGAGCTTCAAGTGCGTCAGGCTGCGCCTCTGGGATGAGAGCCAGCGCCGGCTCGTCTCCCTGTCGGACGTCGCGACCGCCTAGGCTATCGAAACGAAAACGGCCGCTCGCGCGAGCGGCCGTTTTCGTTGGTCCGTGCTTCTAAAAGGGGTCAGGCGCGCTCGATGGACTTGATCGGGCCGCGCGAGCGGCCGGAGCGTTCGGCGATTTCCTGGTCCTGCGCCTCAATCACGGCGCGCGCGGGGTCATCGCCGTCAAGGCCGCCCAGAATCTCGCTCGGAACCTTGCGGTTCGAGGTCTGGGAGCCGTCCTCATAGAGGACGTTGAAAAGAACGAACGCGGCTTTCGGATTGGGTTTCTTGCGTGCCATCGGTCCTCCGTAAGCAGGCGGCCGGAAAGGCGGGCGTCGGGCCCGGCGATTCCGGCCAGTTTTCAAATCAAGCATGCGCGTGCGGAGCTGCGGATCGCAGCCCGGCGCTTCGCTCAGCCGGCGTCCCGGTTGCGGGACGACCCGTGCCGGGCGGCGCCGAAGCCGGGCCTCCGCGGGCGTTCATGTCCGCCGCCGTGCGGGCGCGCGGCGCCGTTGCGGTCGCGGTGACCGTGAGCGGGCCGCGCGAGGAACGCGACGTCGCGCAGCGAGCCCGTCGCCTCGCTATCGCGCGTGCGGTCGTGAGAGCGCGGCTCGGCGCGGCGCTCATGGCCGTTGCCATTGCCATTGCGCTGTTCGTCCGCGTGCCGGGTGCGCGCGCGGTGACCGTGACCGTTGTGTGCGTGCTCACCCTGACCATGGGCAGGCTTGGCAGCCGAGCGGGGCTCGTCGCCATGCGCCGGCCGGCTGCGGCTGCGATCGCCATGGGCTTGACGTCCGCGGCGATGCTCGCGCTCATCGGCGCGGCCGCCGTGGTGCCGGGGTCCGCGGTGGGGGCCGCTGGTGCGCTCTCCGTCCTCGCGGCGCGGCGGCGTGCGGTCGGCGACGATAGAGGGGTCGTTGCGGCGATCCTCGTTGGGGATCTGTTGGCGTGTCAGGCGCTCGATGGCGCGGAGCTGGTCGCGCTCCTCCGCATCGCAGAGCGAGATGGCGATGCCGGAGGCGCCGGCACGGGCTGTGCGGCCGATGCGGTGCACGTAGGCTTCAGGGACCTCGGGCAGCTCGTAGTTCACGACGTGCGTCACGAGATCGATGTCGATGCCGCGGGCGGCGATGTCGGTCGCGACCAGCACGTTGATGCGGGACTGCTTGAAGTCCTCGAGCGCCAACTCGCGCTGGCGCTGGCTCTTGTTGCCGTGAATGGCCGCGACCTTGGTGCCGCCGCTCTCCAGATGGCGGGCGACGCGGTCGGCGCCGCGCTTGGTGCGCGTGAAGACGAGCGTCCGCGTCATCTCGGGGTCCGCGAGCAGCTCGGCCAGGAGCGCACGCTTCTTGCCGGCCTCGATCATGATCACCCGCTGGCGGACGCGCTCGGCGGTGGTGGCGACAGGTGCCACGGAGACCTTCACGGGGTCGTTCAGGAGCTCGTTCGCGAGCCCCGCGATCTCGGCCGGCATGGTGGCCGAGAAGAACAGGTTCTGGCGGCGCTGCGACAGGTGCGAGACGATGCGACGGATCGGCTTCACGAAGCCGAGGTCGAGCATCTGGTCGGCCTCGTCGAGCACGAAGATCTCGGTGCCCGAGAGGTCGACGGCGCGCTGCTCCATCAGGTCGAGGAGGCGGCCCGGGGCGGCGACCAGCACGTCGACGCCGCGCGCGAGCGCCTGGATCTGCGGACGGTGGCCGACGCCGCCGAAGACGACGGCGACGGAAATGCCGAGGTGGCGGCCGTAGGCGCGGAAGCTCTCGCCGATCTGCGAGCAGAGCTCACGTGTCGGCGAAAGCACCAGCACGCGGCAGCCCTTGCGCGGGGCCGGGCGGCGGTCGGCGGCGAGCCGATGCAGGATCGGCAGCGCGAAGGCGGCAGTCTTGCCGGTGCCAGTCTGGGCGATGCCGAGGAGGTTGCGCCCTTCCATGACGGGCGGAATGGCCTTTGCCTGGATCGGTGTCGGGGTCTTGTAGCCTTCGCCCTCGAGGGCCTTGAGGATCGGCGTTGCGAGGCGGAGGTCGGAAAATGATGTCAAAGGACAGTCTTTCTTGTAAGGCCGCGCGTAGCGGCAAGCAGCCCGCGCCATTCATGGCGAGGCAATGCTTCTCTTCGATGACGCCCCGCGTGGCCTGGGCTGTCGGATGGGGATTGTTTCAGGGCGCTCAACAGGGGGACGAATAGGGCCAAATTGCTGCCCGAGACATGTCCCTTCACGCGGCTGGAGCGCCGGAAGACGCTCGATTCCTTCGAGCGTTGCGCGGCTTGTCTCATGTTGCGGGTGCGAAGTCAAGGATGAACGCGGCAGGGCGGTGTCGCAGTCGGTTGCGGCGGGATCTACATCTTGCGCCGGGGCCATCGGTCCCGGACACTGGCCGGATGCACCATCCGTCGGCCGAACAGATCATCGCCCTCTATGAGCGCCACGCCGAGGCGTGGGACGGCGACCGCGGGAGATCGCTGTTCGAGCGGTCCTGGCTCGACCGGTTCCGCGCGGCGTTGGGGGCCGATCGCTCAATCCTCGATCTCGGCTGCGGCTCGGGCGAGCCCATCGCGCGCTATCTGATCGAGAACGGCCATCCGGTCACGGGCGTCGACTCGTCGCCGTCGCTGATCGGGATCGCGCGGGCGCGGTTTCCCGGCCACGACTGGATCGTCGCCGACATGCGCCGGCTCGATCTCGGTACCCGCTTCGGCGGGTTGATGGCCTGGAACAGCTTCTTCCACCTGACGCGCGCGGACCAACGGGCCATGTTCGCCGTCTTCCGCGCCCATGCGACAGCGGGTGCCGCGCTTCTCTTCACCAGCGGTCCGGCGGACGGGGAGGCGATCGGCGCGTACCGCGGCGAGCCGCTCTATCATGCGAGTCTCGCCCCCGACGCTTACCGGGTCCTGCTCGCGGAGCATGGTTTCGTGGTTCTCGACCACGTGGCCGAGGACGAGGCCTGCGGCAGGCACACGGTTTGGCTTGCACGATTGGGTTGAACAAAAAAAGCCGCCGGCGAAAGCCGGCGGCTCGTGATCCTATCGGATCTGGCAGCTCGCTTACGAGACGAGCTGGACCTGGCCGGCCTGCTTGCCGCGGCCCTTGCGGTCGTCCTCGAGCACGAACGAGAGCTTGTCGCCCTCGTAGACGCCGTTGATGCCGGCGCGCTCGAGAGCCGAGACGTGGATGAAGACGTCCTTCGAGCCGTCCTCGGGCTGGATGAAGCCGAAGCCCTTCGACGTGTTGAAGAACTTCACGGTGCCCGTGATGCGATCCATGTGGTGTTCCTTCTTGCGTGCATAAAAAAGATCAGCCAGTCCCGGACGGCACGCCGTACGTCCGGAATCTCAGTCAATCGGGAATGGGGTAAACGGCCGGTGGCACGCTCTCTCATTCAAACTTCGTGAGGGTACGATCCACCTCGGAGCGCACCGGCACCCGGTATATGCGGGGTGTCTGTGGCGAAAGCAAGGACCATGTCGCGCCTCAATGTCCGGACGCGCTTCAGGTTTCCGCGGCGGCCGATGCTCCCTGCCCTTATTGCATGGGCGAGGATTTGTTACTCCTGGTGATAGTCGGGCACGGCTTATTGTGAGTGAGCGGAGCGCCTGATACCACTCTAGCCAACCAGGGGTGGGAGCAGGGACGAACATGGGGACGGGTCTTCGCGCGGCCGGGCGGATCAGCCTTTGCGGCATGGCGGCTTTGCTGGCCGGCTGCTCGGATATCGTTACCGGCCTCGACACCTCCTCGATCAAGCCCGCCGCCGAGTCGGTCAACGCCCAGTTCGTGCCGGGCGTGCCCAAGGGCTACCAGTGCCCGCTGGTGCCGAACGGCTTCGATCCCGCCGGCTCGATCTACAGGCTCGAAAAGGACGGCACCTATTTCCGCGTCAAGGATTTCACGTCCGATCCGAGCATCGCCGCGCTCGGCACCGTAAAGCGCGAGGTGCCGATCTCGAACTACGTGCTCTCCGACACACAGCAGGCGAACGCCGGCCTCTCCATGGACCTCCTGCAGAAGGTGGTGCCGGGCCTCACGGCCTCCGGCTCGGCCGACTACAAGAAGGCGACGACGGTCGACATTACCGTCGAGGACATGGTGGGCGAGGTGATCGACGACCATGTGGCTGACAAGATCGTCGATCTGTTCAAGGCCAACATGACGCCGAAGGCCGGCAGCAAGTATTTCCTGGTGCGGGAGACGGTGCGCGCGGGCGCCGTCAGCTACCGGCTGAAGCAGGCCGACCTCGCCAAGCTCGGCGGCAAGGCCGAGGTCGAGAAGGTGGCGCAGGGGCAGGCCAACGTCACTGTGCGCGAGAACGACGGCACGTTCGAGATCAAGCAGACGTTCAAGCCGGACCGGATGCCGATCTGCATTAAGTCGGCCGAGATCGTCATCGAGCGCGGGGCCGGCGCGACCGTCGCGCTCAAGAGCGCTGACGACACGCCGCTGCCGCAGATCAAGCGCGTCGGCGAGAACTAGGCTCTTGCGTTCTCCGCCGGGGAATTCCGCGTGGTGCAATGCGAGATCGCGCTGGCGATCCTTGCTATCAGGACGTGGCCGGACTATCTTAAAAACAAAGAAAAGACTCAGGAGAAACGCTTAAGCTCCAGGGTGGGTGCGATGACCGACACGCAGACCCGCGACATCACCAAGGCCGACGTGGACAAGTTCCTGTTCGGCAAGCATCTTACGAGCTGCGCCGTTTGCGGGCGGTTCCGCTCGAAATGCGACCTCGACGTCCATACGCTGAGCTGCCAGCGCGGCGCGACCGCCGATTGCTCCTCCAACTCGACGCTCAACGTGCTCATGATCGTCTGCCAGAACTGCGGCGCGATCGAGTTCCACGACCGGACCGTTATCGCCAAGTGGCTCGATAGCCAGCGCGTGACACCAGTGCTATAGGCCCGGTTGAACCGCGCACCCATGTTCGACGCCATCCTCGCGCGCTGGGGCCTTGCCCCGGACGGCGCGCCCATTGTCACCCCTCGCGCGGGGCTGCTTCCCGTGCGCCGAGGCGGTGGGCCCGCCATGCTCAAGGTCGCCACGGAGCCCGAGGAAATGCGCGGCGGCGTGCTGATGAGCTGGTGGGACGGCGAAGGCGCGGCGCGCGTGCTGGCCATGGACGGGCCGGCGCTCCTGCTCGAGCGCGCCCAAGGCCGCCAATCGCTCACCGAGCTCGCGCGCACCGGCCGCGACGACGAGGCGACGCGGATCCTCTGCACCGTCATCGCCAAGCTGCATGCGCCGCGCGAGAAGCCGTTGCCCGACGGGCTGGTTCCGCTCGAGGCATGGTTCGAGGCGCTGGCACCGGCGGCTGCAGCCTTCGGCGGCATCCTCACCCGATGCGCGGCGGCCGCTCGTGATCTGCTCGGCGAGCAGCGTAACATCGGCGTGCTGCACGGGGACATCCACCACGACAACGTTCTCGATTTCGGCGCGCGCGGGTGGCTCGCGATCGATCCCAAGAGCCTCGTCGGCGAGCGGGGCTTCGACTACGCCAACCTGTTCTGCAACCCGGATATGGATGACCCGTCGCAGCCGGTGGCGGTGCTGCCGGAGCGTTTCCGGCGCAGGCTCGACATCGTCGTCGATGCGGCGGGGTTGGAGCGGGCGCGGCTCCTCAAGTGGATCCTTGCCTACACGGGGCTTTCGGCGGCGTGGTGCCTAAACGATGGGCAGAGCGCAGAGGTCGACCTCCGCGTCGCGGAGCTGGCGCTGGCCGAGGCCGACCGCTGAACCGCCCGTTCTGGGCGCCGGCTCGGGCCGTGGTGGTCTCTTTGGTCTCAAGATTGCCATGACCCTAGTCGACGATGGCGCCGATCGCGATTCCAAGTGCGAGGCCGATCCCGATCCCCAGGCCGATGTTGCCCAAGGCCACCCCGATGGGAACACCGATCGTGATGCCGAGCACAAGTCCCGCCGTTTTGCTCCCGTTCATCTTGCGTCATTTAAGTCTTGCCGCTGCGACTGCAAGCAAAGGGTCGTCTTGGTTAAGCGAGGTTTGAAACCAAAGGCGTGTCCCGGCGTTAACGTCGCGGGTGCGCGGGTTTACCGCCTGCATCGTGTCAACAATCTGGGTCGTGGCACCGCATGAGCACAAGTCGGCGCAAAGAGCGAGACCTGCGGATCGACTTTTTCCGTGGCTTGGCGCTCATCTTCATTTTCATCGACCACGTGCCCGACAACACCTGGGCCTCGGCGACGCTTCGCAACTTCGGCTTCGCGGATGCGAGCGAGGTATTCGTGCTTCTCGCGGGCTACTCGGCGGGCCTCGCGTACTGGTCGATGGCGGAGCGCGGCGATTTCCGCGGCGCGTTTGCCCGCGCCAGCCGCCGGGCCAGCGAGATCTACGTGTGGCACATCATCGTGTTCATCGCCTCGGCGATCATGCTCTACAGCGCGGCACGTTTGTTCCAGTACCCGGCTTATGTGCACAACATCGCCATCGGCGGCCTGGCCACGGACCCTTGGCGCACCCTGGGCTCGGCGATGCTGCTCTTCTACCAGCCCAACCAGATGAACATCCTGCCGATGTACGTCGTGCTCATGTTCTGGCTGCCGGTCGTGCTCGTCCTGCTGCGGCGGAGCGTGGCGCTAACGCTTGCGATCTCGTTCGCCATCTGGCTGGTCGCCAACTTCGCGACGGTCAACCTTCCGGCGCACCATCGCGAGACCGGATGGTTCTTCAACCCGTTCGCCTGGCAGCTCCTCTTCACCACCGGCGCGGCGGCCTCCGTGCTCGTGCGGCGCATGCATATGCCGCCGCCGCAGGTCTGGGTTCTCGTGCTCGCGGCGGCCTACCTGATTTTCGCCTTTATCGTTGCGGCGCCCTGGGTCCAGTATTCCTGGCTGCCGGACGGGCGGCTCCTGTCGCGGGAGCTGGTCGAGCCGATGAGCAAGCATGACCTGTCGATGTGGCGCTTCCTGCACGTTCTAGCCCTCGCCTACGTGGTGGCCGCGCTGGTGCCCAAAAATGCGGCGTGGCTCAAGCAATCCTGGGCCTGCGTCATCCAGACCTGCGGCAAACATTCACTCGAAGTTTTCTCTCTTGGCACACTGCTGTCATTTTTTGGTTGGATAGCCCTGCGTGAGTTGGGTTCCAATCAAATGATGATGCTGGCGGTGAACGTGGCCGGCATCGCGATCATGAGTGTGACCGCATGGCAGATGTCGCGCCGCAAGCAAATCCGTGTTCCGCAACGGGCCCGCACCGAGCCCGTCCTCGCTTCCACCTGACCTTAGCCGCCGCCCTGCTGGCCGGCGGCGTCTCCTCCGTGCCGCTCCCGGCTTTGGCGGGCGGCTGCACGGCGCCGCCCGAGCTCGTGAAGCTCGAGGCGCCGCTCCCCAAGTTTCTGGCCGCCGTTCATTCCGGCAGCCCGATTCGCGTCGTGGCGCTCGGCTCGTCGAGCACGTGGGGGAAGGGCGCGAGCAGCCGCACGCACACCTATCCCGCCCGCCTCGAGCAGGAGCTCCGCGCTGCATGGCCGAAGAGCGACGTGCGGGTCATCAACGCGGGCGTCAATGGGCAGCTCGCCCGGCACATGCTGGCCCGCATCGACACGGACGTGGCGCCCCACAAGCCGCAGCTCGTGCTCTGGCAGACCGGCGTCAACGATGCGATCCGCGGCGTGGCCATCGACACCTACCGGGAGCAGCTTCGCACCGGCATCACGCGCTTTCGGGGGCTGGGCGCCGATGTCGTGCTCATCGATCAGCAGTTCTATCCGCGGTTCACGAAGGTCAAGAACGGGCCGCTCTACATGGCCACCCTGCGCGAGGTCGCCGGCGAGCTGCGCGTGCCCGTCATGAAGCGCTTCGCCATCATGCAGCACCTGATCGCGAGCGCCCAGTTCACGGCGGCGTCGCTGCTCTCGTCCGACGAGTTCCATCTCAACGACAGGTCCTACGACTGCATCGGCCGCCTCCTGGCGCAGTCGCTGCGCTCGGCTGCGGCTCCGATCCCGCCGCCGCCGCGGCCGGCGATGCCAGCCGCTGCTGTGCCGCCGGCGGCCGCCCCGCCCGCCGTCAAGGTGGTGGCCCCGGAGGACGCGGCCAGCATGTAAGGGGCGTCGGCTCGGAGTTTCTCATGAGCCCTCGCCGCCGGGGATAAATCGAGCCCGTGGCCGTCGCGCCGTGCGTGACGGCCGTCCATGCGCCGGCGTCGTGCTCGCGGATCAGCTCAGCACCTGCGTCATGTCTCCCCCGTTTTCTTGCTCGCGCTCAGCCCGCGAGAGATCCAACACGCCGCCCCGATTCATCTCCTTATTTTCTTTCGAGAAAACCTCGATGTGAACCGCTCCGTCGCGTGAACCGAGAATTGTCGCTGCGGGCGCGTTGCCGGCGTCGGCGCACGGCGCAAACGCTTGCGTGAGGATGCGCGCGATGCCGAACGGCAAGTTTCGCGCAAGCATTCTGCATGCTGTAGATGCATGAAAACCTTCGTCAGAGTCGCGAGAATCTGTTGAAATACTGCGGCGCCACGGAGGACACCTCATGAAAGCCACAATACTCGCTGTCGTCGTGCTCGCGTTCTCAACCGCCAACGCCTTTGCCGTCAGTCTGACCGTCAAGCTCGCCTGCAAGGACGATTACTTCGCTCATTGCAGTCATCACGCCGTGGGCACTCCCGGTGTGCGGAAATGCATGAGGGATGTCGGTCCCCGCCTCTCCACGCGCTGCCTCGGGGCGCTCGCGGATGCGGGAATGATCAAGTCGAAGGCCGTTGCCAAGAAGTATCAGACCAAGACTCGAGTCGCGCAAAAGCAGTACAGCAAGAAGCGATTCGCCAAGAAAACCACCGTTCAGAAGCAGGTCGCCAGTAAGAGCGACCTGAAAAAGCGTTACGCTAGCAAGCCTTCCAAGAAGCGTTACTCGAAAAAGGAGTATCCGAGGAAGGAGTACGCCCGGAAGGAGTACGGCAGGAAGCACGTTGCGCTCGCTGAGCACTAACCTTTTCGGTCCTATCCTCTCATGGCCGTCTGCGCGGGGAATTTTGTTCGCTCGTGCCGGCGGCCGCTTCTTTCGTGGCACGACTGCAGCGGTGCGTGCGGGGAGGTGCGCTGTATAGTGGTGCAAAAAAGCGAGGGGAGAGATGAAGCTGCGCGCCTGCTTGATCGCCGCCAGCCAGATGTTCGCCGGCATGGCCGCTGCCGACTCCTATCCGTTCGCGGGGTTCTTCGCGCTCGAGCGGCCGGGATCGGCACTGCGGCGTGCGCCTTCGACATTCTGCATCAGTCGCGCGATGGCGCATTCAGCGGCTACCTCCTGGATAAGCGCCACTGGGATGCGCATGGGCGAGCGCGGTTCCTGCGCTACAAGCAGGGCATGTGCTCCTTCGACGCCGTCACGGCGGTCGACAATTGCGCGACGCATGTCAATCACATCAACGACGTGACGCAGACGGCGCCGGACCGTGCGAAGGTGACGGTGCTCGGCGCCGATGCGGTGGCAATGCTGACGCTTGGCGAGGGCGACAGCGCGGAGCGGTTGCCGGATCTGCCGCCGTTCGTGTTCAAGCGGTGCCCGTTCGCAGAGGACGAGATCGCGCCGCTGCTGTCGGATGACGTCGGCGGCTACTCGCAGGCGGAGCTGCGCGAGATGGCCGGCGTGCGTGACACGGAGCTCCTGAGGCAGGTGCTCGGCTCGATCACGCGGGAGGGCGCGGCGGGGGAGTGAGCCAGGGTCTGGGTCACTTCTGCAGCCACGTGGCCCGCTTCACTGCCGGAGAGCGAACGTACGGTTTCCTCGTCGATGCGCCCGACTTCGCGGGCCGTGGGGCGCGGTTGGATGCCCATTTCCAGAAGCGGACGACGTACCAGAGGGTGGACCCGAGCCCCACCGCGACAAGGAACGGCAGGAAGAGAAGCAGTCCGTAGACGTCGGTCCTGAGATTGTGCTCCGCAACAGAGTTCGCCGGGTTGGCTGCCTCGTAGAAGACGCCAGTCGCGTCTCCGGGGTGGAAATCCGGCGGGGTGCGGATGTCGCCGCGCAGCGTTCGTCCGCTATAGGCGACGCCCGTGTGGGCGACGAAGCTGTAGTCGATGGTGAGCTGGTACTTGGGCGCGCCGCCCTTGAAGGATCCGACGCGGCGCAGGGCGGCGTTCTCGACGACGCCTTGTGTGTATGAGCCGAACCACAGCAGGCGTCCTTCGCGGACGAGGCGCGGGCCCATCACCGCGACCGCGAACGTGCAGGCGGCGGCCAGAAGCAGGAGCAGGAGTCCCGTCAGGACGAGGGTGCGCCGCTTGGCGCCGTTCGCCCAGGCGTCGAAGCTTGCTTGTTTCCAGGAAACGTTCCGGGCCGCCGACGAGGCGCTCATCCCCACTCCTCCCATGATTTGCGCTGCGAGCCTGGCCTGACGGAGCGCGTCCGGCTGTCTCCGGGGGAACACGCTGCAGGCTCATGTCCGTCAGGGCGTGGAGGGGACGGCGAGCGGCGTCGGGCTATCGACGATCGGGCCGTCCGCGAACACGAACAGATAGGCCAGCATGGCCAGGATGCAGGCCACGCCGCCGAACGTCACGATGTGCTTCGTGTGCATGGGATCGCTCCTTGTCTCGCTGAGCGCGAGCCTATGGGCGGCCCAAGCGGCGCGCAAGGACGCGCGGAGCTGGTGGAGCATGCGTGGATAGCCGCGAGGATGTGAGGCTCGCGGGGATGGCCTGGATCGTTTCAAAGAGCGGGTCTTGTTCCCCTTCGATTGCACCCCTTCGGCATGCTCGGGGAGCGGAGCGGCAGGCCGTGGGTAGAATCCGGGGATGCGGCTAGTCGTTGTTTGCGTGCCTTCGGCACGACCCGCCCCGCCGCTGCTCACGCCGCGCGCACTTGATGCCGGATTGCCGTTGGCGATGGTCGCCCGCGACGTGTCCAGCCCCGCGCGACGCAACCCCTACCGGTACGAAGCCGCATGACCGAACATCCACCGTTCATGCGTTTGCTCTCCGGTCCATCCACCGGGGAGACGGCTCCGCACCTTTCCAGTCCAGCTGATGGGTATCAGTCTTGAGGAGAGGCGCAGCTCCCGCCCGCGGGCATCCAGCTCACGCCGGCCCCCGAATGAGCGGGATGCGGAGAGGGTGGTGTGAGGAAGAGGGGATAAGATTCGTAGCGAGGGTGCCACGCAACATTGTGGATTCGCCTACCGACGGACGCTCAGATGTCTGTACACTTATGGCGCGCAGGCGCATTGTGCTCGTCATTGCCATTTATGTGTATTGCGGGGAGTTGAAAATGGCTTCGCTCGACGCGTCGCTTCGTAAGGAAGCGGTCGAACTGGATGACGACGAGGAGCTTGTCTCCAGGGAGGCATCCAGCCCGGCCGAAACGAAAACGTTCTCAACGCTGAATTTGGATGGGCAAGTTTTCGCTGACTTCCAAGACTTCTCAGGCGCTACGTTCACCGGGCAAGTTTCGCTGAACAACACCCGCTTCGATAAAGGTGTAAGTTTTGCGGGCGCGAAATTTTTCGGTCCGGTACGCTTGAGAGGCGTTACAGTTCCCTCGGCGCGAGGAAACAAGACCACGTTCGCAGGAGCAACATTTTTCCAAAGTGTTTCCGTTCGGAGATCGACGCTCTACTTGGCGGACTTCACCGGTGTGTCCTTTGGACAAGTTGTAAGCTTTAGGGGTTGCAGGTTTTATGCCTCCGCAAAATTCGACGGTTCGTCGTTCGGCAGCGCGGTGACGTTCGAGAACGTTGTCTTCCACGGTGCCGGAAATTTTGTGGCGACCGAGTTCAAGGGCGGCTTGGCCTTTGAGAAGGTGACATTCCGCTATTCTATTTCACATGCACGGTTCGCAGATGCTAAATTCTCTGAACACGCAGCGTTTGGTGGTACGCGATTCGGAGGCAACGTCTTCTTCACAGAAGCCGTCTTTGATGCGGGCGCGTCGTTTGATGGGGCGGAGTTCAGCCTTGTCACCGACGGTGATCCGGACGGCGACAATGCAGATGCTAGCGCCAGAGAGACGGCCGATCTCGTTGTGTCCTTTGAGAAGGCTACTTTCCGCGCAGATCTGGACAGTGAGGTTTTATCATTCAGAGAAGCGCGGATTGGAGATCCGTCACTCCGAAGGTCGTTCTCATTTCGTGGCGCACATTTTAGACCTAGTAAGCTGGCAATCAATACCGCGCAGCGCCTCACGGTCGACTTTAAAGACCTTGAATGCTTTGGCAACTTAGTGTTCCGGGACGCTGACCTTCATGACGCCATTGTTGTTGATTTTTCTCAGGCTCGCTTTGGCGCCGACACGGATTTTTCTGGTGCCCATTTCGGTGGGGATGCGTTGTTCGAGAAATCGCACTTCGGAGGCGATTTCCTCGTATCTCAAGCGCGCTTTGATAGGTATCCCGATTTCAAGCAAGCAACTTTCTTTCATTTCCCGGAGTTGTCGCAAGCGCTCTTGCCCTCGCGCAAGAACTCTTGGTCGGCTACCGACCGCAAGGACATTGTTCAGCGGCTGACGGTGCTACGCCGTCTCGCAGCTCGCACTGACGATAAAAAGACAGAGTTTGACTTGCTTGTTAGGGAGCTGAAATTAGAAGGCGGCTTTGCGAGCAGCCTTTATGGCTTGGTGTCGAGCTACGGGCAAAGCTGGCTGCGTCCGGCGCTTTGGTTGTTGACATTTGCGGTTTGCGTCTTTCCGGCAATGTATTTTGCTGCGGGCAAAGTACGCATCTCTTTCGAGAACGGAGGTCTGGCCGTCTCGACAGATCTTAGCGGAGAATGCGGCGGACAGGATCAGGGCAGCGCTATCCTAGCCGCGGTTGAGCTGTCTGTTCGTAACGCGTTGATCGTCGGCATCCAAGACGACCAAAGAGCGGAGCGGCTCGGTGAGTGTCTAGGGTTTGGCAGCAAAGCCGATGGTCGGCGACTATTAGCAGTCTTGCTCCAAGCGGCGCAAACGGTGCTTACGGTTGTCCTTGTTTTCCTGATTGGCCAGGCAGTGCGGCGTCGCTTGCAGATGCGATAGGGGCGATCACGCACAGCAAGTGGCGGCATAGATGGACCTTCGCGAGTTTTCTGACGATGCTTTCACCATAAAGTTTGGTGGCCCGCGCTCCGAAGTTGACGTCTACACGTTGACGGAGGCGCTAACCGGGCTTGCTGACGCGCTCCAAGAAATCAATGCGCTCGTTAATCCTGAGGTTGAGCTTGATATTATATTCGAGCACACCGCTGAGGGTAGCTTCCTCGCAAAAATCCGCACTAACAAACGTGCTCGAGCAGTTTTCGCAAGGGTAAGCGAAGCGCTGATTGTGGGTTTGCTAGTCAACTATATCTACTCTGAGCTCATGTACGAGACACCCACTTACACCGTGGAGGGCGACAAGCTCGTGGTAGTCACCTCGCAGGAAAAATTGATTTTTCCGAAATCGGTGTTCGACAATCAGGAAAAGGTTGCTGGCAGTCCGACCGTAGCCAAGGGAGTCAAGAGGGCGATTGAGGCCGTGCATCAGGACGATGACGTGGTTTCGCTGGGTATCATCCCGGGTGAAGACGTTCACGCGCGGCCTGCCATCGACATTCCTCGCTCTGAGTTTCCAGGCGTTATCTCGAAGCTCAACTATGCACTCGATCGTTCCCTTCGCGACATTCTACCGGATCGCACGCTCAGTGTGCCGACAAGTCGGCAAATCACGGAGCGCACTACGGTTGGTATTATCAAGGCCGTGCTCCGTCGCTCCAAACGGAAGTGGCAATTCAGTTGGCAAGGTATCGAAATATCTGCCGCCATCCTTGATCCGACGTTCTTCGATAGGCTTGCTGCGCGACAAATCGCAATCGCGCAAGGCGATTCCCTCGACGTGGATCTTCGCATTACTCAGTCCTTCGACCCCGATATCCAAATTTGGATGAACACACATTATGAGATAGTTAGAGTTCATGGACTGGTGGAAGGGCCGAAGCAGTCCTCCTTCGGCCTTGATCCTTGATCTTGCCACGGACGAGCCCGACGGTGTTGTTCGTGGACGTGTCACCAGACTCTTGCCGGTTGCCCTAAACCAACCTACTCCTCTCAACCGCCGCAGCGATGAAGCTCTTGAACAGCGGATGCGGGTCGAAGGGGCGGCTCTTCAGCTCCGGGTGGAACTGGACGCCGATGAACCAGGGGTGGTTCGGGTATTCCACCGTCTCCGGCAGCAACCCGTCCGGTGAGAGGCCGGCGAAGCGGAGGCCCGCCGCCTCCAAGCGGGCGCGGTAGTCGGTGTTGACCTCGTAGCGGTGGCGGTGGCGCTCCGAGATTTCCGTCGTGCCGTAGATGTCGGCGATGCGCGTGTCCTTGCCGAGCGATGCCGGGAAGGCGCCCAAGCGCATCGTGCCGCCGAGGTCGCCGCCGAGGCGGCGCTGCTCGAGCTCGTTGCCCTTCATCCATTCGGTCATCAGGCCGACGACGGGGTTGCCATACTTGCCGAATTCGCTGGAGCCAACGTCGTTGAGGCCGGCTTTATGCCGGGCGATCTCGATGACTGCCATCTGCATGCCCAGGCAAATGCCGAAATACGGCACTTTCTCCTCGCGC
>NZ_JADZBI010000253.1 GCF_020852195.1 Hyphomicrobium sp. | reverse complement strand
TGTGCCTGGCCGTCGAAGGCGCGCACCATGAGGAGGCCGGCCCCGACCGTCAATCCGGATCGCCGGGCCGGATTGCCAAGCCTGATCGCGGGCCTGGGCGGGGCCGGACATGCTAGCCTGGATTGCATCGTGGGCTTCCAAGGCGAGCAGAGCACCGGTCATGACGGAAATGCCCCGTAGCACCAAGATCATCCGGGGTTGCCCAGCCGTCCCGCCCGCTCGGGCATCCGGCGGCGGTCCGGGTCGAGCTCGAGCGGCCACGGGTTGATCGGCCGTCTCGACGATGAAGCCGCAGAGCTTGATTCCCATCGCGCTTCTGGCACTCCTGGCCCCGCTCGCGCTGTTCGCCCATCCGGCGATCCTGGACCATCCCTTCGAGACGGCGCGCCTTGCGATCCTGCTGCGTATCCTCGAGCCGGACGTCGCGCCGGGCGACTACCTGTTCGCGGGTTGGCGCCTGCCCAACGCCCTGGGCGACGCGCTCGGCGTGATGCTCGGCGCCTGGCTGCCGGCGGCGGTCGCGGCGCGCTGCGTCATCGCGACAGCCCTCAGCCTCCAGATCGTCGGGACCTATGGCCTCGCCGCCGCCTTGCGTCACCCGCAACCGGCCATTCCGGCGCTCGCGGCGACGCTGCTCGCCTGCAACTACATGGCGGCGGTCGGGTTGACCAATTTCCAGCTCGGCGCCGGTCTGGCCCTCGTCGCCCTGGCGGGATTTCTGGCGCTGCGCACGCGGTCGCTGCTCGGCGCGATCGCGCTGGTCGCGGTGGCGAGCCCGATCGTCGCGGCCGCCCATCTCGGCGCCTGGATTGCCTGCGGGGCCGCGATCGGCGGCGTGATGCTGCAGGCCATCCGGCGCGATCGCGGCGCCATGCACGAGGCGCTGTCGCTTGCGGTCGCGGCGCTGCGGCCCGCGGTCGCCTGGCTCTGGCCGTGGCTGGTCGATCCGGCAACGCGCCAGACGCCGAGTTGGGACTTCGGCGCCAAGCTCGCGGCACCCGTCGGGTTCTTCGTCGGCGATCCGACCTGGCGCGGCCTGGTGTGGGGCGGGGTGATGCTGTTCGCCGTCCTCGTCGCCGGGCGCGAACTGAAGCTTCGGCTGGCGCCGCAGGCGCAAGCGATGGTCCTTGCCATCGCCGCGCTCGTCATTGTGATGCCGACGCGCACCGCGACGACGATGCATCTCGACCTCCGGCTGATGGTGCCGCTCGCGATGGTCTGCGCCGCGGGCCTGCGCGGCGAGATCCTGTCGGGCAAGGTGCTGCACGGGCTCGTCGCCGCCGTGTTCGGCCTGCACGCCCTGCGCATCGCACTCTTCCTCCCCGCCTGGCAGGCGACCGATCTGTCGATCGCGCAGATCGAGGCGGCCGGA